>JAUVLG010000042.1 GCA_030595835.1 Candidatus Eiseniibacteriota bacterium | reverse complement strand
GCCGAGCGTGCCTACGCCGCGTCCGATGAAGATGGCATCGACGAGGTTGTAGGTGGCCATGACCGCCATGCCGACGGTCGCGGGAATGGACAGACGCCAGAGGAGCGCGCCGATGTCCGTGTCGGCCAGGATGTGGTTACGGACTGGATCACGCACTCGCCGCCTCCGTATCTGAGCTACCGCTGCGGCGCAGCCTGACCATCACGCGGGCAAGTGCGGACTGGGCGTCCTCGACCAGCAGATAGAGGCTGGGCACGAGCACCAGGGTGATAAGGGTCGCGAAGACGATCCCGTATCCGAGCGAGATCGCCATCGGGATCATGAATCTCGCCTGCCTCGAGGTTTCGAAGATCATCGGCGCGAGCCCGCCGTATGTGGTCATCGTCGTCAGGAGAATGGGCCGGAAGCGGCGAACACCGGCCTTGTGGATCGCCTCCTCGGCACTCAGCCCCTCGCCGCGGAGTTTGTTCGCGTAACTAATGAGAATGAGCGAGTCGTTCACGACCACACCGGAGAGCGCAATGATACCCATGAGACTGATGATGCTCATGCTGTATCCCATGAGAAGGTGGCCGAGCACCGCCCCCACGATGCCGAACGGTATGGCCATCATCACTACAAGGGGCTGGGTGTAGCTCCTGAACGGTATGGACAGAAGCGCGTACGAGATGATCATTGCCAGCGCGAAGCCCCCGATGAGCGCCCTCATGCTCTCCTTGATGTCGGCCTGGAAGCCCTCGAACGAGTACGAAAGACCGGGGTAGTCCTCAACGAGCGATGGCAGCACCGACGCTTCGAGGCTGGCCTGCACGACGGAGCTCTGGTCGAACGGCTCCACGCCACTTGTGACCTGCACCGTGCGTCGCCCGTCCCGCCTGGAGATGCTCGTGTAGGCGCGCCTGCGGTCCACGTCGGCCACCTCCAGGAGCGGCACCCACGTCCCCGCCGGGGTCTGCACCAAGAGTCTCTCCACGTCCGCCTCACGGCTCCTGGCCGCCTCCGGCAGGCGCACGAGCACCTTCACCTCGTTGCGCCCCCGCTGCTGACGAAGAGCCTGCGCACCGTAGAAGGACGACCGGACCTGTCGGGCCACCGAACTCGCGGTGAGACCCAGCGCCTGTCCCTCTATCCGGATCCGGAAGTCCATCTGTTCCTTGCCTGGGCTGTAGCCGTCGTCGATGTCTTTCGTGTATGTGAACTCCGCCAGCCGCCGGGCCAGGTCGGAGCTGGCCTCGTTGAGGATCTCCACATCCCGGTGCGACAGCTCGACCGTCAGTGCGGCCCCGGCTCCCGGCCCTCCGCGGTCGGCCTCAAAGCGCAGCATCTCAAGGCCCGGGATCTGTCCGGTCTCCTCTCGCCACAGGCTGGTGAACCGGAACGTGTTCATGGGCCGCTCGTCCGGATCGGTCAGGAAAACGGTCACCTCGATCGTGTTCTCGTTGACGCGTCCCTTGATCCCCTCGGACAGCCTGTCGCCGCCGTGTTCGTCGATGACGCGGCCGGCGGCCTCCTCCAGAAGACCTCTGACCTCCCGCGCCCGCTCGAGTGGAACACCGTAGGGCAGCACCGCCGTAACGACGGCACGGTCCGACTCGACTTTCGGCATGAGGATCATACCCATGCGCCCGCTGAACACGTAGCTCAACACGAGCATCAGCAGCACGAGCCCTAGGGCGACTGTGACGCGGCGGTTGCTTATGGCCCTCTGAAGGAACCGTGAGTAGCGGCCCTTTATGAAGAGCTCGAGCTTCTCGGCAACCCGCTGTTGCACGCGGTTGATGCGTCCCTCTATGCCGGTGTGTGCCCCGGAGTTCCCGTGAGCCAGGTGCGCCGGCAGGATGAAGAGCGCCTCCACCCAGGAGATGATGAAGACGGTGACCACGACCATCGGGATGGAAACGAAGATCTTCCCCATGAAACCCGGAATGAACGCGAGCGGCAGGAACGCCACTATGTTCGTCAGAATGCTGAACGAGATGGGCACCGCGACGTCGCGCGTGCCCTGGATCGCCGCCTGCAGAAAACCCATTCCGCGACGGCGGTACTCGTAGATGTTCTCCCCCGCAACGATCGCATCGTCGACCACGATGCCGAGTGCAATGATGAACGCGAACATCGTGATCATGTTGATGGTCACGCCGATCGCGGGCATGAGGAGCAGACCACCCAGGAACGAGACCGGTATCCCCATGGTTACCCAGAAGGCCAGTCGCATGTTGAGGAACAGACCCAGCACTACCAGTACCAGAATGAGCCCGAGGAACGCGTTCTTGAGCAGAAGCCGGAGGCGCTGCTCGTAGTTCTCCGACCGGTTGATCGTGGAGGCGACTTCCACGCCGGGGGGCAGTATCTCCTCGATGTCGAGGAGGATCCTGTCGACCTCGGCCGACACTCCAATGGGCGTCTGGGCACCGACTCTGTAGACCTCCACGTCGACGCACGAGAGCCCGTCGAAGCGCTGCTCCACGTTCGAGTCCTCGAAGCCCTCTGACACGGTGGCGATGTCGGACAGGCGCACCACGGCGCCCGACTGGGCCGTGACGACCGGCAGCCCGGCGAACTCCCTGGCCCAGTCCCTGCGTTCTTTGACGCGCAGAAGTATCTCGCCGCCCTCGGTTCGCACGGAGCCACCTGGCACCTCGAGCGTGGCGGACGCAATGGTCTGAGCGACCCCGTCCAGACTGAGCCCGTAGGTGCGGAGTGTCTCCTGGGAGATCTCGATGTGGATCTCCATGTCCCGCACGCCCGCCACGTTGACCTGAGTGATCTTCGGAGACTGCAGCAGTACGTCGCGCGCCTCCTCACCCAACTCCCGCAGCACGTGCTCGCCCACGTCCCCGTAGATGACGAGGTTCCGCACCAACCGCCGCATCGTTTGCAGCCGGACCTGCGGCTCCTCAGCTTCCTTGGGAAGCGTGACGATGCGGGCTACTTCCTGGTCGATCTCCTGGTAAGCCTGCTGGCCGTCGGCGCCCGCGTGGAGCTCGACCGTGACCCTGGCCATCCCCTCGGAAGCCGTCGCCTGAACGCGTTTGATCTCGGCGACGCCACGAACGGCCTCCTCCAGCGCGAGCACGATGCCGCTCTCGACCTCTTCGGGCGAGGCGCCCGGATACGCGACGGTTATCGTCACCAGGTCCAGACTGAACTCAGGGAAGACCTCCTGCTTGACGCGGGTGGTCATGAAGAGCCCGCCGATCAGGAAGACCAGCATCATGATGTTGGCGGTCACATGATTGGAGGCCATCCACGCAATGGCCCCGCCTCCGCGCGTGCCCGTCATCGGCTCTTCACCCCTTCCGCCTCACCGTCTCCGCCGACACGAACGCCTGCGGCATCGCCGCTCTGACTGCCATCACTGCCCTCTTCTGAAGGGGGACCTTCCTTGCCGCCCTTGGCCCCCGCACCGCCCTCGGCCCCTGCGCCACCCTCGGCCCCTGCGCCGCCCTTCACACTCAGTGGCATGCCCTCGACCGCGGCCGAGAGATAGCTCGTCACCAGACGCTCTCCCGCCGCGAGACCGTCCGTCACGAAGACCTGTTCCTCACCCGTATAGACGGGCTCGATCGTCCGGATCCTAAGATTTCCATCGCTGTCCATCAGCCAGACCTTATTGCCGTCATGCACGTAGCGGCGGTCGACAACCACCGCATCCGCGATGGTCTGACCGAGCATCTCTACGTCCACGAAGGAACCCATAAGCAGGGCGGGTACCGCGGCGTTCGCCCTGCGCAGACTGAAGGGGTCGGACACCTCCACGATGACCCTGACCATGCGGCCCTGCGCGTCCAGGCTGCGCGAGCGTCCCAACACACGCCCCTTGCGCCACACGCCCTCGTCCCAGACGGCGTCCTGACGCACTCGCGCGACCGAGCCGCCCGACCCGTCGGCTCGCGGCGAATCGATCCAGACCAGGTTGTCCGCGGGCACGAGGGTCTCCACCCAGCACGCGTCCGTGCCCAGAAGCGTCGCAAGAACCGTGTTGGCGGCGACGATGCCGCCGCGGTCCACAAGTCTGTCCTCGACGATGGCGTTCATGGGAGCCACCACCGCCGTGCGTTCCAGATTGAGCCGCGCCTGCTCAAGCGCCGCCAGCGCCGCGTCGTAGGCTGCGCGAGCGGTCTCGAGCTGCGGCCCGCGCAGCACTAGTTCGGCGTCACCCTCGTCGATGACGTCCGCCATCAGTTCGTACTCGCGACGGGCGATCCCCTGCTGGCTCTCTTCCAGCTTGAGCGCCTGCTCGGCCCGCGCCACGTCGCTCTCCCGCTGGCGTACCGCGAACTCATACTCGCGGGGATCTATCCGGAGCAATGTATCTCCCTCGGCGAACCGCCCGCCGGGGATCAGAACCGGACTCACGTAGGTCACCTGCCCACCAACCTGGGCCTGGAGCCCCACCTCGAGGGCCGGTTGGACCGTACCGAGGGCTTCGACCGCCACCTGTGCATCAGCGACCTCAAGCGGCACGACCTCCACGAGACGCGCCTGACGCTGAGGCCGCCGCCGCGGCGCGTCGGGACCGGTCGCCACCACCACGCTGGAGAAAACGATGCCCACCAACAGGATCAGCAGGGGCGACCAGCGGTTTCTCAGGATCGTCTTCAGCATGCTCTTCACGATTGCGTCCTCCCGTCCCGTCCCGCGGGCGCATCTGTCGAGCTCTCAGGATTCCAGCCGCCGCCCAGGGCACGGCAGAGTTCAATTCGATAGCCGATAAGCTCTCGGTGTGCGCCGAGCTGCTGGCGCTCGAGCGACTGCTGCGAGGTGAGTGCCTCAAGAACGCGCAGGTAGTCGACCTGACCTCCGCGGTAGGCATCCCTGTTCCGCTCCAGCACCTCGTTCGCCAGAGCCAGCTGTTCGCTCACGCTCCCGAGATAGGAACTCTGGTGGCTCTCCCGCGTCAGCGCGTTCTCCACCTCTTGTAGACCTGTGAGAACGGCCTGGCGGTACCGGTGGAAGGCCTCATCGACCAGCGCTTCGTGCCGCTCAGCCTCGGCCTTGCGGGCGCCGCCGTCAAACACAGGCTTCGCCACGTTGCCGATGAGGTTGCTGAGCCAGTTCGTGAAGAGGTCTGTGCTCGTGGTCGCGCTCGAGCCGAGGCTCGCTGAGATGCTGATGCGGGGAAACCGGTCGGCGACGGCAACGCCCAGCCGCGCGCTCGCAGCCGCTACGTCCAGCTCAGCGGCCCTGAGGTCCGGACGCCGCTGAAGGAGCTCCGACGGAATGCCCGCATCGGGAAGTGACGGCAGCGCGATCAGCGCGGCTTCTTCATCGACAACGTGTGCCTGAGGGACTCTCCCCACCAGCACCGCAAGCTGATTCCTGAGCACCTCGAGTCGCGACTCCGCCAGAGCGAGGTTGCCCCGACTGGACTCGTGGAGCTGCCGCTGCCTCAGCACGTCGGAGGCGCCGACCTGCCCACCCCTGAAACGCATGGTGACTATCTCAAGCATCTGCTCGTTCGCTTCCACCTGCTCCCTCAGAACCAAAACTTGGGAGCGGGCCTCCGCGATCTCGTACCAGGTAGCGGCGATTCTCGCGCTCAGACTGAGCACGGCCGCGCGCGCGTCCTCGCGACTACTGTGCTCGTCGAACACGGCCGCGTGCCTGCCGGAACGCACTCGCCCCCAGAGATCGATCTCGTAGGAGACCACACCACTCATCGAATGACTGGTGGCGTAGCTCTCGAGAACGTCGTCGCCCCACTGACCCGAGCGCGAAGCGCTGCACTCAACGCTCACGGACGGCCACCAACTAGCGCCGGCCTTGCGCGCGAGCGCTTCCGCATGATTGAGCCTGTCCCACCAGACAGCCAGGTCCGGACTCCCCGCCAGCCCCTCTTCGATCACACCGTTCAGCGCAGGGTCGTCGAAACCCATCCACCACTCCTCCGACAGACTCGTCTCACCCGTGGAACTGAACGCCTCCGGCAGACCGGAGATATCCGGGATCTCGTGTCGTCCGACGGCACAGCCAGTGACAACCGACAGCGTGAACGCCGACATAAGGAACATGGCAACCCGCCCCACATGTCCGTTCGGCGTTCTCATGCTCCGCCCTCCCCCGCCGCATCGCGTCGGCGGATACTGGCTCTGAGATCTTCGATGCCCGCAAGCGCGAACCGGAACATCCGCTCGGCCATCTCCTCGGGGTTGAATGCGAACATCTCGTGCGGCACTCGCTTTGCGTGGCAACCGAACCGCCGTATGCCTATCCCCAACGAGGGAGCCAAGACCATGATGCGACACAGCACGAGATCCTCACGGCTCACTCCCCCACCGATCATGTCGCGCGCGATGCCCATGAAGAACTCGAAGAGGTCCTCCCGAACTCGCGTCCGCTCCTCGCTCACGAAGTCCATCGGATCCGCCATCTCGAACGCCATGACGCGCGCGAACTGCCCCGCCGGACCGGTGTCGAATGCCTGGAGAATCAGCGAACGCATGAACAAACGAAGTCTGTTCTCGGGCGATGCCTCTCCGCTCGTGGACTGCAACGGATGAGCTTCCTGAGCCAGTCTGTACGTATGATTCCACACCTCGTGGTACAGATTCTCCTTCTCACCGAAGTAGTAGTTGACCGCGGCCCTGTTCGCCCCGGCCTCCTCGCAGATCCTCGCGACGGTCCCCTCGTGATAGCCGACCTCGCTGAACACCTTGCACGCGGCTTCCAGGACCTTCTGTTTTGTGTCACCCGAGTGTGCCTCGGTAGTCTTCATGCTCAACCCTCCGTTTCAAACACCAATTTCAATCATACGTTTGGCGATGTCAAGGGCAAATAGCCCCTTGAGGAAGTGATCCGTGTCGGTGCGCGCGACGGTGCAGCGCCCACCGGTACTATGAAGAAGCCGCCGGCAGATGCCGGCGGCCTTGCTCCTTCCCCCTCACTATTGCACACACCGCGCTAGAACCTGGCCTCCAGCCCCAGGATTGGGACCATGCGAGGCGCCTCATCGGGAACCGTCCTCGTGACCGTGCCGGTCTCATCGATAGAGTAGGTGTACAGCGTCACGTTCTGGCGGGCGTAGACGTTCCACACGTCCAGATATGCCATCAGCTTCCAGTTCGCGAACTGGAAGGAGCGGTCGATGCGAATGTCCAGCATGTGGTAGTCGGGGTAGCGAGCGGAGTTCTTCGTGCCGCGCACGGTGTACCACTCGCCGTCCACCTGCTCCGAACCGACGACAGGCGTGTACGGGCTCCCGGTCGCGTAGAAGAACTTCGCTCCTACGCGCCACTTGTCGGACGGCGTGTAGCTTCCTACCAAAGTGAGATTGTGAGGGCGGTCGAATTCAGAGTAGTACTCCGGCAGAGACTCCCCGTCCCTCCTCACGGAAACCGCGTAGGTGTAGGCCACGCTTCCGACCAGCCCTCTGCTCATCTTGCGCTGGATGCACAGCTCCACGCCTCGGGCATGGCCGCTTCCGTTGTTCGTTGTCATCCTCGTGGAGTAGTCATGAACGAACACGTCGCTCAGTTCCTTGTGATACGCCTCCACGCTGATCTGCGTGTTCCCCGAGAACAGATGTTCCAATCCGGCCACGTAATGGACCGAGCTGCTGCTGCGGAGGCTCGTGTTCGACAAGTGCGAAGCCACCTGCCAGAGGGCCGCCGTCTGGTAGTAGTGTCCGTACGCGGCGTTGAGAGTAGTCCGCTCCGTCAGCGACAGGGCCATACCAAGACGGGGACTCACCTTCGACTCGCCGGTGAAATCGTAGTAGTCGTACCGCAGCCCGGATGTCAGCGAAGCTCGACTGAAAGGCCTGACCGTGGCCTGCACATAGGAGCCGGCTTTGTAGGTCGGGTCAGGGTTGTGCGTCACTCGGTAGCCGGGGATGAACTCGCCGCTGGCCGTCGTATCCGAGACGCTCCACGTGTTCTGCTCAGAGTGGATCTGCCGGGCGAAGACCCCCAGTCTCACATTCACTCGATCCGAGAGCCTGCGGTTCAGCTCGCTCTTCAGCTGGAACTCCTCCTCTCGGATCGCGTCACCGACGAGTTCGGGCTCCTCACCCGTACCGCGGCTCGTCGTCCAGCTGTTGCTGACGTGTGAGGCCGTCGTCAGAACGTACCCGCGTTCGCCCATGAGATATCGCCAGTTCAGGCCCAGCGCCCTGCCGTGGTCGCTGCGCTGCAGATCGAGGCCGGTCCAGTTCCCGTGCCTGTTTTCGTTCTCTGAGTCAGCCGCTATCTCGAGGTCGTCGGGGAAGTAGAAACCAACGAGGGAGAGCCTGTTTGAGCTACCGAGGTCGTACGTCACCTTGCCTACCGCGTCCCAGTAAGACGGGAGCGCGGGCACGCCCATCGTCGATGTCAACAGGTCGAAGACCCCTCGTCGCACTGAGAAGAGCATAGTCCCGCCTCCGGGCAGCGGACCATCCGCCGAGAGACTGAACCCACCCATGTTGAGATTGAAGTCGGTGCTGTAGTCCGTGCTGCTGCCGTCCCTCAGCTTCATCTCGAAGACCGAGGATACCCTGTCGCCGTACCTCGCCGGGAATCCGCCGGTGAGAAACTCAACCCTCTTGAGCAGACTCGGACTGACAATGCTGATCCCGCCTATCGTTCCACCGGGACGACCGAAGTGCAGCGCTCGAGGTATCTCTATGTTCTCGAAGAGCGTGCGGTTCTCACTGGGGTCGCCTCCGCGGACTATCAGGTTGGAGTTCGTCATGTCCGCGGGACTCACACCCGGCATAGACTGGAGCACACGGAAGACGTCTTCCATCGAACCCGGGGAGTAACGCATTTCCTGCGCGGTCAGAGTCCTGAAGCTCGTGGGTTTTTCGCTGTCTTTGTGGAAGTGATTCGCCTCGACGAGCACCTTCAGGCCGATGTCCAGAACCCGCGGGTAAAGCCCGAAGCGCATCGTCGTGACCGAACCACCCTTGACCTCGACATCATCGACGACCCCGAGCTCGTACCCCATCATCGAGACCGTGACCTGATACGTCCCGACCGGCACATCGCTGATCTTGAACTTGCCGTGCCGATCCGTGATCCCACCCAGTCCCGTGCCGACCACTACAACATCGGTGGCGAAGAGGGGCTGACGCGTGTATTTGTCCGTGACCGTCCCCGCGAGGGAGCCGACGCTGTGAGCATGCACCGGGCCGCCGTGCGCCCCGCCCGGCAGATCGATACCCGCGCCGCACGCCGGCGCCGCGGCCAGCAGCACCGCCGCGAGTAGAACAACCACAAAGGTTACTCTCACCCTCTTCACAACCTCGTCTCCTGCCATGCGTCCCGGGACTCCGCGTCGACTCCACATACCTACAAGAATACGCCTGGCTACGAGCATCTGCTCGAGCGGCGGCGAAGGCCCACGCGGTTATCGAAGTTTTCTTATTGTATCACAGTATGTGTTGAGTGTCAATATTTGGTGCGACCAAAAAGCACGGGTCGCGGACGCGAGGGAGCGCTGGTACCGAAGCGCGCAGCGGTGAGGAACCGCATGCGGGCCCGGGGACAGGTCTGCGGTGGTCGGGTTGGTGGAACCGGAGTTGGTGAAACCCGGGCTACTGGAGCCCGGGTTGGTGAGATCGGGGGGGGGCGAGCTGTCAACCACGTCAGCGGCTAGTCCCTGCCAACAAAAGGCACCGCCAGATGCAGGTCAGAACCACCGTCCGGCGCACCACCTTTCCAGATGTCGCCCTTCTGGTTGATGTAGAGAATGACGTGCGCCACCTCATTGCCGGTCGGAGCGGTGCTCGCCATCCCGGTACACACAATCCGGTACGTGCGTCTCTTCACTCTCTCGAACGTGTAGCACTCGCTGCTGAAGTAGCGTCCCGCGAGATCAGTATCACTGATAGCGAGGATGCTGCCGAATGTCACCTTCCTGCCGGCTGTGAACTGCGGGTTCTTGTAGGTGCCGTACTCGACGTAGTGCATCCGCATGGCGCGTCTGATCGAGCCTAGTGCCGCCCTGGCCTCCGACGTTTTGGCTCTCTCAATGGAGTTCGTGAGTATCGGGGTCGCCGCAGATGCCAGTACGCCAATGATCATGACAGTGATCATGACCTCGATCAGCGTTAATCCCCTCTGGCCGCGGAGTCTCATCGGTTCCTCCCGTCCAACCTCGACGCGTGCAGTGCACACCACACCTCACTGGCACGGCACTGGTGCAGCGGCGTGAACAGCACAAGAGAGGTGCAGGCATTGTGCCAGAATCGGACTCTACCCTCTGAGTAGACCGGAGCCCCGGGATCTGGAGAGATCCGGGGCTCTGATCTGCCTGTATCGGCGGCCGCGCTGCTGTTTGGCCGAGGGATGAGAAACTGCGTAGGCCTGCAACAGCGGCCACCGGTGGGGATCTGCTGCTACTCCTCCGGCTCGTCGCCTACCTCGTATGGCATCACCCATAGCAAGCTGTCGTCGGGGTACTCGGAGTCGTAGATCGAGTCATGAGCCAGCGCCTGGACACCGGTGCAGTGAACGCCCTGGTAGGTCACCGTCCACGTTCCGACGAACACCCCGCCCTCGTAATGGAAGGGCGAGCGGTGGCCACGTGTGTGCAGGAAGAGGATCGCGTCCTCGGGAGGACCGGACACGGTCACGGTAACCTCCTCACCCATCTCGAAACTCATGATCTCATCGGGCACCGCCATGAGAACCGACGGATCGGTGATCGTGGTGTCGACCGTCGCGCTCAGGACGTGAATCCACTCGATGTCCATTGTCAGCGTCTCGACGGAGTTGGCAACGAGGCCCGAAATGTCCGTCAGCTTCCAGCCTCTCCTGCGATGCCGGCGGTCGAGGTCCGTGTCCGGTACGCGCTCGAAGACCGCGTACCTTACGCCCTCGTGGTGCATGGGCTTCTCGTACTCGACCATGTTTTCATCGACGATGTTGAGCGTGCCCCATATCTCCTTGTAGATCGTGACCTCGGCGATACCTTCTTCATGGTCGATGTAGACGTCTCGCACCACGTGCCTTTCGGTCACCTCGCGCCAGAAGGTGAGCGGGTCGATCTCCTCACGAGTACCGGACCCGTCGGAAACCATGGAGTCGGCCCCGTAGATCTCGGTCTCATCGAAGAAACCGTGCTCCTCGATAAACTCGCGGAGCGCCTCCTCATCGCTGAGTTCGCTCACGTCCGTCATGGTGATGGCGTCCCCGCAGCCAGCGAGCACGAACAACCCGAGCGTCAGCAGCGCTCCGGCGATTGCTGGGACCGACATTCTCTTCCGCATTCTCTCCTCCTGCTCTCCGTGAGTAGTACGCGTCTTCCCGTCGTCTCATTTGCTTAGAGGACACACGTCGCGGGTATGTTCCCAGAGATACCAGTGGACGACGCCAAACCTCAGAGACCCGGCCGCGGAGCACGCGGACCAGGGCGCGCGGACCAAGGCGCGCGGGCTGCGGCACCCACGGATGGACAGCGCGCGACGGCTGGAGTAGAATCACCGGGTTCCAAGCGCCGTGCGCCACTCGAAGCCTGCAAGGAGCTGATTGGATGCAGTCCCGTCGATTGGTCCCATACATGTGTGTCGCCCTTGTACTGGCACCGTTCGTGACCGCGCGCGGGCAATCGTTCAGCGTCAGGCACTCTCCTCCTCCTCACGCCGTCGCCGGCAAACCTATCGTCATCGAGGCCGCACTTGCCGGCAACGTACTTCCCGAACGCATCGCAACGGCCGACGTTGTGGTTGCGATGCCGGACGGCGAGCTGCGCTCGATTCCCCTCACGCCGGCACGGAGCTCCCTCTTCGGCGAGGTCCCTGGTGTCCTGGTGACGCAGCCTTCATTCTCGTACTACCTGCGCATGGTCGACATGGACGGGACCGTCGTGACGGTCCCCCCCGGCGCACCGGAGGGAGGACTACTGGTGGTGCCGGTCGAGAGCGGCCGGGACTCCGCGATGGGTCCGGCGTCCGAATCGGGGCAGGAACCCGAACCGGGACTGGAAATCGGAGACGCGGGCTGGACGCCGGGAGCCGTCGAGATCCTGAGTCCGCTGCCCGGCGAGGTCGTGGCGGAGGACGCGCCGCAGATCGCCGCGCTCTTCGACCCACCTCTCGACGAGCCGTGGGACGCGCTCGTGCTGCTGGATGGCGCCGATGTCACGGAGCTCTCCGAGATCACCTCCGACCTGTTCCTATTCTCGCCCGTCGAGCCGCTCGGCACCGGACCACACAGGTTGACGTTCTCGGCGCTGACCGTGACCGGCGCGGTGGAAGCGTCCTGGGTGTTCTTCGTGCACGAGAGAACGAGCGGCGACGAACCGTCCGAGGACTGGCTCCGGGTTCGCGATCCTGCTGCCGGTAGCCCCGGGGGAACGCAGACGGACTGGGAGGAACTCGCGGCCGCCTGGACGCCGTCTGACGCCGCGTGGCAGATTACCGGCAGGATGGAGACCGGCTGGGTCATGGTCGCGGCGGAAGCCTCCGCGGTCGACTCGCTCGACGTCTTCCTGCCCTACGCCGAGGTCTCCCGCCCGTCTCTCGACTTCTACGCGTCCGCCTTCAAGGGCGCAGGCACCCTTCTTGTCACTGCACGGCACGACCCTGTCTACAGCGACGAACTCGACTGGCTGATGAGCGCCGGCACGGAGAAACTGACTATCGAAGCCGGGGAGATATTTCCTTCCCTCTCGCCAACCACTCTCAACTGGGCCATCGGCCAGGGCGGAAGGCTGTCCGCTCGTGTCGGCAGAAGCACGACCGAGCTGGTCGGCATGCGGATGAGCGAAGCCGATACGCTGGCCGGGTTCGGGATCTACTCGCGCTTCGCCGCTGGAGGTAAGCAGAGCTTCGACTGGAACGAGCACCTGAGCACCTCGGTGGTCTGTCTGTCCGTCTTCGACCGCGAGGAATCGGTTACCGATGAGCAGCAGATCACGGAGCCGCTCCGGAACACCGTTGTCGCTGGACTGTTGCGCACGTCCGGCGGCCATCTCTCGGGCGAGCTTGAACTGGCGCGTTCCGATGCCGTGGGCGAGATTCAGGGCAGAGGCACCGCGTTCCGTGCTCAGCTAGAGTTCAAACGCGACTGGCGGAACCGCGTCTCGCTGGAGTATGTTTCCAGTGAGCCGGACTACTACTCGGCCGGGACCTACGAGTACGAGCCCGGCGAGCACACGCTCGCACTCGACTATGCATACAGCCCGAACGAGATGCTCAGTTCGTCGGGGTGGGTCCGCACCGGCCGCTCGTTCGACTCCCTATCAGATCTCGCGGAGAATGAGTACGAGCTCAAGGTCTACTCGCGCGCTGAGCTTACCTGGCCCGTGGATGAGGGTAGCGCGCGAACGTACGTGGTCGGACGATATGACAAGAGCCCCCGCGTCACATACGATTACACGTATGTCTACGGTGCCCTGGGGGGAACGTGGCGGCGTGGCCGAACGCGCTTTCTGGGAAACGCCTCGTGGTCGCGCGTGCGTTCTCCCGCCGAAACGGACACATGGTCAGCGTCAGGTGACATGAAGCATGAGATAATCCAGAACAGGTGGACGGCGCGGGTGGCCGGCAGATGGACAGCGGCGGCCGGGGCTGAGACGGACTACACCCACTCACACTACACGTTCGAGACACGGTGGGATTTCGGATATGTGGACCTCGAGGCGGAGTACTGGCTGATTGACCGTCAGGACCGGGGGGATTCGTCCCGATCCTACACTGAGCACGTGGTAACGCTGGACGTCGGGCACACCTTCTGACGGGAACATGGGCGGTGTGCAGGGCCTCTAATCTATGAGTGAGGCAATCGGAGGGGGTCGATGGCAAGGCTGGACTTCGAAGAGGTGGTTGCCCGTTACGACAAGAGGTTGTTCAACGTCATGTACGGACTAACCGGAGACTATCACGACGCGCTCGATCTGACCGAGGAGGCATTCATCAGAGCGATGAAGGCCTATCCCCGTTTTCGCGGCGATGCGGACCCGTTCACCTGGCTCTATCGCATCGCCCTGAACGTGCTCAAGAAGAAGTACAGAAAGAACGCGCGGCGAGCGGAACTCTGGAGGGAGCACCAGGAGAAGGACCCCTCCCCTTCCTCCGAGACCCGCACGGCCGAACACGCGGTGCTCCAGGAGGAGCGCGCGCTGGCAGTGCGCCGGGCGATAGCTCAGCTGCCTGCCGCGTTCCGTGAGGCGATAACGCTCCGGTACATAGATGAGATGAGCTACGAGGAGATCTCGACCGCGGCCGGTTGCTCCATGGGCACGGTCAAGTCCAGGATATCGCGAGGGAAGGCGCTTCTCGCCGACCTGCTCGGAGACAGGATCTGACCCGGCGTGCACGTAGGCGCCACTGCAAGGATACAGCAGATGAATGACAACAAGAAGAACCAGCACGAGATGAACAGGCCGCCTGGGGCAGATGCCTCGGAAGAGAAGGTTGAGCACGTCCTCCAAGAGCTGCACCCCGTCGAGCTGCCTCCCTTCTACACCGAGCGGCTACAGGCGAAGGTGCGGGGGGCGTCCGCCGGCTCCTCCTGGGCGGAACGCCTCCGCTCGCCGCAGCTCGCGTGGGCCGTGGCCGGTGCGTGCATCGTAGCGCTCGTGCTCATCGTCGTGAACATTGACCGTGGTGGATCTGTCCCGGTACTGGTCGCACCCGGCGTCAGCATCGCGCATTCGAACATAGACCCGGTAACACCAGCGGACAACTCGGTCGTCGGCGCCAACGACGTCGAGATAGTCGCGGCGATATACCCGCCGGTCGAGCAGGGCATCGTCCGTCTCTACGTGGATGAGGTGGACGTTACAGGACTGGCGGACGTGACCGGGAGCTACGTGATGTACTCCCCAACGCAGAAGCTCGACGAGGGCGAGCACATCATCACGATCGAGATAAGGGACGGGTCGGGAAGGAAACTCAGGGACGTGTCGTGGCTCTTCTATACGCTGAACGGCGAGCGGCGATCCCTGGATGAGCAGGTCTAGCGGAGCTGTATGTCTCCTGGAGGTGAGGGACATGTTCACAAGGCAACTGACATCGAAGCCACAGGAAAAGAGCAACGCGCGGAGTCGAGCGATCGCCATGCTGGTGGTCCTTACCACGCTGGCGCTCGCGTCCGGGGTGCTCGCAGCCGACGAACTCACGGTCCGCGTGTCTCCGACCCGAGCGCACGCCCTCCCGGGCGGCGAGGTCACGTTCGTGGCGAGCGTGTACGACGGAGGGGAAACCGTGGCCGCCGACGTCACGTGGTCTGTGATCCCCCCTCGGGTAGGTGCGATAGGAAGCGACGGACGGTTCATCGCGGGCGGCGAGCCCGGCCGCGCGATTGTCCGTGCTCTGGCAGTGCACGGGGAGGCGACGGGCGCGGGGCACTCCGTGGTTGTGGTCAGCCTTCAACCTCCAGCGCGACTCGTGGTGACGATCGAACCGTCGAGCGCTGTCGTGGAAGCCTACGGTCACCAGCAGTTCGACGCGACCGCCAGAGATCCGCTGACGGGCGATCCGGTGGACGCGGAGCTGCGATGGGTAATGATACCTGAGCGGCTTGGCTCTGTAGATGACACGGGATTTTTCACGGCGGGGAGCAACGAGGGGGCCGGACGCATTGCCGTGCGAGCGACGGCGGGCGAGCGTGAGGGTGTCGGTGACGCGTCGCTGGTCGTGGGCACGCCGCCGGGGCCGGGCGTCAGAGTGAATGTCGTGCCGGTGAATGCGGTTATCAGTCCCGGAGAGGAATTCCAGTTCACCGCGGTCGTGATCGATGAGTCGGGGAACCCGCTCGACGTCGACGTCGACTGGTCGGTGATGCCCAGACGGCTCGGTGTCATCGGCCCGGACGGGCTCTTCACCGCCGGTCCGGACGAAGGCGTCGGGAGAATCGTAGCAACGGTGGCAACGAGTACCGGGCCCGCGCGCGGGTTCGCGCGCGTGGAGATACGGCGCGCCGGGCCGGCGGGAGTGAGGATCAGGATCAGGCCCCGTGAAGCGGTGGTAGTGCTGGGCGGCGACGTGCAATTCGAGGCCGTTGCCATCGGGCCCGACGGGGAACCGCTTGACGTTCCCATGGAGTGGTCCGTCCGACCAACATGGCTTGGTTCCGTAGGCCCGGACGGGCTGTTCACGGCTGCCGACGAGATGCCGGAGACCCCGGCCGACGGCGGCTGGATCGGCGCCGTGACGGCATCGGTCGAAACCAACGAGGGAGTGGCGAGCGATGCGGCGCGCGTGGTGGTGAGGGACTCGGGTCCCGCACTCAGGCTACAGATCAACCCGAAGAGACCGGTCCTGGCCCCCGGCCAGGAGATACAGTTCGAATCAAGAGTGATCGGTGCCGAGGGACCTATTGACTGGACCACCGAGTGGGCCGTCTTCCCGAGGGAACTCGGCATCGTCACTCCCGATGGGCTCTTCACGGCCAACCCGGCCTTCGGCGATCCCGCCTCGCATGACTTCGGACCGCATGAGGGTGTCGTCGGCGCGATGGCGACTCTCCCCAACGGGTCCACGCTCTCGGACCGCGCGCACGTGCGCATCAGACTCCCGGGACATCCGGTGAGTGTCCGAGTGCGCCCGGCCCTGGCCGGCGTGGTACCGGGGCAGACGACGCACTTCGAGGCCGAGGTTCTCGGTCCCCATGGGGAGGTGCTCGACCTGCCGATCTTCTGGGGCGTCAGGCCGGAACACCTCGGGCACATCTCTGCTGACGGCGACTTCACGGCGGCCGAACTCCACATAGAACCGGACTCGTGGCAGAGGCCGAAGGGATACATCGTCGCCGTGGTTCGCGTCGGCGGCGGGCAAACCTTCCGCGGTGTGGCCACGATCATATTCGATCTCCCCGATCCGCAGGTCTTCGTGCACATCTCGCCGCGGTCGGTCACACTGTCCGAGGGTGAGTCGTTCCAATTCCAGGTAGAGGCTGTCACAGGTGATGGAACGCCCGTGGCGATGGACCTTGAGTGGCGGGTAGTCGATTCCGCGCTCGGCACCGTGGATGCAGGCGGGCTCTTCACTGCCGCCCAGAACGTGCCGGACGGACACTCGCGGAGAACGGTCGTAGTCGCGGGTGGCATCTACGACGGGAGGCTGTACGCGGGCTTCGCAGAGGTTCGTGTGGCGCGAGAGTAGGATGCCGCGGGGCCTGTCCACAGGGAGATGACAGTGCGCCCCTGGAGCACACGCTCCGGGGGCGCACTGTCACGGCCTCTGGAACCCTGCTACCTGATGTACCCCAGCGACCGGAGCCACTCCCGCATCTCTTCGTCTATTTCTACGTCGACGCCTTCCGCGTGCCTCACGGCCGGCAGAAGCTCGAAGAGCGTGGCGACGGCCGCGGGATTCGCGGGCGCCAGATTGCGCTCCCGCCCGGGGTCGTTCTTGAGATCGTACAGCTCCTCCGACCCGTCAGTTCCCACCGTGAGCTCCAGGCTGTCCACGCGAACCTTGGCGTACGCCACTTCCTGGCGCGAAGTGTCGTGCGAGGGATTGAGATGGTTGAGGTGTTTGACCAGTTCCGGGTTCGCTCCGGTGTACTCGGCGATCTGCGGGCGCGCCGCATCCGCGGGCGATCCCAGTAGCGAACGGCTGTGCGGCGTCTCCGGACCGGTCCCGACGCCGGCGGCATCGAGCACCGTGTCGTATACGTCGGTCAGCATGACCGGGTCATCACGGGTGCCCGGCGGCAGCAGGCCGGGCGCGCGCACGACCAGCGGAACGTCTATCAGTGAGGCGAACAGTCCAAACTGATGGTCCATGTATCCGTGGTCGCCCAGGTTCTCCCCGTGGTCCGACGTGACCACGATCACCGCATCCTCGTAGACACCGTGTTCCCTGAGGAGCCGCATCAGCTCACCCAGATACCTGTCCGCCGTGTTGACGTCTCCCCCGTAGAGTCTGCCCACGCGCTCGAAATCGAACGACTCCGGATCACGAAGCCCGGCATTCAGCTCGTGCGCCATCGTTGTCGTTACGACGTAGTCGCGCGGGATATCCGACAGCCGCGCCTGACGGTAGTCCGCCGGCGGATGGTATGGAAGGTGTGGCTCCAGCAGATTGACGAACATGAGAAACGGACGCTCGTCGCTACGCTCGCTCAACCACTTCGAGACGTTGGCGACGGTTCGGCGGCCACCCTGATCGACCGTGGTCAGGATCTCGGTCCCGCTGCCCGATTCCACGAGGCGCTCCTCGAACCCTCGCAACATGCCCGTCAGCCGATCACTCAACCATGGATTGCTGAAGAACGCGACGGTCTGATAGCCGGATTCGCCAAGGAGCTCCGCGAAGGTCGGGGTCGGCGACAGGAACGTGAAGTGCCGTCCGGTGCACTTGTGAGACGATGGGAGAAGACCGGAGAACATCGAGGCGTGCGACGGCACGGTCCACGGCGCGTTGCACCACGCGCGTGTGAAGACGGTGCCCTCCGCCGCCAGCCCGTCGAGGGTCGGGGTCAGCTGCTCGGCGGTCCCGCCGGGACCGGTGTAGTCGAGTCGAACGGTGTCCAGCACCACGATGACCACGCTGGGACGCGACGGCTCGCTGGAGCAGGAAGTGATCAGAGCAACGGCCACGAGAGCGGCCAGCACGCACCCGATCATCGCGGTCAGCTTCTTGGGCAAGAGTATCTCCTTCTGCAAACGTGCCGGCAGATCCTGCGAGCTCGCAGGATTTGCTGCGGATGCAGCGCGTCTACTGGCCAGGGGAACCGCCCGCACCACCTGTCGCCGCAAGCGCATCGATTATCTCGGCCGCCTCCGCCCTCAGCGAAGGCTCGAGAACCGCGGCCTGCCGGGCGTGGCGGATGCAGTCCTCGCGGCGCGCCGGATCTCCCCCGTAGAGGATGGCCAGGTTCCAATGCGCGTACGCGTCACCCGGGTCCAGCACCAACACGTGCTCGAGGGCCGACACGGCCAGAGTGACGTCCTGGGTCATGATGCCAAGGCGCGCAAGATTTTCCCACGCGGGCTTGAGCATCGGGTCGTCGCGCGTGGCTATGGTGAGTCTGCGCCGGGCCTCATCCATCCTCCCTCTCTGAAGATACAGGAGGCCCAGGTTGCTCTGCGCTGAGGCAAGCCCAGGGTTGAGCTGGAGCGCCTTGAGGAGAGCGCGTTCCGCCTCGGCGTCGCGGCCCATCCGACTGAGTGACGAGCCCAAGCTGTTGTACGCGAGGTCGAAATCCGGACTGGCCTCCGTCGCGAGCCGGTAGTACTCGACCGCCTTGGCGTAGTTGCCGGCGTCGCGGTAGATGGCCCCGATGATGGCGTACTGCGGCCCGAGTGAGAAGTCGACCAGGGGCAGATTCACAACGATCAGCGCTACGATGAGGAGCATCACCGGGATGAGCGTGCCCGCCCACTTGCGCGTTCTCGCCCGTTCCCACAGCCACAGGACGCCGCTGGCGCAGAAGATGATCATCACCGGCACCACGGGCAGTCGATACCGCGACGTGATGAAGAACGGCAGGAGCGAGACAAGATACGCGCCGGCGAAGAGATAGAGCAGGAGATACTTGCGCCAGCTCTTGCGGGACGCGTAGATACCCAGGAAGCCGAACGGTATCACCCAACCGAAGACGAACGGGTTGAAGCGAAGCGTCTTCGAGACGGTCCTGAAATAGTTGAGGTCGTAGTGGTTGGGAATCTCGTATGCGTTCCAGAACAGCAGCAGCTTCCGGCCCATGAGCTTGAGGTCCTGTCCCGGATGCACCTTAACGAACTCGAGCCCCTTGTCGAACCAGTAGGACGACACCTCCGACGGACTGAGGGCGCGCCCGAGCGCCT
Organism: Candidatus Eiseniibacteriota bacterium; assembly: GCA_030595835.1. Classification (GTDB taxonomy): domain Bacteria; phylum Joyebacterota; class Joyebacteria; order Joyebacterales; family Joyebacteraceae; genus JALGZG01. Next base: position 1,095 of record JAUVLG010000042.1, on the reverse strand, counting down.
GTTCCGCCGCCAGCTTCGAGCCACCGTAGAGGTCCGCGCGCATATCGGCCGGGACCAGGAACGTGCCGTCGGCCTGTTCGTTGTTCCCTATCCAGAAGTTGATGCCACCGTTGCTCGAGGTGAGAACGAAGTCGCCGGCGATGACGTAGTTGCTTATCGTCATCGGGAGCACAACGACTGCCGTGCCGGCGACAAGGAGCACGGCTCCCTGCCACACGCGCTTCGCCTTCTCCGTCCCCCGGAGAACCCACCACATCCAGAAGAGCGCCGCGGGTACGAACAGAAGAACGTTCGGCTTCCCCAGCGCACTCACACCGACGGCGGCGCCAGAGGCGAGGGCGAGCCACGCGGTCGGGCCATCTCGGTACACGATGAGCAGTCTGATCGCGAGCAGCGTGAAGAAGAGGACGTACGTGATCATCAGGATCTCGAGATCGAAGAAGACGAACGGCGCGTAGAGGGCGGCGATGACGCCCGCCACAAGCCCCTCCCGTCTCCCGAAGAGCTTCCGCGCAATGGAGAAGATGAGAAGGCAGGTACCGATCCCGAAGAGTGACTGGATCACGCGCACCGCCGTGTAGTTGTGGCCGAAGAGCTTGTATGTGAAACCGAGGATATAGGGGTAGATGGGGCTGCTGTGGAAGAAGACCTCGTCGCCGAGCCACTGCCCGCGGGCGATCTCGAGCGCCCGCAGGTCGTAGACCTCCGGGTCACCGGTCGTCGTGGTCATGAGGGGATGGTCGTGGACCTCGGCCATGTAGGCGACGCGGACTACGACCGCGAGGGCAACGATGAGGAGAACGGCCAGGAGCACATCCCTGGAGATCCTGGGACTCGGCCGCCCCCGAGGCGTTCGGGATCTGAGGGACGCGGGCTGCCGGGACTTCTCTTGCTTCGTGCGCTTCTTCCCGCTCTTTCCGTGGGCCATTGAGGGTGTCTCCGTCGCTCCCGGTGGCGCGTGTTTCACTATGAGTAGCACGCGTTCAGCAGCGGAGTCAAGATGCGTGCCCCGAGATTGCGTGCCCCGAGACGTTCGAGCGGGATTCGCGAAAGTGGTTGACAGCTCGAGCCCCGCTGGTCAGATTCGAGCGTGTT
>JAUVLG010000004.1 GCA_030595835.1 Candidatus Eiseniibacteriota bacterium | reverse complement strand
GCCCAAACTATGACACGGGCACCAGACTGTCAATGGTCACTTCCGGGATGGTCGTCTCTCTCCCCTCTTAGGACAAGAGGAAGCCGGACTGGGTTGCACCCCGTCCGGCCTCTCTTCATGTCGTGCTTCGCGCTGTGAGCGCGCCGTCCCTGACGGCCCGTCGCGTCGTTTGCGCTGCTGCTACCTGGCCCTGTATATGTGCTTGATCTCACCCCACGTCTTCTGCTGGACGTTCTGGCCCATGCCCGTCACGGGCTCGCACCAGTTCCAGAGGTCCACCAGCTCCATCGGGCCCTCACGGACCGCCATGCAGCCGTTGACGTCGTCGAGCGTGAGGTTCCTGTTCGGAAGCACGTCGCACTCGTAGACACCGGTCGTACCTGCATCGGCGCAGAAGTACTTGTACTCCAGGAACTTGTATGTGCCGGTCGGGAACACGACCTGTGCGCTGAAGATGTCGTCACCGGATGTGACGTCACCGCCAGTGCCGTCGTCGAGCAGCTCAACGCCCGTCGACCAATCGAGCGGCAGCTCGGTTCCGCGGACGAACAGACCGCCGGCGCACGCGGGCGAGTTGTGGACCTGGAAGAGCACACCCACGTCGCACGTGATGTTGTCGACCGGAGCTACGTCCTCCCACCAGACGTTCATGGTCTGGCTCGCGGCGTTTGGATCGAGCGTCACGAAGTGACCGAACTCGAAATCGCCTTCCCAGGTCGCGCAGTCGACGACGTACTTGTACTTGACCAGCGTCGACTCGGCGTTGGCGCCACAGGTGTAGTGCATCGTGAAGTACTCGGTCACGACATACGTGGAGTCTGCATCACCGTCGAACGTCTCGGCGCCGCCGCACTGGTCCCACGTGAGGGGGTGCGTGTCGCCCTGGATGTGCAGACTCGTCGGAACGCCGTTCGCGGTGATGAACATATGCATGTTGATCTCGAGATCGACCCTGTGGAGATAGAAGCAGGCCGTGTTGGCCGACGGGTCGATCGGAGTCCCGGCGAGGTCGGTGACACCGGTCACCGTCACCGTGTAGTCGTAGCCCTCCGTGAGGGCCGTGGCCAGGTCGAGGTGCACGCGGCTCGCGTCGGACCCGTCGCGTGTGGCCGTCGCGACCGTGTAGGACCCGCCCGGACCTCCCGTGATAACGTAGTTGGCCTCGGTCTCGGCCGTGATCTGCTCGACGTCCTTCGAGAACTGCACGAACAGGAGACCGGCCGCGGTCCCATCGTAGTCGATGGGAGCGCTGATCACTGCTGGAGCAGCGGCCGTGACGACCTCGGTCGTGTTGGTCGCCATGTAGTACTTGATCGTCACCGGATTCACGCCGTCCGAGCCGAACGGTATGTTCCCCGCCGGAGACGTGTTCTGGTCCCAGTTGTTGTTGAGAACGATCTTGAACTCGTAGCTGCCCGCGGTGATGACGGAACTGAACTCCCACACGTCGTCACCGTCACCGTCGGACATAACGGTCGTGCTCGTGTCCCCCGCATCCCAGTTGCTGCCGCCGAGCGCGCCCTGGATGGTTCCACAAACAATGGGTGGGTTCAGGCTGTGGAAGACGTACTCGTCGCCCTGCTTGGTGCCGGGCACCGCGCCCAGGTTGACGTGGAACGTCACGCTCTGAGGCGTGCCGGGTGTGAACGACTGGTCCGAGGGGAAGTCGTTGCCGTCCCAAACGTCCGTCTCCGTAACCTTATACACGTTGAGCGAGTCGCCGGCCGAGATCGTCAGCTCGTAGACACCGTTGGCGTTGAGCGTGAGATCATACGCCGGGTCCGCCGGGTCCCAGTACTGGAAGTTGCCGACGATGCTCGGGCCGGCCAGAGCGGCCGCGGGAACAAGCAGCATGGCCAGAACCATGGTCGCTGCAAAGAGCTTCATGTTCTACCTCCTTCTCCCCTATCGAGGAGTACTGCGTCCAGTCACCAGAGGCCGCTCTCCAGGGCCCCGCGTGTTGCTGTTCGCTGAACACGCAGAGCCCCGACGCCTGCCGCCGGGGCTCTGCGCACTACTTCACTGCAGAATGGTCAAGCCCCAGCTACTTGTATATCGACTTGATGGTGCCCCAGCTCGTGTCCTCGACGGGGCTCGCACAGGTCGGGCACTCGGTCCCCAGGTACTCCCAGACGTCCGCCGCCAGAACCTGCGTCGGCGCCGAGTCGTCGATGTCGAAGCTGTGGTTCCACGTGCTCTCCCACGTCTGGCAGTCGTCCTTCTTATACTTGTACTCGACGAACGGGTCACTGCCCGCCGGGAACAGAATATCCACGGACCAGAGCTTCGCCTGAATGGTCGGGCAGGGCTGACCCATCACGATACCGAATCCCCAGTTGGTCAGGGACGGGTGACTGCCGGTGACGCACACGTCGAAGAAGCTGTCGACGGTGTCGGGCAGACACATGGTGAACGTGACAAGCACATCCTGCTGCGTCACGACCTGCGACGAGATGGTCGTCGTGTTGTTCGACATGTCGTACGTGAAGGTGACGGGAGTCACGCCGTCGGAGTGGAACGACACGTTGTCGCCGGTGCTCTGGTCCCAGTTGTTGTTCAGCACGACCTTGCACTGGTAGTCGCCCTCGGGCGCGATGACGACCGTGAGTTCCCAGACGTCGTCGAGGTCGGGGTCGGACATCACGCTGTTGACCGTGTCGAACGGGTCCCAGTCGCTGCCGCCGAGCTCGCTCTGCATATCGCCCACGACGATCGGGGGATTCATGCCGTGGAAGACGTACTCGTCGCCCTCCTTCAAGCCGGCCGTGGCGCCCAGGTTGACGAACCACGTGACGTCGTCATCGCCCGCAAGCGTGAAGCTCTGGTTCGTACCGGGCCAGTCATTGCCGTCCCAGGCATCGGTCTCCGTGACCTTGTACTCGTAGAAGCCGGCGAGCAGGCTCGTCGTCAGCACGTAGACACCGTTGCCGTTGACCGCAAGATCGTAGGCCGGATCGGCCGGGTCCCAGCCCTGCATGCTACCAACGATGCTCGGGCCCGCAAGTGCGTAGGCCGGGATCACAAGCGCGATCACTATCGCTGCAATGAGTCTCATCTTCCTCTCCTCTCAGGTTCCCTGCGCGGGCCGAAGGCACTCGCGGGGAACTCCGCTTTGAGACCCGGGCCACCCTCCACACGGGCGGCCACCGTTACCATTCCGATACCGGAATACTCCCTTGAGCAACGCTTCCTTTCACCGAAGCGCGCGTACCCCAACCCAATAGCAACTCCAGGGCCAGCCAGTGCAGAAGATACTCAGCTGACACCAGTCGGATGTGTTTGGCCAGCGGACACAATACCACAATTCAGTGCGGATGTCAATGCTGCGAGGCGGCCCTGTGCCTGGGGGATCAAGCGTCGCCGTTCCTCTGCACACACCATCTGATGCGAGCAAGATCGCGGGGCCGCCTCGCACCCCGGGACCGTACATGAGGAGCGGCCCCCGTCCGGAGGCCGCTCCGTCCCACTGCTCAGTATGACCGCCCATCGGGCTCTATGCCCGGCGGCGCGATCTGATCCAGATTACCTGTAAAGCGCCTTGACGGTGCCCCAGGTGGTCTCCTCGACCGGGCTCCCGCAGGCCGGGCAATCAGGCGTGCCCCAGCACCACGTGTCCAACGCCAGAGTCTGCATCGGACCGGAATCGTCGATCACGAACTCATGGTTCGGATCGCAGTCCCACGTCGCACAGTCGTCCTTCTGGTACTTGTACTGAACGAAGGGGTTCGAGCCGGCCAGGAATGTCACGGTGATGTCGTAGAGATTGGGGCTCACCGCTGGGCAGGGCTGCGCCATCAGAACGCCGGGCTGGCTCCAGCCAGTGAGCTCAGGGGCGCTACCGGTCACACAGACGTCTCCGGCCGAACCTTCCGGGATGCAGATCTGGAAGGTGACAAGAACGTCCTGCGACGTCACCGCGGTAATCGGCAGGAAGAAGTTCGGCGCGTTGCCATTCTGGTCCTGAGGATACAGTGTCTCGTTGTCCTCGGCGTCAACGACCTCAACGTAAAACTCGACCTCGGTGCAGCCGTGCGTGTTCGGGATAGTGGCGCTGAACTCGTCGTTGTTGCCGGCGAACCCAAAGAACGGCATCGGCACGGACGTGAACGTGGGGTCGCCCGTGCAGCGGTAGAAGAGCGTCGCGCTGATATCAGCACATGGTCCGCTGGTCTCGCCAGTGCAGCCGTCCTTCCAGACCTGCACATACACGCCGATGTTGTCGTTCGACGTGTAGCTCGTGCCGTTGACTGGCCAGATGTTGCCAGCCCAGCCAATGTTACCCAGGGCCGCTCCCGCGATCGCGAACAGCATAACGCCCGCCAGCAGGATGCTCGCAAACCTCTTCATCTCACTTCCCCTTTCCTTGACGCCCCATGCGGGCGCCGTTATGGGAACGTGCGGATACACACCACTCCCTGCACCGCTGCGAGGGGCGACGCACACCCACGATAAACTCACCCGAGGGCCGCTCGTCCGCGCGACGCGCATGCCCACGCGCGAGCAATCGACCACTTGCCATGTGTTGAAGACGCCCTGCGACGACTGTCAACTTCGCAGCAACAATAGCACAATTATCCGAGTGTGTCAATGCGTCAGCTCCTTTTGTCCAGAAAGTGCACGGGCCCGTGCGGAGAGCTGAGCAACATTCCTCTTAGCATGTGAACTTGATGCCGGGAGGTGGACGAGGTCGCAACCCCCACAGCAGAAACCGGCGATCCGGCGCCCGTGCGGCAAGGGGGAACGCCGCGAACGAGCCACTGAGCGCAGAAACGCGGCCGCTGATGGCGGCCGCGCCTGTCTCGACGCGATTCTGGAGCTGGTGAGCGGACTCGAACCGCTGACCTACGCATTACGAATGCGTTGCTCTACCAGCTGAGCTACACCAGCTCGATCCTCGCAGTACATCTACCTTGTGGTGCCGCCCCGCAGAATCGAACTGCGGACACACGGATTTTCAATCCGTTGCTCTACCAACTGAGCTAGGGCGGCACATGTTCAGAGAAAAGATACTAACAATGCGGACCCCCGATGTCAAGCCGATAGGGGTGGTACCCGAGGGGTGGTACCCGTGTGGCATGCGTCAATCCGGATATCCGTCAGGGAATCGCTGCATCCACTCCCATGCGGCCCCGATCATATCCGAGAGTTCCGAATGCTCGGGCTTCCACCCGAGCTCTTCCTTTGCCAGGGAAGCGCTCGCGACCAGCCTCGCCGGGTCTCCCTCGCGTCTCGGACCGTACTCCCAGGGCACCTTCCTCCCCGACACGGCCTCCGCCGTCTCAATGACGTCGAGGACGCTGGCCCCCTCACCGTTACCGAGATTGTAGACACCGCTCTTCCCCTCGTCGAGCGCGCCCAGGGCCGCGATGTGTGCGTCCGACAGGTCACGCACATCGATGTAGTCACGGATGCAGGTGCCGTCGGGTGTGTCGTAGTCGTTACCGAAGACAGTCAACTCGGCTCGCGTGCCGGCCGCCGCCTGTAGCGCAATGGGAATAAGATGCGACTCCGGATGGTGATCCTCGCCGCAGTTCACTGACGCGCCGGCGGCGTTGAAGTACCGGAGCGCGATGTGCTTCAGACCGCTCCTGTGCGCCTGCCATTCCAGCACCCGCTCGAAGACGCGCTTGGTGTCTCCGTACACGTTCACGGGCTCGGTCGGAGCGGTCTCTGTGATGGGCACGGACTCGGGTTCTCCGTAGACGCCGGCGGACGAGGAGAAGACGATCTTCGAAACGCCGGCGGCCGACATGGCCGACAGGAGTCTGCTGCCACGCACGACGTTGTTGTCGTAGTACTCGGCCGGCTTCTCCATCGACTCGCCCACGAGGCTCATCGCCGCGAAGTGGATGACCGAGTCAATCTCGTGCTCACGGAGAAGTCCGGTGACAAGCTCGATGTCGCCTATGTCCCCCGACACGAAGGGCACGTTCGCCCGCACTGCCAACCGGTGGCCCTTGCTAAGGTTGTCCAGCACCACGACGCGACACCCCGCGGTCAGGAGTCTCTCCACCGTCACGCTGCCGATGTAGCCGGCACCCCCGGTGACCAGCACCGATGAACTCATGTTCGTCCTTTCACAATCGCACATGCCGGCCGTCCCACGAGGAACCCGTGGGTCCAGGTCGGACTACTGACGCTTCGCGCCCGGCAGCAGACGACGTACCTCCGCCAGACCCAGGAGCCAACCGGTGGCCAGGTACACCGCACCGCCCGCGACGCTCGACAGAATCATTCTCAGCAGTCGCTCAGCCATGAGATTATCAGCAAATCGCATGCCAAGCCAACCGCCAATGCCCCAGGTATCGACCATCCACACCACAACGGTGAGGACGGCTCCCGAGACCAGGATCTTCAGCGCGGGCGTCAGGATTTCGATCGGCCGGATCGCGGCACCGACCTCGAGCGCGCGCCTGTTCAGTATCATATAGAGGATCACCGCGTGGACCGAGAACGAGATCGAGCTCGCTAGCGCCAGTCCAGCGTGTCTGAGGGGCGTCCGCACCAACAGGAGGTTGAGCGCCACGTTCAGGAAAAATGCCACGACCGCGACCTTGACGGGGGTCTTCGTGTCCAGCTTGGCCGCGAAGGCGCGCACGAGCAGGAAGACGGCGCCCATACCCAGCAGCCCGACCGAGTACATCGCCAGCGCCGACGCCGTCATGGAAAGGTCGTTCGCGTCGAACGCACCACGCTGGTACACGACACCGACGATCGGACGGGCCAGATAGACAGACAGCAGGACGACGGGCGTGAGGAACGTCAGGTTCATCCTCAGACCGGAGAGCAGCGTCTCCTTGAACTCACCGTGCTTGCCGAGCGCGTGCTGTTCCGCGAGCAGCGGCGCGACCGCGCGACCCGCCGCCAGCGCGAGGATCGCGTACGGGAGGTGCACCAACCGGAAAGAGTAGTAGAGCGACGAGATACTCCCGGGCACAAGGAACGAAGCGATGGTCCGATCGACCACCACGCCCACTCTCTGTATCGCGGCCGCGACCACCACGGGACCTGAGAGGGTGGCGACGTGCCGCACGTCCTTATCTTCCAGCCCGGCGCCACGCCTGAGCAGCGGCTGGCCGTCGGCCGCAGCCAGCCGCGATACGAACGGAAGCTGCACAAGAAACTGGAGCACCCCGCCGACCAGCACGCCCACCGCCAGACTGACGTACGAGAGTCGACCGGACAGAACGAGCACGGATGCGATGATGCTGACGTTCAGAAGAACGGGCGCGAGGCTGTAGACGCGGTACCTCCTGAAGCTGAGGAGCACCGCGCCCATGAGTGCCGCGAGGCCGATGAAGAGACCGAAGGGGAACATCAGCCTGGTCATGAAGACGGCCGCCTCGGCGACCTCGTCCGTGAACCCGTGCGCGACGACGCGAACGAGGAGAGGCGCGACAGCGATGCCGACCAGCACCACCACCACGAGAGCCATCGTGAGATTGACCAGCGTCCGCGAAGCCAGCCTCCAGGCTCGCTTCGTCTCGCCTCGCGCGTGCAGCCCTCTGAAAAGCGGCATGAAGGCGGATTCGACCGTGGTCTCGCCGAGGATTCTACAGAGCAGATTGGGAATGGTGAACGCGGCGACGAAGATGTCCATGGAGGTGCCGGCGCCGAAGAGAGCCGCCGTGACAACCTCGCGCGCGAAGCCGGACACTCGGGAGACGAGAGTTCCCGTCCCGATGTGCGCGAAGCCGCGGACGATGTCCCTGCCGCTTGAAGTGCGCTTCCCTTCCGGCACGCTTCACATCCCCCAGATGTGGAACAAACGCCGCGAGCGGTCGCCCGCGGTAGGCCGAGTGAGGCTAGCAGGTTGCCGAGACGAGTGTCAACGAACGACGCCCCGCCCCCCCGTGGCCGCTCATCCTCTTGACGGTGGTCATCCGCCGTGTCTTCGCGCACTGGACGGGCAGGACGCGGCTCGCCGCACGGGCCACGCGTGCGCCGCCAGAGTCTCTCCCACCGAGGGCGCGGTCAGCGAAGTCCCCAAGCGGTCGGTATTTATGGATGCCAATCAGCGCAGTGTGTGGCATGAGTCATGCAAGACAAGCGGCAGCAACTGGGATATCCGGTGGAGCATCGGGCGGGGCGTCACCTGTAACAAGCTGTACTACACGCATTTACCACGAGGGGACAGGACTCATGAGGTCATATGCTGTGGTCGTCGTGCTCGGAACTGCAATCCTCTGCGCGCTCTGCACTGGGGCTTCTGCCGACGGAGACGACGCTACCCTCGAGATCCTGGAAGGCGGGAGTCTGACGTCCTCCTTTCGTATGTCGCTCGGCTTCCTCTACGGCGCGGGCAGCCGCCCCGATGGGCTGGGAACGCCCGTGAGCACTGTCAGAGCTGGATTGGGCTGTGTCAGCGGAAACCCGGCGGGGCTCGCCCATATCCCCACCAATGCAGTTGTTATGGACATCCTCCCTCCCTTCGGAACCATGGCCTCCGACTTCCTGGACTTCGAGAGCATCGCCGCAGACGCGCTGGACGACGCAGTCAGCGACTTCACCGGCCCCGGCTTCGAGCCCGCGTACCCGACGTTCGACGCGGCGGTGGGACAGCAGGGGGGCGTGATATCGGGCGTCGTCGGAGTCAGGCTCGGCCGCACGGTCGTCGCCGCGGCCATCGAGGAACCCATGTCAGTGGCACTCAAGATGGTCGACACCGGGATAGAGGCGTTCGGCCACACGAGCAAAGACGAGGGCGATGACCTGATCGATATCCAGATGCGATGCATGGCGGACGCCGCGGCCGATCTCGCCTTCCGGGTGAGCCGTACCACGCTGGCAGCTGCCTCCGACGTCTACCCGAACGTGGCACTTGGTCTGTCCGTCAGCCGCTACCACGCGAGCGCGGCGGCCTCCGGCAGCGTTAGAGCAGACGGCATCGTCAGCTACGGCGGCCAGGAGTACGCATTCAACGATCCGAGCGATCCCTGGTACAACGAACTCGGGATGACGATGCACGGGCTCTACGAAGGTGACGCTTTCGGCTGGAACATCGGGGCCTCGTGGCACCCGATCAAGCTTGTGACGGTCGACGCGTCCTACGCGAGCATGCCGGCGCTGAAGCTCGAGGGCTCCCTCACGACCATCTCGAACGTCATGCCCGGCCTGATCGACGGCGAATTCGATGCGGACCAGATACTGAACTCGCAGCCGACCCTGACCGAGCGAACGGAGACGGTCGAGGACGACCCGGTGACGCTCCTGCTCCCGTCGTACGCGGGCCTGGCGGTGTCGCTGCACGCGCCGTTCATGCTGGCCACCCTCGAGTATCGTACCTTTGTGGGGGCGTTCGGCTTCGAGTATCAGGACGTGTCCGAGGGCGTAGACGTCACAGATGGCTTCGGCCTCGAGCTCGACTTCAGCGGCGTTCGTCTCGGAGGCGGCGTCATTCGCGGCAAGCTGATGGGCGACACCCTCGAGGGAGGGTCCGCCGGCGAGGACATCCTGATCCCGCTCGCCAATCTGGGACTGGGCATCGACATCGGCCAGAATCTGAGACTGGACACGATGGTACTAGCAGTGCCGCTTCAGGTCCTGCGCGTCTCATTGGAATACGGGTTCTAGAACGCTCGGCCATGCCGACCGTGACCCCACCGCCGCGTGGCCACGGTCGGCGACGAACGACAAGGAGACGAATACATGAGACTCAGCGAACGACGGCTTCTTCCGGATGGGCATCGGAGGTCCCAGCGCGTGCGGGCGGCCATCGCGACGATGGTCGTGGTGCTCGCGCTCGCCGCCCCGGCGTCGGCGGGCATTACGTTGGTTTCGACTCCCGACGGCCTCGTGCAGCTGTACGAAGAGGTCACCATCACCTGGGCGGAAACAACCCACTGCAACCTGAGCTACGGGCGGGCTCCCGGCGTATACACCAATGAGACTGCAGCCGAGGGCTGGGGCTCGCTCGTTTTCACGCCTCTCGACGAGGGGATGTCCTGGGGCATTTACTACTGCGTCGTGAGCGAACTTGGGGGCGGAGAGACTTCGGACGAGTTCGTTCTGATTCTCGATTCGCCCGTCTTCCCCTCCCCCACGACCCCGACCAACGGGTCCACGATCTACGAGACGACCACGACATTCCAATGGGACGCGGTCGACGGTGTCCCGTACTACCACCTGCTCCTGTCGGACCACGAGCTCAGCGTCACGGAGGAGAATGGAGAGCTGCACGTCGGCGGCGCCAACATCATATGGCAGGCCATCACGAGCGGGACCCTCATACAGTACGGATCTCCGGATCCGTCCGGGTACTTCGTCGCCTCGAACGGCACGAGCCCTCCTCTCATGAGTGGCTTCAGCTACCACTGGCTCGTCTTCAACAACTTCGGCAACAACCCGATCCTGACATCGACGGCCGGCGCCGGTCTGTCGTCGTTCTACGTCGACGTCACCGTATCTATGGAGCCTCCGGAACTCACGTTCCCACCGGACAGCCTGCTCGTCACAGAGGAGCACCTGGACTTCAGCTGGACACCGGTGGACGGTGCATCCGGATATCACGTCTACATCTCTGAGAACCGCGAGTGGAGCCAGGCAGAGGCCAGCTTCCTGGTATGGGACGGCCCCGCTCCCACACCGTCTGCGCAGGTGCATCTGGGCAGTTTCCTGGTCTCAGGCAACTACCGCTGGAGAGTGGTCGCGCTGGATTCGTCCGGAAGCGGCGTCGCGTCCGTAACGAGGAGCTTCGAGTACGCGACCGAGACGGGAACCGCGCTCATCAGGACCAGGAAGGACGATCGGAATCCACTTCCAAACGTCCTGGTCGAAATGGAGTTCCTGACGGGTGGCGTCAACGTCCTCCCCGCGGTGACAGACACTCTGGGCAGAAGAGACGTCGCGCTGATCCCGGGCGAGTACGCATTCCACGCGTCCAAGCCGGACTACGTCGACACAACCGCCACCGCCGTCATCGTGGCCAACGAGAACCCGTACGTCACGATCACCATGAGGAAGGCTTCCGCCAGGATGCGCGGCGTCGTAGAGGACGAAGCAGGTGCGCCCATATTCGACGCCGACGTCGTGGCGATCTCGGGCGCTCTGGTTCTCGAGACGAAGAGCGACCCCACGGGGAACTTCGTCATGCAGGCGAGCGCCGGCGTGTGGGAGGTCCACGCGGAGAAGGCGGGGTACGCGCCGTCAACACCCATCGGCGTGGAACTCCACGCGAATGACTACATCGAACTCGCGGACCCACTCACGCTCGCAGGAACACCCGGTACCGCCACGGGCAACGTCATGAACGAGGCCGGCAGCCCGATCGTCGGCGCCACAGTGCTTGCGCAGAGTTCGTTCGGAACGTCATCGGCGTTCACGAATGCGAGTGGTTACTTCTCCCTCGAGCTGGCACCGGGCGAATGGACGCTCACCGCCGAGAAGAGCGGGTTCGTTCCCAGCGACGGAAGAGGGATCGTCGTCGACCCGGGCGACAACACGGCGGTCGAACCGCCCATCGTTCTCACGACGACCAGTTCGGCCGTGATGGGCAGAGTCACCGACGGACGAGTCAACTACTCCGACGCGCGCGTTGTTGCGGTCCCTCCGGCAGGCGAGCCGTTCGAAACGACGACGAACGCGTTCGGTGAGTTCGTCCTCCTGCTGCCTCCGGACACGTACGAGCTGGTCGCCGAGAGCGACGGTCTGGCGCCGTCGGCTCCGCACCAAGTGAACGTCGAGTCCGGTGAGTCCTATCTGAGCATCGAGCTTATTGTAGTGCCGGCGGACTGCGAGCTGGCAGGCGTGGTGGTCGACGGAACCGACCCCGTTGCCGGCGCGCTCGTTACCAGCGGTGGGACGTCAGCGACGACATCAGCGGCAGGCGAGTTCTCGCTCGACGTGCCAGCCGGCCTTCACGAACTGACGGCGCTCAAGGACGGCCATCTGTCCGGGGCGCCTCTCCAGGTAGCGGCCCATCCCGGTGAAACCCTCGAAGGGCTCGAGCTTGAGATCACGGGCGGCGCATCCGCCATCTCTGGCCACGCGCTGTCAGACGGCGAGCCAGTCGGTCGCGCGGTAGTGACCGCGCTGTCCGAAGCCACGGAGGTGGTGGCCGTAGCGGACGAAAACGGAAGCTACGTGGTGCACGTCGAGGCCGGCGAGTGGACGGTCACGGCGCGGAAGGACGGCTTCGCACCTTCCTCCTCGGAGGTCGTAGCGGTTGCCGCGGGGCAGTCGGCACACGGGATCGACCCGGAACTCGCCCCGGAATACGCGACGATCGAAGGCTCCGTGACCGACTCGCGTGAGGTGCTGCGCAGATCCCTCGTGCTCCTCTACCGCAACGGCGAGGCAGAAGCCGCCTATCGAACGTCCTCCGATTCGGACGGGCACTACTGCCTGCGAGTCGCTCCCGGCGCCGCCTACGTGGCTGTTGCAGCTGCTCACGGCCACGGGTCCGCCGAAGTGGAGATCGCCGCGTTGGCCATCGGCGAAGAACGAGTAGTGGACATGCATCTGCCGGCGCGGGAGTCCGCAATAGCGGGCACCGTCACCGGTGCGGACGGACTGCCGCTCGCGGGCGCGCTCGTCCGAGCAGAGACGGGCGGAGAAGCCGCCGCCACAGCGAACGCCTACGGTGACTACGAGCTCTACGTTCACGCCGGGCTGCACGACGTGTCGGTCAGCCAAGCCGGCTACGAGCCGCGTCTCCACGCGGACGTGTTCGCCGTCGCCGACGAGACCACCGAACTCAACTCCAACCTCCTCGACGTTTTTGCACTGCTCCATGGAACGGTCGTCAACTCCGTTTCGAGCGAGCCCGTCTCGGGCGTCGTCATCACGGCCGTTTGGGGCGGCGGGCTGTCCGCCGTCACCGGCCCGTGCGGAGAGTACGAACTGGCCTCGGTGGTGCCCGGAGAGATCACCGTAGTCACGACAAAGCGTGGCTTCGTCAGCGGGGAAACAGCACTGACGCTCGCCGAGCATGAGATCAGGGACCATGACATCCACCTCGTGAGGCTGACCGGCTCCATTGCGGGTCAGGTGACCGACTCGAGCACGGGCCTGCCCGTAGCCGGCGTTTCTGTCAGAGCCAAGCTCGGCGACGACATTGCGTCCGCGGCGATGACCGGCGCCGACGGCAGATACGCCCTCTCGGGGCTCTACCCCGGGACTGACTACAACGTGCACGCCTCGAGGGCCGGCTACTCCTCCGACTCCGAGAACCCGCGCACGAACATCACGCCGGATGCCGTGGACATCGACTTCACCCTTCGCGAATGCGCGGGCGTCATCACGGGCTTCGTGCTCGACGCCGACGATGGAGAACCGTTGCCGGGCGCATCCGTCACAGCAAACAACGGGCTTGGGCACTTCGGCACGACGACCTCTGGCGCAGACGGATTGTTCACGATCGACGGGCTTGCCGAGATAGGCGCCTACGACGTGTCCACCTCACTGTATGGGTACCTGGAAGCGGTCGCGTACGACGTCGCGCCGGGCGGCGAGGCTCTGACTCTGGAGATGCCGAGAAACTTCGCCAGGCTCATCGGCACGCTGACACCGCAGGGCGCCGGTGTAGAGCTTGGCGAGACGGTGATTGCCGCCACGAACATCGCATTCGCTGAACACTCTCAGATGGCGAGCCCCGATGCACTCGGCGCCTACGAGATCACCGAGCTTCGTCCCGGCAGCTACGTGCTGTCCGTCTCGGGCGGAACTCATCTGGGCACGCCCGCCCAGGTGAGCATCGCCGTCGGAGAGGGCGAACTCGTGTCCGGAGTCGACTTCACCGTGGAGCGGGCAACCATCGAGAGGATCGATGTAGCGGGACCGGACGAGATAGAGGCAGGTCATGCGGCCACCTTCTCAGGTAGCGTCCTCGCGCAGGGAGAGCGGCTCGTCAACGTCGACCTGGACTGGTGGGTTGCACCCGACTGTGCCGCCTCCGTCGCCAGGGCAACGGGCGAGCTGTCCATATCGGCCGGCTACATCGGTGAACTCACCGTCTCGGCACGGGAGCCCAGTTCGGGTGAAGTCGGCCGCGCTGAGGCGACGGTCTACGTGACGGTCACGCCGGGCGAGGGCGCCAGCGCGGGCGACTCGCTGGGAATGACGCTGCACATCGAACCCGGCGCGGTCACTGAGACCAAATCAATCTATCTCTCGCACGAGTTCCTGCCGGACGTCCGCCGCTACTCAAAGGGCCACATCGTTGAGGCCCGAAGCTATCGTCTGAAACCGAACGGCATGTCCTTCGAGGAGTACCACCATCCGACACTCACCGTTCCCGACAACAACCGAGGCGGCGGCCTCGTCAGGTGGGACCGCGAGGTGCTCGACTGGGCCGAGGTGGAGGCCGAACACGTAGGCAGCGACCTCGAAGCGGAGATACCAGCGTTGGCGGAGTTCGCGGTTCGCGCGCGGTCGGGACCGCTCGGAGTGTCCGACGTGCGGGCCGAACCCAACCCGTTCGCACCGGCCAACGGATGCGTCACTATCTACTACGAACTCAGTTCGGACAGCGCACGGGAACCATTCGTAACCGTCAGGATCTACAACATGGCGGGCCAGTTCGTCCGCGAGCTTATCTCCAACGGGTCTCAGGGCAAGGGTCCCGCGTCGATCGACTGGGACGGACTGACTGACTCAGGGGAGCTCGCCCGAAACGGACGGTACGTCGTGGAGGTGAGTGCAGAGGATACGTCAGGAACTGAAACGGCCCTCGGGACCGTGGTGCTTGTGAAGTAGCGTCGGGCTGTGACGTGACGCCGCACCCCGTTGATGGTGAGGCGCGATTCCGATGATAGCGGAGGCAACATGAAAGCAAGAACCCTGACTGCCGAGCGGCGCGGATTGACGCGCGGGCTGTTCGCTGCGGCGGTCGCCCTGTCCGTGCTGGCCGCCGTGTCGTTGAGCACGGAAACGGCGCACGGCGAAGAACTGTCGGACATACCGGGCGCGTTCGTCGACGTCGGGATCGGAGCGCGCGGAATGGGAATGGGTGGGGCGGTTGTGGCTTCCGTAGAGGGAGCGTCATCGCTCTTCTGGAACCCGGCCGGATTGGGACAGGCAGGAAGCTCCAGGGAGTTCATGGTCGCGTACAGCGATCAGATGGGGCTCGTACCCTACTCGGCCGGCGCCGGGCTTCAGCAATTGGGCGACTACACGCTCGGAGTCGGACTGCTCTACTCCGGCGACGATGTGCTGTCAGAGACGTCGGTGCTGATCGGCGGCGCCAGGGAGTTCAAGGTGCTGCCCTGGGCGCCCGACCGAGCCGCCGGCTTCGGCGCGACGCTTCGGACCCGATGGGCCTCGTATGGGAACAACGAGAGCATGGAAGAACAGGTCACCGGTAGCGCACTGGGCCTCGGACTCGACGTCGGCGCGCTGATACCGCTTACGGATTCAACCACGCTGGGTGTGACCGGACGTGACGTCATCAGCATGCTGAACTGGGATTCGTCCGCGGCAGGCTCCTACGGAGAGAACGTGCCCGCGGCCCTCGTGATAGGCGTCGCCATGAAGCCTCACGACCGCGTTCTTCTGGGGGTCGACCTGGACAAGGCCCTCCACCGTGATACGAACGGTGTCGTCAGGGCCGGGGCCGAGCTAACGCTATTCGGCGTGGCTTGTCTGCGTGGCGGCTACGTCACCACCCTGTCCGAGGACGAATCTGATGAGTTCTCAATTGGAGCCGGGGCCACCTTCCCAGCCGGGGCGACCGTGATGACCCTCGACGCCGCCTACCTGTTCGGCCGCCTCGCCGACACGCTTCGCTTCTCGCTCGGAGTCGCGCTCTAGGAAGTGGTGCCGTCGCGCACGGGCGCGCACACACCGGAATGAAGATGCCAAAGACCGAGGCCGGGGAGAGATCTCCCCGGCCTCGACATGTCTTGTCCCCCAAGCTGGGGGCACTCCACGGCCTTGAAGCTACCAGCGAATGGCGCCGGGACTCACTCGTATCCAGAGCGCCTTGTTCTTTCCATCGCCTGCGAACTTGATCGTGTGCTTGCACTTGGCGGAGTAGTGGAGGCAGTCCCCCGGCTCGATAATGAACTCCTCGTCATCGACTGTCACGCGGGCCTGGCCCGCCACCACCACGATCGCCTCCTCACCCTCGTGCGAGTGGGCCGAGAGCGTCCCGCCCTTATCTTCGCTCACGAGAACCAGTTTCACGCGACCCGCAGGAATCCCACTGGTCAGCGCCCTGGCGCTGACGAAGGCATCGCCCTCGCCTTTCAGAAGCACGGTCTCCCTGTCTTCCTTCTTGACAACAGAGACCCGCGGCAACGGCTGGTCCTCGACGAAGAAGGCCGTGTCCCTCCCCAACGCGCCCGCTATCCGCCGGAGTGCCCCCACGGTGGGTGACGTCTTCCCCCGTTCGATCTCCGATATGTGCGTCGGAGACATCCCCGAGGACTCGGCGACCTCCTTGAGCGTCATCTCTCTCTGCTTCCGGACCTCTTTCAGGCGCTTCCCGACCTCTTCGGTAGTTGGCATGTCACTCCCTCCCGAAACGCGGCAGGGCACTTCGTGGCCCCGCCCGCCCGCAGACTACAGCCTATGCAAAATCTCCATCAAATCGTAACACGGCCGGCACACAGGGTCAAGCCGGAATGCCGCCTGGGTCGGCGGGCGAGTTGACACCCCGCGGGGGCAGTGATAGAGTCTCGTCCGATTCGCCCCGTTGGCCCGCGTCGGGGCCATTCCATGAGGAATCCGGGGCTCCTCACCCCAAGAGGAGGAAGACCATGACAAGACGCAGTCTCGTGCTCGCCACCGCTCTGGCTCTCATTGCTCTCCCGTCCCTGGCCGCCGCGCAGCACAGCTACGGAGACGGCTTCGGGATCGGTGGCGTTCTTCTGCCCAGCGGATCCCCGACCCTCCTGGGAATCACCCGGATAGGAGACTCCCTGGGACTGGAGCTCTCGATCGGACTCGATATTCAGGATGACGATGATCTCTCGTCAACCGACATCGCGGCGGCTGTCGGTGTCAAGAAATACCTGACTGACCAGAAGCAGTTCCAGCCGTTCCTCGGCGGCCGCTTCGGATTCCACCATCACTCACGCGACAACGGGCACAACGACGTGGACGACACCAAGTTCGGAGTGACGGCAATTCTGGGAGGCGAGTACTTCGTCACCAGGGAACTCAGCTTCGAGGGCGAGCTCAACTTCAATCTCTACTTCGGCTCGATCGTGATAGGAACCGGCACCAGACTTGCCGCTTTCTTCTATCTCTAGGAGAACGAGTGCGGACAATCCACACACTGGCGATCGCGCTGCTGGTCGTAGGGCTGGCAGGGTGCGCGGACGAGAAGAACGCGCCCGAGGAGAACGCATCAGTCGCGCTCTCGCCCATCAGGTTCAGCCGTGAGTACGTCACGGTGACACCGTCCCAGGGATCGACGAAAGTCAGCGCCCTGTACTACTTCCGCAACGACTCCGACAGATGTGTGAAGCAGGGAATCCGATACCCGTTCCCGGTGGACAGGTTCCACCTCTACCCGAAGATCGTCCGCGTGTGGGAAAAGCGCGAAGAGAGCCTTAGGCCGATGGGATTCGTGCACAGGGACCGCTACGTGTTGTGGAACATGGAGCTCGAACCGCGCGAGGAGAAGGTGGTGCGAGTGGACTACGTGCAGGAGATCAGGCGGCCCCATGCCATCTACATCGTCACGACCACGAAGGAGTGGAAGCGGCCGATCGAGCTGGCCGAATTCGAGTTCCGCATCCCGGCCGAACTGGACAGTGTAAGCCTCTCGTTCGAACCAGATACACGCACGGTCGTCGGCGACACGATCGTATACTACATGAAGCAGATCGACTTCATGCCCGACGCAGATCTGGTGGTGACGTGGAGTGAATAGGACGTGCGGCCTTCGCGCGAACCGGCCGTGACTCAAGGCTGACCAACAGGAAGCCCGAGGACGTACTCCGTCCTCGGGCTTCTCTTGCTGCCTGCTCAGGCCCTACAGCCGTTCTCTCACGCGGTCCCCGCGTGCCCTGATCTTAGATCAGGCCCGACTGCTGCTGTTTCTTCTCCTTCTTCTCCTTCTTCTTCTGCTTCTTCTCCTTCTTCGACAGAACGGCCTTCTTCTTGTCCTGATGACCGACTCTCTCTCTGCGGCACATACAATCACCTACCCTTCGCTAGAGGTCGAACCCGGGGTTCACTGTCTTCGTCTCACCTGACGCTCCGGTGAAATCGAGTTCGTAGGTTCTGTTGGTCAGGAGCCTCCCGTTTTCATGGAACACGTAGAGCCGGAGAATCTCAAAGTACCCGTCCGCACGCGGGCAGGGTATGAACGCGCTCACCTGCTGTCTCTCCCGGTACAACAGATGGGTGCCATCCGTGTGATCCTTCGGGAGATTACCCTCCATGCTGATGCTCCACGGGTAGATGCCCCTGACAAGCGAGCCGGATCTTGTCGACTCGGCGATGAGGAAGACGTACCCCCTGGCGCGTTCGTACGTGTCCGCCGGATTCGTGAAGTCCAGCGTCACGTGCAAACCCCGGTCCGGAGATGTCCGCCACTCGTAGGTCATCTCGCTCAAGACGACTTGGGGCTTGGGCTCCATGTCGTCACTCCGCTCGCTGCCGGCGACCCCACGACTCCCTGCCGCCGCCACCGCCTCCTCGTCCAACGGTTCCGGCACGGACTCGACGGCGGGCTCGTCGGAACTCGTGCACCCGGCAACGACGAGACACCCTAGAAACACGAACGCCAGCACTACGATCAGTCTGCTCATAGCTTCAACCCTCGGCCTGTTGGTCCGGATCACCGGATTCCTCCCCCATACCTGTTCTTAAGCGATGCGTCCGCGCGCCTCGCCAGCCGGCTCGCGGACATCTCGCGGTTCCTACTGCGCGGGAGCGCGGACGGTCTCTCCGTCCACGGTGTACTCGACGACCCTGATGCCCAATCTGTTGAAGACCCTCAGGATACCCAGAGAGAGCTCCGCCACGCGGCCAGCCGGAATCGCGCTCTCCGCGAGCTTGATGTGAGTGGCGTCGACACTACCCTCCCCGATGGTCGGGTCGAGGGCGTGCCACGCCTCGCCGGTCCAGACCTCTACCCACATGTGGTAGGCGAACTCCCCGTGATCGTGGACGATGCCCGACACGACCTTGGCCGGGATCGCGACGGCGCGCGCCATCGCCGCCATCAGCACCGCGTGTTCGCTGCAGTCGCCGCTCAGCCGCTCGAGCACTTCCCTCGCCGAAGCGAACCCCACGCCCAACCCCTTGTCCTCGATGTAGTCAAAGACGAAGCGCTCGATCTGCACCGCGCCCTGCCAGGAGTCCTGCTCAGAACCCCACACCGTCTTGGCGGCCGAGCCCAGAAGGCGCGGATACCAGGTCTGCATCAGGGGATTCCCGTCGAGATAGTCTTTTAGCGGAGTGCTTCTCACCGGAAACCTGATCGTGGTACCCAGCTTCGGCACCGCACGCGAGACCCTCAGAAGAACGCCGCGGTCGGTAGTTCCTTCTATGCGCTGCCTGGTATCCTCAATCAGAAGCTCTGAGATGTCACCGCCCTCTACCCATACTTCATAGAGCGCGTCGTCAACCTCACGCGTCGACCGTATCGCGACGTTGGTCGCGATCGTCGAGACCACTAGGAGATCCGCCGCTTCTCTCTCTCGAAGTGCAACATCACTCGTGGTTCTCTCACGGGCCATCTCGATCTCCGGCACCTCCTCGCGCCAGAGCCCTCCGTCGCTGTCTCTCCACTCGATGAACTCCATACCCTCATAGAGATCGGATGTCAGCACGAGCTTCGTGACGTCCCGGATCTCCCCGAGAATATCGAGTCTCTCCGGACCGACGACACGCACCGCGTAGGTCGTGATCTCCTCGAAATCCGGATCGAAGGTCCGGAATGAGTACTCACTGCCGGCCACGAACCCCTGCGAGACGTGCAGCGCCACGATCGCCGCGGGGAACAGCACGTCGCCTTCGTGCGGGACCGTGCTGAACACGGCATCCCTGCCGTCGGACTTCCGCAACCGCAGCCTGTCGGGCCCGACAGTCACCTCGAGTTCCAGCGTCTCGACCGCCATCTTTCGCGTCTGGCGGTAGCTTCTAGGCTGGCCGTCTGGGGATTCAACCCACTCGTCAACTCCCCTGATCGATACGAGATCCTCGCCGCGTCTCATGGTGAAGTCGGATTCGACGGTGGTTGTCGTCTGCCCGTCGGCATCTCTCAGCACGGTCTCGTGCATGTAGCCCATGGCAGCACCCGCAAGGCTGGTCTCGAACCAGGTGTCGCCAAGGTCCTCCGCCGTCGCCGCCGATGCCAGCAACGCGGCCGCCACCGCGAGCGCGGCGGGCGTGCTCCGTATCCACATGTTCAACAGTGCTCCTCCGTCGATGCAGCCGAGGTGTGATCTAGAACACGTGATGTCTCTCTCACCTACTTCTGCTCCCCTGCCGCAAGCTCGGCAAGGCGCTGTTCAAGCGCCGTCTTCCGTGAGCGCAGGTGCTCGATTTCGACCCAGAGACGGTTGACCTGACGCCTCAGCTCGATGTCATCGTCCATCTGAAGCGCCGTCAGACTCGCTTTGTAGATCTCCTCGGTGTTCAGAATGTCACTGTCGATGTCCGCGATCTCCTTCCGGATGAGCTCCGGGTTACCGGGACCATCGGAACTCACTGTCGTTCCGGCGCATCCGACCGTCGCAACGATACATACAGCTGCGAGCAAGAAGACGGCCACACTCCCGACCTGTCGAGTCACGTTACCTCCTCTGTGAGTCGGTCCGTCGTCACGCGCGGTGTACACGGTTGAACCGACAGTCAGCTGCCCGCAGCAGGGACGGCAGGCATGAAACTTGTTATGGATATTCTAGGGGGCGGCCGGAAGCAGTGTCAACCCCCTCTTGCCGCCGGACTGAGCGGCAATACTCGGAGTCATTGCGCCGCGAGGCCTGCACATCGCAACTCCGTGGAGTGCACGTTGGGCCTCGCAACGGCCCGGATTCTTGACAGTGATCCTCCGACGTGCCACAATTGTGACGAGTGCGTGAACTGCACATTCGATTGCGGGCTTGAGCGCCCTGTCGCAGGCGGGAATCAGGAATGCACAACTGGCATGAACTCGAACCAGAGATAGCGCGCATTGCAGCGCGCCTCACCCCCGATGAGATGCTTCAGCTGGATCTCGCACAGGAGATGCGGATCGACATCTGGCGCGCTCCGGAAGGCAAGCCGAAGGGTTGGTATCTCTCCAGCGCCAGGTGGCAGGCCCTGAAATTCATGACACGGACGGCCATCGACTGCCCGGACGGCGACCTTGACCGTCAGATCATCCTCTACGGCGTCCTGGGCGACGTGGATCCTGAGGTTCTCCGATACGTCCCGACGGAGTGGCACGAGATCCTGTTGTCATCCCCCATCGACATGGTCCAGGACACCCTCGCCCTCTCTATTGAGGTCAATGACACGATCAATCAGCTGACGACACGCCAGCAGGAGATCCTATACGCAATATCGCAGGGTTTCACTCAAAGAGAGGTCGCTCAGGCTCTCAGCCTGTCGATCAGGACAATCGCCACCGAACTTGCACGCATCAGGACCGCTTTCCGCGGGATAGAAGATTCCCGCTACCCCACCCAGTAGAGCCGTTTCCTGGCCGTCCAGAGCCGGAATTCGACCTGCTGGAAAGAAGTTGCCCCAACGGGGAAGAAAACACTGCACATCACAAGGGGGGTCCCGGTATTAACATTATGAAGGGGCCGACGAGGCCCCGTTTTTTATGCTCTGATGTATCGGTTCCGCATGCGCCAGGTACCTGAACATACGCGGGCCTTCCACGCCCACATTCTGCGAAGAGCCGACCCATGGGGTCGGCTCTTCGCGTGTATTCAGCGTCACCTCAGACATGAGCACACGCTCACCTCAGACATCAGAGCGCCAACGGATTCCCAGGACGACACTCGGCGGCAGATCGGTGTCCCAGGCTAGCTACGGTCACTCGCCCGGACACCCGCTCCCCATATGTCGGACAGGGCCGACCGTTCGTCGTCAGTCAGCTCGACGTCCGCCCCCTGACCGTTCCCTCCGTCCGTCGTCCGCTCCTCGCGGACGAACAGAGACACCACGGAGTTCAGCGCTCGCTCGAGCGACACGCGGTCCGACACCACTATCGGGTTGATGAGACCGTCGCCTGGTGACACCGTGAAGCTGCCCGGCGAGATCGCCACCTCAGCCAGCCTGCGGTCACCCATGCTGAACGAGATGCGGTCGTTGGATTCCGCGGTCGCGATGCGGCCATCCAGACCGTCGACTCCGGACCGGAAGAGAGCGAGTAGCGTCCGCA
The DNA here is from genome assembly GCA_030595835.1 of Candidatus Eiseniibacteriota bacterium. GTDB lineage: Bacteria > Joyebacterota > Joyebacteria > Joyebacterales > Joyebacteraceae > JALGZG01. The sequence goes on along the minus strand of JAUVLG010000004.1, from coordinate 35,851 downwards.
CGGCGTCAGATTCGATGACGTTCCGAGACCTCGATTCACCTCCAGCGGACATGTCGTCCGTCCTGCGCGCCACCGATGTGCTGATCCGCTCCTGCACCGAGGGCGTCACATCCTCCAGCAGGACCTCCGCGGCACCATCGATGAGGAAATACTCAGCGCGGACCAAACGAACCGGTACACCCGGCATCGCTCTGACCGCCTCAAGCACGGACGCGGGGAACCGCGAACCGACGAACACGAAGATGGGATCTTCTATCCGGACGACACCGTCGTTCGCGTAGGCCTTGAGGAACAGCCGGCGACTCTGTTCGTACCACCGCGTGTGATCGAAGATGCGGGTCGGGACATCGCCTGCGCTCTCCGGCACAACGTCGACGAAGACCGGCCGACCGTCATCGTCCACCAGCAGAAGGTCCACACCGGACGGACCCTGCACGTCGGCGTCCACCACCCTGGCACCGGGGTGCACGCTGTCGGCCCTCTCCGCCAGGGTCCTCCTCAGCTGGGCCGCCTCGGGCAGCTGGATACGTTCTATTCTCGCACTCATGGTCAGTCCTCCCTGCGGTCCGGCGGGTCCGTTCGCTCCCCCGGCAGACCGTCGCTCCTCGTCAGTTCCAATGCATGCGTTGCTATCTGCCGGAGCGACAGAGCACACGCGGCGTCCGGGCGCGAAGCGACTATGGCACCCCTCTCCCGCTGTTCTGCGCCAAGTCCGGGCTCGAGCGGAACGGTTCCCAGAAAACGCACATCCACAGACAACAGACGCTTCGCGGCCGCCTTCATCTTCGCATGAAATGCCCTTGCGTAATCCTCGCTCGAGGGGACGTTGACCACAAGGGCGACCGAATCCGCTCCGGACTCGCTCCGGACCCGCTTCACGGCCACGAACGCGTGCTCAAAGCCCCGGCGACCGGGTCGCGCCGCCACGATGTAGGCAGACGCGCGCCCGGCGAGACGCGAGAGCAGATCTGTCCTGGACAGGGGGACATCGACGACGACGAAATCCATGGGGGTCCGCCCGGATTCCGGAACGTCCATGTAGATAACGCTACCGGCGCCCAGTGCGTCGCACTCCCCATTCTCCCCACTCGACCAGTCGGTGACCACAACACCCGCGTCGGTCACGACATTCGGAGCGGGCGTTCCGCCGCCCGTCAAAGGAGACAGGTAGTGCCATGAAGGAAGACCGAAGAAGTAGCGGGCGTTGGGAATTCTGGGATCGGCATCGAAGATCGCCACACGACCGAACGGCACCAGAGCCTGAGCCAGGTTGACGGCGATCGTCGACTTCCCGGGAGAATCGTCACCACCCGTCACGACGAAGAGCCGCGTCCGGCGCGGCCCAGCGCTGTCCGCCGCCGCTCCGCTGCCGTCGGCTGGGCGCACCGCCGCCTCCGGCGTTTCCTCTGCGCCTTCCTCTGTCTGGGAGAAGAAGAGGTAAGAAACATCTGCAAGCGTCTTCGGGGATCTGCTGCTTACGTCCTCGTCCATGTCACCCTGTCCGGAGATGTCAGATTCCAAGGTGCGTTCTCGAGCGAGTCCCTACTCAATCTCTGCTGCGAACCTCGACCTAGTCCCTGCGGTAGACCTCTACAACGCAATCCTCGTTCGGCGCGGATCTGTTCTCGTTGGCCGGGTCCGGACACCACGCCCCATCGATGACGAACTTGTAGAGGTGCCTGCCCGGAATCAGGTCCAGCTTGGCGTGCCAGACACCGTTGCTGTTCTTCGTCAGCTTCACACCGTGCGCGCGGTCCCAGTTGTTGAAGCTGCCCACGAGTTCAACATCGTTCGCCTCCGGCGCCACGAGAGAGAAGAGGACGCCGCCCTCGATGAAGTGCGGTCCCGGCTGCGCGAGTATCCACTCGTCCATTCCGGGCGCAAGTTCCGAATCGGGAACCGCGCTCACGGGCTCGAAGTCGTCCACCTCGAGCGCTGCCTCATCCGCCAGGACCTCCTTGGCGAGCTGCTCGTAGTCAAGAGCCCCCTTGCAGCTCCTGGCGTAGTGCGAGATGGAGACACCCCAGTTGGCCGCCTCTCTGAAGCGGACCGTGTTGCGTATGACGACCTGGAACATCTCTCGTCCGAAGCGTGTCCTCGCCTCACGCAAGAACTCCTTGGAGAATCTGGTTCGGCCGTCGAACATCGTCACGAGCACCCTCACTCGCTTCCGCATTCCCAGCTGATTGCGGACGAGCTTGAGGGTCTCCATGACTTTGAGGGCACCGTGGAGCGCGAAGTAGGACGGCTCCATCACGACGATCACCTCACCCGCCGCAACGATGGCGTTGAACGTGAGAAGTCCGACGCTCGGTGGACAGTCGATGAACACGTAGTCGTAGTCGGCGGCCGCACTCTCGAGCTTCCATCGCAGCTTGTTCTCTCTGTCGGGCTGCCCCGACAGCTGCTGCTCAACGGCGGAGAGCACGACGTTGGAGGGTACGACATCCAGGTTCTCGGCCGCTGGTACCGCAACGTCCGAGACCTTGGCGGCGGGGTCCATCAGAAGGTCGTACGTCGACCGCTCGAGGTGATCCGTCTCAATACCCAGACCCACCGATGCGTGCGACTGGGGATCGCAGTCGACGAGCAGGACACGCTTACCCATGTCCGCAAGGAATGAGGACAAGTTCACCGCGGTGGTCGTCTTCCCGCAGCCGCCCTTCTGGTTCACAATGGCGATCGAACGCATTACGCCTCCCGCGAGCCCTCGGGCCCGCACTCGCCCCGCGCATGCCTCAGCGCAGGCAAGCAATGCCCGACAGAGACGCCCGTCCCCGGCGTTCGTGGCGCCGCATACGGGGTTTCTGTGTTTACTCGATAAGTGTGCAGACGGCGAAACGTTAGCCAATACTGAAAGCACTGTCAAGGGGGTTCTGCCCCCCGGCCCAAAGTCAACAGGACAGAGGCTGGTGAGCCTCCGTTCACGTTCGTGCCGGAGCACGAGGGGACGCATGCTCCACGAGGCGCCCCATGAGTTCTGCGCTTGACGGCGAAAGCGCAGAAGTGCATACCCTCAAGACGTGAGGAAGTGCAAAGTGGGTCCACCCCCATCAAGAGAGGACGGAATGCGAATTCCAATCCGCTCGTGGAGAGTGCTGGCTTGTGCGGTCGCGATGCTCATCGTCGCGTCCACTGCCACCGCCCAGATCGAGGATCAGCTGAGCGAGTACGCGGAGGCAAACGGCGAGGGCTACCTTCAGCCGGTGGCGGACGCGCTTGGCGCAGATCTGAACGGAGGGCTCTGGCACACGGCCTACATCCCCCAGAAGGGCTTCTACGTCAGCCTCGAGACCCGTCTTGTTGCCGCATTCTTCAGCGACGACCAGAGGACGTTCACGTATACGCCGGGGCCGGGCGACTCCGAGCCCGACGAAGGCGCGTCCCTCGAGGTGCCGACCGTCGTCGGCGATACGGAAGGAGGGGTCATTCCTCCCGACATCGCGTACGCTCCGGGCTTCGATATCAACTCATTCGCGCTGGCCGCACCACAGGTCAGGATCGGAGCCTTCATGGGCACGGAAGCGCTCTTCCGCTACATCGCGCTCGACGTCGGGGACTCCGAGTTCGGCAGCATGAGCCTCATCGGTGTCGGAGGCCGGCACAGCATTTCGCAGTGGATGAGCCCCGACTTCCCGGTCGATCTGGCGGCAGGCTTCTTCTGGCAGAGCTTTCAGCTGGGTGACGATCTGATCGACGCGCGGGCAATGACGTTCGGCGTCCAGGCGAGCAAGCGCATCTCCTCCGGGTTCGCGGTCATCGAGCCCTACGGGTGCATCTCCTACGATACGTTCAAGATGGACGTCACGTACGAGTTCGAAGGTGAAGACCGTGAGGCCGAGACGATCAACCTCGAGATGGAAAGCGACGGCGCTGTTCGCCTGACGCTCGGTCTTCACGCACAAGCGGCGTTCCTCGACATCAACGGCGAGTACAGCTTCGGCAACATGAACGGATTCGCACTCGGCGTAGGCGTCAACTTCGGAAGTTAACGACCCGAGCGAGAGGAGTGTGACCCATGAAGAAGACCCTTCCGCTGCTCGGTGCCCTCATGCTCGTGAGCCTCCTCGTTTGTCTCAACGGCTGCATTCTCCAAACGAGGACGATCACGATCACTGTCACCGACCTCATATGCACCGGCTTCGAAGAGGAGCACGACGACGAGAACTACACGGACGCCACCATAACGTTCGACGACGTCGTCTTCGAGGAGATGGATGAGATCCTCGCGGACAACGACATGACCAAGGACGACGTCGAGCAGGTGTCCGTCATCGGTGTGTACCATCAGGTTGTCACCGGTCCCACGCCTCCCCCAGCGCCAGCGACGGGCTGGACGGTCTCGGCGAGGCTCTGGGTCGAGGTCGATGGCGGCGAGCCGACGCTCATCGCAAGCTATCGGGATATCGTGCTCACCGTACCGATGGTGGAGCCCGCGCGCATCACGACCAACGATGCGGGACTGGCCGTTCTCAATGCCGCGCTTGAGGACTACTTGTCCGAAGACAATCCCGGGAACTACCCGACCATCGTTTTCCACGCAGACCGCGAGACCGGAGACATCAGCCCGAGCCCGACTGAGGAGTCGCCGCTGATAATGACGTGGAACGGATGTCTGTCAATCCGCGCGGACTTCACGGAGGAGTTCGACATCTACGACATGTTCCCGGGCAACTAGCGACCACCGCCCACGCGATTCGGAGGGCCGCCGGACTCGCTCCGGCGGCCTTTCTCGTGTACGCGCTGTGCCTGAGACCCAACTACGCGGCGGACTGGGACCCAAGGAGGCCTGCTGCGTCCCGGCGAGGCCCATTCAAGGAAATCCACTATACATCTGAACGACAATCAGGTAGAATGGGATTGGGCATCCAGGCCACAGGATTCGCGGACAGCAAACTCCAAGAGCTGCCCCTTGTGATAGGCCACGTCTGCGAACGAGCAGGGCCGGATCGCCCGGAGCATCTACCATGATCGGCGAGACGGTCTGTCATTACAGGATCATCGAGAAGCTCGGCGGCGGCGGCATGGGTATCGTCTACCGAGCGGAGGATACAAGGCTCAAACGCACGGTCGCGCTCAAGTTTCTCTCTCCCAAACTTACTCGCGACGAGCGCGCCAAACGTCGGTTCGTCATAGAGGCTCAGGCCGCTTCCCAGCTCGACCATCCGAACATATGCACCATTCACGATATCGAGGAGACCGAGGACGGACAGCTCTTCCTTGTTCTATCCTGCTACGACGGTGAGACGGTGAGAGACCGCCTTGAGAAGGGACCGATGCCCATCGATGAGGCGGTCGGGCTCGCGATGCATGTGGCCAGGGGACTGGAAGAGGCTCACTCGAAAGGCATCGTCCACCGCGATATCAAGCCGGCCAACATCTTCCTGACGAACGACGGCAGAGCGAAGATACTGGACTTCGGCCTCGCGAAGCTCGCCGGGCAGACGAAGATCACGAAGGTCGGCAGCACGGTGGGAACCGTCGCCTACATGTCACCTGAGCAGGCGCGCGGAGGCGACGTTCAGACGCCGACGGACATATGGTCGCTGGGCGTCGTGCTCTACGAAGCCCTGACGGGAGGACTGCCGTTCCCCGGGGAGCGACCCGAGTCCGTGCTGTACTCCGTAGTGCACGAGGAGCCCGAGCCGCTGGGCGCGCTGCGGCACGATGTCCCGCCGGAGCTCGAGGCTATCATCGACAAGTGCCTGAGGAAGGACCCTGACGAACGATTCCGGAGCGCGGACCAGCTGGCCGCGTCGCTCGAGCCTCTAAGACACGGGCGCTCGTCCGGTTCTTCTCTCATTGAGATCGGCTCCACAACGAGAATTCCAACCGAGCCCGCGCGGAAGCGCGGCCTCGTTGTGGCAACGGTCGTGCTGGCACTGGCATGCGTGGGGCTCTTCGCGCTGCCACAGGGCAGAAGCGCCGTGCGAGGAGGCACAGGCGTGGTACGGAGCTGGTTCGGCGGCACGGAGCTGCCGGAGCTGAAGCAGCTGGCGGTCCTCCCCTTCCAGGATGCGGGCAACGACGGGTCAGACGCGGCGTTCGCCGAGGGCTTGCGTCACCACCTGACATTCAGGCTCAGCCGGCTCGAGCAGTTCGACCCCAACTTCCGCGTCGTCCCTGCGAGCGAAGTGGACAGACACGACGTCGCAACACCCACGGCGGCACTGGACGTCTCTGGTGCAACGCTCGCACTCACAGGCACAGTCGAGCGCAGCGGCGATGATGTCAGCATGAGACTTGACCTCGTGGATACGCGATCGCGCCGCAGGCTGAGATCCTGGCAATGCCAGGATAACCTCGCGAACGTGGCCGCATTCCAGGAGGACCCCGTTGTCGCAACGGCGGACATGCTGGGACTCACCCTCCAGAAGCGAACCCGCCGGACGCCGTCCGCTGGGGGCACAACCGTCCCGAGTGCGTTCACCGCGTACGTGTGTGGCCTCGGGCGGCTGCGGGCCGCGAAGGACGACTCGACCGACCACACGGCAGACGCGATCGCTCTGCTGGGAAAAGCAACGGCGCTGGACCCCGCATTCGCGCTCGCACACGCCGACCTCGGCCGGGCGCACTGGAAGGCGTTCGAGGCAACGAAGGATCCGGAGGAATCGAGGAAGGCGGCGGAAAGCGCGCGGCTCGCGACCGAGCTGAACGACCCCGTGGCTGCCGCCCACGTGACGCTGGGACTCATCGAGGTCCAGGCAGAGAACTACTCCTCGGCCGCTCGGGAGTTCAGGCGCGCGCTCGACATAGATCCGGTCAACAGAGAGGCGCGGCATGAGCTCGCAACGGCAAGCATGTTAGCCGGCGACTTCACTCTCGCCGAGATCACCTTCAAGGAGGCGGTCGAGATCAGGCGGAAGCACTGGTCCGCGCACTACGCCCTGGGGTTCTTCTACTACGCGCGGGGTCGAAACGACGACGCGCTGCGAGTGCTGAGCGAAGCCGCGGCGCTCGCGCCACGTAACCCGTCGCCCTATACCCTCATCGGAGCCATCTACTACGACACGGACCGGCTTGACCAGGCGTGGGGCATGATGGAGCGATCTGCGGAGCTAGCGCCGTCGTCGAGGGCCTACAACAACCTGGGCACACTCTACTTCGCCGAGGCTCGCTACGCCGACGCTCTGAGGATGTACGAAATGGCCCTGGAGCTGGACGACTCGGGCTACATGACCTGGGGCAATCTCGCAACGGCCTGCGATGTGATGGAGAACAAGGAAGAGCGGGCAAGCGAGTGCTACGCCCGTGCCGTCGAACTCGCGCAGGAGCAGCTCAAGCTCACGCCTCGCGACGCGGATCTCCTGGCCCTGATGGCCTCCTACTGCTCCGAACTCGGCGATACCGTGAGGGCGCACGGCTTCTTGAACAGAACGGTCGAGCTCCGTCCCGACGACGATCAGGTGATGTTCTACATCGGCCTGACTCACGAGGTCCTGGGCGACAGGGAAGCGGCGCTCGACTGGATCGGCAGAGCGTTGGAGAACGGCTTCTCAGAAGACCTGGTGGAGAGTACACCCGGACTGCGGGATCTCTGCACCGATGAACGCTACCGGCGCCTGGTCCAACGCGGTAGCCGCAGGTAGCAGGGACCGAAGGGGCACGACCCCTTGGGAGGGTGTCATGGACGGAACTGTCTTCACGCGTGTGGACGTTCCTGTCACGACCGTGGGAGGGCATCTCACCGTGCCGGCCTGCCGGGTCAGCCCAGGTGAGATGGTCTGCTGGAAGGTGGACAACCGGAGGGTGAGCATCTGGTTCCCGACGGCCGGTGCTTTCCCCGCTCCTGCCCTGGCGGTTCAGAAGAGCGGGGACATCGAGATGGTGGTCCCGAGAAACGCAAGGCCGGGAAGATACCAGTACGTTATCTACTGCCATGACACGGACGAGTTCGCCATGGGTGATGGGCACCCGATCATGGAGATAGCAGAACCGTAGGCGCCCGCGCCCGGTCCCGATAAGAAACGCCGCCGGAGACACTCCGCGCTTTGTGCGGAAGGATAGCGGGAGGACAGCGGGGCGGAAAGCTCTCGGACTCAGCACCGAGGACGAGTCTGACTCCGGGATGCGTGAGCCGGCGGAGGTCGACGCGATCTGGTCCCTTGCGGAGGCCATGACTGGAGTGGACCGACGGGCCTGAGGCCCAGGGAGACAGAGATGGCTGATGCATCGGTGAAGACAGATCCGAGGACGTACAAGGTCAGCAAGATGAAGAATCAGTGCGGAGGCTACGAACTGAAGATCGACCGCATCCAGGCGGATAGGGGCACCACGATTCGCTGGGAAGCCGCTACCGACCACATCGTCAGCATCTGGTTCCCGGACGCGGGTGTGTTCTACTCGCCCGTGATCGCCGTGCAGCACAAGGGAGTGGTTGAGGCGACGATCCGTCGCGATGCCAAGGACGGCCTCTACGAGTACGCCATCTACGACCACACCGAGCGCGAGTTCGTGACCTGCGAGTCGCATCCGAAGATCGAGATCCCGATTCCGAGACCGTAGCGCGCCCCGCGGACGACGAATCTGCCCGACACATCCCGCCCGTTGCCCGCCACTCCGAACAACCCAACAAGTCCGGTAGCCTGCCGGACTTGTTGGGTTGCTCCACGAATTCCTGAGCGACTACTCACCTATCATTGACACAGTTCTGTTTCTGTGATATACTTTCAGTTACGGTGGAAGTTCCCAAACGGACGAAACGCGGATTCGATCCGGCAGTGGCGTAGCTGCCGGTGGCTCGTGAGGATTCCCCTATGCAGAGACCCCGCAGAACCAGGCGTGTTCCGGATCGTACCGTTGCGCTCGTAGCTTTGGGCGTGGCGCTGATGATGCTCACCCCCCAGCCGGCAGCCGCCGTCAGGGTCGTAACGTACAACATACTCAACTTCCCAGGAACCACCGGCGGGGCACGCGAGGACGACTTCCGCATCGTCGTCGAAGAGCTGGATGCCGACGTCCTCGTGGTCCAGGAAATGCTCAGCAGCACGGGCGTCAACCAGTTCCTGAACAACGTGCTCAACTACGGCGCCACCGGCGAGTACGCCGCGGCGCCTTTTGTCAATGGGCCGGACACCGACAACGCGCTCTTCTACCGCGTGTCGACGATCGACTTCGTCTCATCTCAGGAGATACCGACTGCGCTGCGCAACATCTCCGAGTACACCGTGAGACCCGTGGGCTACGCCTCGAGCGGCGCCGAGTTCAGGGTCTACTCGCAACATCTCAAGGCCGGCTCCACGACCACGGACAAGACGAAGCGACTCGCCGAGGCAACCATACTCAGAAACCACATGAACGGTTTCCCCGCCGATGAGTACTTCATGGTCGCTGGAGACCTGAACATCAGAGCCAGCAGCGAGAGCGCGTACCAGAAGCTCGTCGGCAGTGAAACGAACAACAACGGACGCGTGAGGGACCCGCTCGACGCACCGGGCACCTGGCACGACAACGCCGGCTTTGCCTGGATTCACACTCAGTCGCCGCGGACGACGGCGTTCGGCGGCGGGGCGACGGGCGGCATGGACGACAGGTTCGACCAGATCCTGACCTCCTACGCCCTCCATGACGGAGAGGGACTGGACTACATCGGCGGCAGCTACATCTCCTACGGGAACGACGGCTATCACTTCAACACCGCCATCAACAGCGGAACCAACTACGCGGTCGGAGCAACGATCGCGAACGCCCTTCACGAGGCCGCTGACCACCTGCCTGTCTACGCGGACTTCCAGGTGCCCGCCCGTATCGACGCGCCGCTGGCATTGGACTTCGGGGAGGCCATCACGGGGACGTATGTCGTGCTTCCGCTCACAGTGGACAACATCGCCGTGTCACCCGCGGACGAACTCGACTACTCGCTCGCTGCTCCCAGTGGATTCGCCGCGGCGAGCGGCCCGTATCAGCTCGAGGCAGGCGTCGCCGCCAACCACGACGTATCGATGAACACGGGCGTCCCGGGCGCAAGCGCAGGCGCACTCGTGGTGTCATCGGACGACGTCGATCACCCGTCGTGGAGCGTGGCACTGTCGGGCACCACCCTGGATCACGCCGCCCCGTCTCTCAGCGACACCGGGATTCTCTTCACCGGGACCCTCGATTTCGGCACTCACGGCGAGGGTGAATTCCTGCCGCTGGACCTCAGCGTGTTCAATCTCGACTACTCGGGACTAGAGGCGCTCCTAGACGTCCACTCGGCGGAGATCGCGGGTGGTGAGAGCCGTTTCAGCCTCACAGGGGGAGCCATTCCGCAGAGCGTGGGGGCCGGCCCCGCCATGTTCACGCTGGAGTTCGACGATGTGGGCGCCACGCAGGACAACCTCTACTCGGCCGTCCTGACGCTGCAAACGAGAGACGACACAACCGTCCATGGCTGGGCCAACCTCGACAGCCTCGTGGTCAATTTGAGTGCGTTCGTGGGGAGCGGCTCGTCGGTGCCGGAGAACGAAGTGAGGAACTTCGCGCTCGCCTTCGGGTCCGCCAATCCGTTCCGCGATGAAGCGGTGCTGGTCCTGAGGATGCCACACGGCGGACGAGCGCTCGTGCAGGTGTACGATGTAACGGGACGACTCATCCGAACCCTTGTTGCTGATGAACTCCCCGCGGGGACGCATCGTGTGACGTGGGACGGAAGGGACGACCATGGCAGGCCGTGCGCATCCGGCGTCTATCTGAACCGGGCGAGCTGCGGTGACGACGCCGATATCCGGAAACTGGTGCTGCTACGCTAGCAGGCCCCACTGGATGACAGACAGATGAGAGCGTTACCCGTCATTGCGATTCTTCTGGCTTCCGCGACGGTGGTGTCTCTTCCCGCCCCCGGAGGCGGAACACCACCTGCCCTGCCAACGGCCGTCACTGCGCCCGCCGCAGGAACATCGCTTGACGCGCAGACGCCGGCCACCACGCGCACTCACCCGCCGGCTCGCTCCCCACGCGGCGCCTTCTACGTCCAGACCCCTTCATTCGACTATGCGGTGAACGCCTCCACGGCCTTCGCGTCGGAGGTCGCCGACGACCTACCGGATTCGCTGACAGGACGAACCATAGGTGAGGTGACGCTATACGTCACTGAGTGGGGATCCGACGAGTGGGTCGAGCCCGCGGGTCTGGTAATCAGCTTCTACGACGGGGAGTGCCCGCCCCCTCTCGAGGCCGCGGTCGTCTGCAGCTTCGCATGGAGCGGACTCGCTACTGACCTCGTACACATGAACCCACCGATGAAGATCGTCTACGGCGCCACGGCCGCTCTCCCGGACCCGGTCACGATAACCGCCGGTATGTCGCTTGGGGCCTACGTCGTCACGGACTGGCCGCTGCAACCCTACGCGGGGTTGACGCTGACCCAGCCGGACGATCTGCACGGGTGCGGGGAACTCTACTGGGACGACGCAACGCACGGCGCACCGCGATGGACGCCGCTGTCAACAGTGACGGGAATCGCGGCAGACCTCGCCTACTGCCTTGCCGATGAAGGTACGGGCCTCCAGAACGAGATGTCCTGGGGACGAATGAAGCATCTGTTCAGGTAGCAGTTAGACCGGGGCTACCACGCGTAGTGAAGAACCACGTGGGGCCACTTGTCCTCTTCCCAATACTCCTTCGAGGCGAAGATGAACCGCCCGGCCTGATGCTGCTCCGGAGTGTCCACAAGGAGACCCCGATTCGCCTCGCCGTGAGTGAGCCAGTCGGAGAAGTAAGATCCCACCTCAGCTTCGTACCAGCGCAGATCATACTCGCCCTGCACGCTCGACTCGCCCGTCGTCTGTGGGCCGTTGTTCCACGTGACGCTGCTCTCCGACCAGGAGTGAAGCACGCGCCCGACGAGCAGCGTCCTCGACGCCTCCTCGCCTTCCTCCTCCGTGTGGTAGAGCCGCAGTAGCGCAGAGCTGGGCTCGGCCGTCTCCTCGATGCCGTCGAGCGAGAAGCGGATGTAGAACCGCTCGCGAATAAACCCGTTGTCGAAGAGATCGAGTCTGGTGGTATTCCCGGTGTTGTCGTCGGGAGAGCTTTCGTAGACCGAAGCATCGGCGTTCGGCCACAGTGTCGCCGTTGCCAGCTTCTTCACGTTCACGTCGAACTGGAAGTTCTCCGATGTCGGATGCACGCTCTGCGAGAACTGCCTGTATCCGTCCTTCGTGACCGTCATGTCGTACGAGGTCTGCTGGAGGTTCGGGTACTCGTAGTAGCCGAGCGCGTCGGTCACGACATTCATGATCCCTATCTGGACGTTCGCGCCTTCGACCGGGACGTCGAGCGCCACGTGCCTCACGTAGCCAAACAGGCGGGCCGGTCCAACATATGCGGTCATGTAGACGTCGTACACGGTCGTTTCCTCAATGCGCACGACCGCCGAGTAGTCGTCGTAATCCGCCGCGGATGCGAGGACAACGCGCTCACCAGGAGGAATGCCTTCCAGACTGTAGGCACCATCCGCTGCAGAGACGTCGAAGACACCCTCGCACTCGACCAGGACCCCGTCGACGGGCGTTGACGATCCGGCGACCATCACCTTGCCGACGAGCGAACCTGAGAGGTCCGACATGAACGTGCACGAGTACAGCAATAGAACAAGTGCGAGTCCGGTCACAAGTGCCAGAGTTCGAACCACACGTATTGCAGACATGAGCCCCCCAAGACATCCGAGTGACCCGCTCAGAAAGGATTGCACTTCCACTCTATCCCTGAGGTACCGACGCTGTCAATCCCCAGAGCGGATAACGCTCAGTCGAGCTGCCGGCCCTCCACTACCCACCGGTGACCGCAATCTGCTCGAGAGCGATGTAGGGGACGATGCTGCCAAACATGCGTTCGTACTCACTGGAGACGGCGGTGATACCAGTGAGCAGCTCAAACGTGTTGCCCGCGATCATCGTCCCGCAGAGAGGCTCTGCCAGCTTCCCGCCCCGAATCATCCTGCCGCCCTTGACGGAGCCGGAGAAGTCCCCGCTCACCGGGTCCGCGTTCCCGGAGAACCGCGTCGCCAGCACGCCCTTGTCGATCCCCGCGATCATGTCGGCGAGTGATGTCTCCCCGGGCGCCACAACGACGTTGGTGGTCGAGACGAGCGGGACGGCGGACGCTCCGCCTCCCGCATGACCGTTGCTGCGTCTGCCTTCCTTGCGTGCGGTGTAGGCGTCGTAGAGGAAGTTCCGCAGCACGCCCTTTTCGATGAGCGGAAGCACCTCAGGCGTGAGTCCCTCCCGGTCGAACGCGCTCGTCGCGGCTCCGTCCTTGAGTGTGGAATCGTCGGTGACGCTCAGAAGGGGCGAAGCGACCTCCAGTCCGAGCTTCCCACAGAACCTGCTGGTCTCGCGCTGCACGGAGGAAGCCATCACGGACGAGGTGATCGGGTCTACCAGTATCTCCGCCGCTGCCTTGGGCGCCAGGATTACCGGGCCCCTGAAGCTCTCACCCTTCACGGCGCCGAGCGAGCCGATGACGTTCTCCGCGAACTTGCGCGCCACCGCCTCGGGGTCGATCGCGGACGCCACGCGGGCGCCGTCGAACTGGAAGTCGAAGGATGAAACAGCTTCGCCCTCCTTGGCCATCCCAAAGATGTAGCAGTAGTAGAGACTGCTTCGCTCCGACGCACGCACACCCCGAGACGTGGAGATGGCCTTCTCGCCACAGTGACCGGCAAGCTCACCGGAGTCGACAGCCACCCTAGGGTCGAAATCCCTGGCAGTGCGAAGCATCGCGAGCGCGCGCTCCACCGCTGTTTCGACGCTGAATTCGTCCGCCGCATCATCGAGAATTCCCTCGAGAGGCCTGATGGGCGTGGGGTCCGGCAGCACGTTGTTCTCGTCGCTGGGCACCCCGGCGGCTATCCCCACGGCCCGCTCGACGGACTCCGCAATACTGTCGTCGTCGAAGCTGTTGACGTACGAGAACCCCAGGCTTCCCCCCTTGAAAATCCTGAGCCCCAACCCATTGCCGCTCATGCTTCTCGCTATCTGGAGGTCGTTCTTTGCGAGCTCGACGTTCGCGTCTCTGACGCGGACGGACATCGCCTCCGCCTCGTCGGCGCCGGCCTTGAGCGCGGCCTCGACCACGCGGTCACACAGTGTCAGCAGGTTCTCCATCGATTGTATGCCTTTCCCTCTATCGTCCTCCCACAAGGAGTCTGCACCTGACGTACGGCCCGCCGCCGTCGACCTTGGCAGCCTGCCCCTTGCCGCAGTAACCGTTACCTATCGCCCACTCGAAGTCTGAGCTGAGCATGTCGACGCTCTTGAGAACCTCGAAGGCGTCGCCCGATATGGTCGCTCCCCTGAGAAGCCGTCCCACCTTGCCGTTCTTGATCTCGTAGGCCTCCTGCACCCCGAACATGAACTCGGCGTTCGCGTCCGCCTGCCCGCTTCCGGCCCCGCGCAGCAGGAACCCGTCATCTATGCTCGCGATAAGTTCATCGTACGAAGACTCCCCGGGTTCGATGTACGTGTTCCTCATCCTTATGAGCGGCTCGTCATCGTACTGCCAGGCCCTGGCGTTTCCGGTCGGCGCGACGCCGAATCTCGCGGCCGTCTCGCGGTCGTGCAGGTACGACTTGAGGACACCGTTCTCTATCACAACGGTGCGTCCGGCAGGCACCCCCTCGTCGTCCACGAGCACGACGCCCCCTGCGGACTTCTCCCCGACCAGGGCCGGGCCGCTGTCCACGAGAGTAACGAGTTCACTGGCGACCTTCTGGCCCATCCTGTCGGCCGCGGCGGAGCCCGACAGCACGAAGTCGGCCTCGACGGTGTGCCCGATCGCCTCGTGTGCAAGGAGTCCCACGAGTTCCGGATTGAGAACAACGGTTGCGGAACCGCCCGGCGCGTAGGGCGCCGACAGGAGATCGACCGCAACTCTGCCCGCGTGTTCGGAAAGCCGCTCGGGTGTCCACCGGGCGAAGAGCTCGGACCACCCGCCGGTCACGCCGACTCCCTGGAAACCCACCTGCATGTCGTCGCCATCCCCTGCCACGGCGCTGACGACGAATTCGAGCTTGGTGTCCTCGATGTGGGCGTCGGCGCCCTCGGACGACACTATCCACTTCTCGTCGATGAGTTCGCTGTACCGGCACATCGCCGAGCGGATGCTGGAGGACGACTCGCGAGTGCGGCGCTCCGTATCGACGACCAGCGTGGTCTTCTCCTCGGTTGAGTGGCTCGCAACTTCCTCCGCGTTTCCGGTCTTGAAATCACCCACGGCGAGGTCGCAGTCCGCGAGCCGCTCGATCTTCTCACGCCTTCCGGCGGACGACATCTCGGCCGACAGGGTCGCCTCCCGTATCGCCGCGTCGATCCCGTCCCTGGTGAGCCGATCTGTGCTGGAGAACCCCCAGGTCCCGTTCGCGAGCACGCGCACGCCCACTCCGTAGTTCTTCCTGAACGCGGCGCTCTCGACCTCTCCCTTGCGCACGGCGATCTGGAGCGCCCGCCTGTTGTGCACTCTGAGCTCGGTCCAGTTCCGTGCGTCACTGACTGCCGCCTTGAGAATCTCCCTCATGTGCTCTCCTGTTCACCGCACGCGAGCACGCTCGCGTGACTGACCATCACGGATGTGTGAAGCCGTCTCTCTGGCGACGGGTCCGCGCGCGTTCCGCCCGCCGCGCCTGTGTTACTTGCCGCCCGACGGGTGCGACATGACCTCAAGCACCATCGGGATGTATACGCGCCCCGTCAGCGGCGGGACCGTTACCGTGACGCTCGCAGTGCCGCCGGACGTATCAATGTTCTCAGATGCCCCCATTATGTGGTCCCTGAGCACTGCGTGCGAGAAATCGGTGGGACTGCCGGAACCGGAGACATACCGGTGGATCTCCTCACCCAGGACCAGCGAGACGGTCGCCTCTTCCGCGCCTGCATTCAGCAAGACCACTGCGTGGTCGTCACCGAGGCTGCGGCGGAAGGCGAAGACCGCGCCCGCGGCATGGAGCGTCTGGTAGTCCCCTCTGGTGAAGCACTGCCGGCTCGTCCGGAGCGTGGCCAGCCTCCGGAAGTAGTCGTGCATATCGACACGCTCGCTGTCCTCAGCCCAGTTCCAGAGGAACGGTCGCCGGCAGTCCGGGTCGTGCGCTCCGGTCATCGCGACCTCATCTCCGTAGTAGATGGTGGGCGCACCGACATACGTCATCGCGAACAGGATTGCCAGCTTGAGGCGCCGCGCGTCTCCCCCGACGGTCGTCAGGAAACGCTCGGTGTCGTGACTATCGAGGAGATTCATCATGGCACGGACGCCCTGATCGGCGTAGATGAGCCTGCCCGGAGCGAGAGCGCGGTCGAATTCGGATGCTCCGTAGTCTCCTCGCGCTATGAAGGCGAGCACGGGGTCCCGGAAGAACTTGTAGTTCATGACCGCGTCGAAGTAGCGGCCGTTGACCCACTCGGGTGAGGCTCCCCACAACTCACCCACGATGTACGCGTCCGGGTTAGCGGACCGGACCCTCTCGCGGAAGAGCTCCCAGAACCAGAACGGCACCTCCACCGCCACATCGAGCCTGTAGCCGTCGATGCCGACGTCCGCGATCCAATACTCCGCCACGTCCAGCAGGTGATTTACGAGCGGCCAGTTCGGGTTCGCCTCAGCGATATCGGTGATCGACTGCTCCTCCGGGTTCGCCCTCTCGAGATCGAAGTTGAAGTTCGGCATCTGCCCGAACCCCCACCAGCAGTCGTAGTACTCGAGCGGGTTCGCAGGCGCGGATGCCGTGCCGCCCGGCACCGGCCACTTCTTCCACTCGTACCAATCCCAATACTCCGACTCCTCGCCCTTCTCCCTGGCGTCGACAAACGCCCAGTGCGTGTGCCCGCTGTGGTTGATGGCGAGGTCGATCACGACCCGCATGCCTCTCTCATGGCACGCTTGAACAAACGCTGCAAACTCCTCGTTCGTCCCGAGGTGGGGATCCATTTCCTGATAGGTCACCGCGTCGTACTTGTGATTGCTCTTCGATTCGAAGATGGGATTGAAGTAGATGATCGTCACACCGAGGTCTTGCAGATAGTCGAGGTTCGCACGCACGCCCTCGATGTCTCCACCGTAGAAGGAGTTCCAGTCCGGCTTCCCGTCGGTCTTGTAGGGGCTGGCAACAAGCCCGCCAACGTCGTACCAGTCATCCACGAGGTGGAAGTACTCCCCGTTCGTCTTGCCGGACGGAGGCAGCTCGGCGACTCCTTCGTAGTACCACTCGGAGAAATCCGGGTCGTTGTCGGGGTTCCCGTTGGCGAAACGCTCCGGGAATATCTGGTAGATGACCCCGTCCTTGACCCAATCGGGAGTCCGGAATACCGCCTGCTCCGCGGCGCTGAACTCGAAGGGGGCGGGATCGCCCTGAGGCTCCGGATGTGGGCCCGCGCGGTCAAGCACGGCCCTGGAATCACCGTCAACGAGGACGAAGTGATAGGCGAAGCGAGGCGAACTCAGCTCGAAGCTGTAGTAGTCGTACATTCCGTCCGTGTCGAACAGAAGCATGAGGTCACCGCCGGTCGCACTTGCGCTGCGCCCGGCGTTCGTCCCTGCAGCTTCCGGGCTTCCGCTCCAGAGCAGGCGGACTTCCTCGATGTCGTCCTTCCACGCGCGAGCGCGAATACTGACGGTACCGTCGGGCTCGACCGAACGCTCCCAGGCATCCTCACGATGAGCGAGCCCGTCCAGGAACATCCGCCCGTCGCCTCTCGATAGATCTAACCCATCGAACTCAGCACCTACATCGATCACAGAGTTCTCCCCACCGAAACCGTCAGGGAGGAAGCGCTTGGCCTTCTCGTCCGTGATCCACTCGCCGTCAGCCACGAACTTGTACTGATACTCGCCCGCGGGCAGAGGAAGGGTCACCTCGTACCGGCCTGCCTCCAGGTGCATCGGCGTCGCATCGGTGCTCCAGCCGTTGAAGGTGCCAGCCAGGAACACGTGATCGAAAGACCTGTGAGCGGTGAACGTGAACGTGACGCGCTTGAGAGCAGACTCGGCCGCGCCGTCGACGCTGAAGGCCGGGATCGGAAGCACGAGCAACGCAACAACCCACAACGCAGTGACTCGCGCGAGTGTCCTCGACATGCAGATATCCTCCATCGGGGCTGGAAGGCGCGTCGCGACCCGAGCCGTGACGACCAAAAGGGCATTCTTCCTAGCAGGGGTGATATTGAGATTCTACCGGAAGGTTGGAGGGAGGGGCAACGGCAAACCCGGACCCCGCGAGCTGCCGACAGGAGTGGCGGCAGAGCCGCAGACCGGCAAGCGGTGGGTACGCAACGGGGCCCGACCGTCTTCAGGCCGGGCTCCGCTGCCGCCATTGGCTCCTGCAACTACACTTCCTCGAACTGGTCCTTGCCAGCCCCACAGACCGGGCAGACCCAGCCGTCAGGAACGTCGCCAAATGCGGTGTTCGGCTCGACGCCACCATCGGGATCTCCCACCGCAGGATCGTAGATGTAGCCACACAGAGCACACTTGTATTTTTTCAATTGGGTACCCTCCGATCACTTCCTAGCCTCGCGCGCTTTCTTCTTCCTCAGATTCGCAAGTCTCGTCGATATCTGCACAACGTGGCTCTTCTCCTCGTCGATGAGCCGGGAGAGCGCCTGACGCGTCGAGCGCTTCCTGGTGGCGGAGAGCGCCTCTATATAGTAGAGGACGGCGTCCTTCTCCACCGAGAGCGCAAGCTCCAGCGCTCTCTCGGGGTTGAACTTGCTACGCGCCAGCTTCTCCATCTTGCCAAGGCTGGAGAAGATACCTCCGTCCACGAGTGAGCAGACGTACCTGGACACATCGGCATCGTGTTCTACAGGACTGGAACCCAGACCCTTGGCGGTCTTGATCTCGAGAGACTCGAAGAACGCGAGATGCTCCTTCTCGTCTCTCGCGAGACGGCGGAAGATCCGTTTGGTAGCCTGGTCGTCCGCCTTCTCAGCCATTCTGGTGTAGAAATCGAGGCCTGCCTCCTCGATGCACATGCCGACGCGGTAGACCTCATCCTCGTTCAGGTACTCGATCATAAGGAACCTCCGGACTGCGGGAACGTCGTCGTGCGTCCTAGTTATCGGTCAGAACGTGTTCGTCGCATTCGTTCTCGAGCGCGAGCTTGTGGCCCGCCTCTTCCTGTGCCAGGACCTCGAACACCTTCTTGAGCTCCGCATCATCTGTGTTCGATGCGAGAGTCGAGTAGAGGTTGTGCGCCCTCTCCTTGTGCATCTGCTCCTGCCCGGCCAGATCCAGGAGCATGCTCTTCACGTTCGCCCTGGTGACTATCTCGCTGGCTGTCGTGTAAGCATCCACGGCCTCCTGCTCGCCGTCGATGACGAATTGGACAATCTCATCGAAAAGATCCTTCTTCGTGCGATACCCCCTCCCAGCCAGCACCACCTGGTCTCCGACCCGAACAGAATAGCCAAGGCACTACCGGCAGGCAACACTTAATGGGCGGGTCACGGCGCGTGTCCCGCAGTGCCGCAGCAATGAGAAAACCCGCCGGGCCTCACAACCGGGCCGCCCGCGCGGGCTGGACGCAGTAAGGCCTCCGGAGGAACGGTCAAGGGTAGGAGTTGGGCTGCGGCTGACGCTAGTCTTGGCACCTATTTTTAGCCCGTCTTCTCTCGACGTACCCCCAGAGGCCAATCTATGTTCTGCTGAACTCTGGTCCGACCCGAAGGTCGCCCGCTCATCAGTGTCGTAGTTTCTGCGTGTTCCCTCTTCCGAGTGAGTCCGCACACCCCGCGTGCAAAACAAAGCGCGACCCCGTTCTGTTGGAGTCGCGACGCAGCAGAGAGATTCTGATCACCGAGAGATTCGCCCGGGTGATCTCGTGAGGACCGAGATTCGCAACATTCGTTTCCATCACAGCGCCGCCGTTCCGCTTCAAGGATGCACCAGCGATGACGTGTGGGATTCCGGACGCTCTGTAACTTACGCAGTGGGGACGCTCATAGTATTAGCACGCCGCTCCCGCGCGGTCAAGTCGTTTCCCGATCGGGGAACCGCGGACGGCCCCGTGTCCGCGCCAGCGCGACCGGCACATGTTGTTGAGTGCACATCACCGCAAGTCGCTTGCGCGGTGCGGGCTCATCAGTTATAAACACGTTATGTCTACGCTGGAAATCCAGCGGGGAGCACCTCCGATGGCACCGCGCGACAGAAAGAAAATCGCTCGCCGTGGCTCGACTCGACGCCTTCGTCCCGATGTGCGCCGCGCCCGAGCCATCGTGTTGGCGGTGCGCACCACCCTCGCACTTGCCGTCGTGGCTGCGACGACCCTCGGTCCGCCCTGCTCAGTGCTCGCTGCCGATCGTGATGCCACACCGGCCTCGGTGACAGAGGGCCGCGCCGCCCGCGGTCGAACCGTTGTCGGCTTCGTGACGGGGCACGGCGAGCCCAGTCTGGACGGGCAGTTCTCCGGTGTCGCTGAGGAGCTGCGCCGGGCGCACACCGTTGCGGACGTGCGCCTCTCGGAGGGCCCCTCCGCCCTGAGCGGTATCGGCGTCATCATCGTCGCGGGAGGTCCTGACATCCCGGACGCGGAGTTGTACGAGCTTGACCAGTTCCTGATGCGTGGAGGGCGCGTTGCGTTTCTGTTGGACGGCGCCGTCGTCCCGCAGACGGGCTCCCAGGCGAATCTCTCTGAGGGCAACATCTTCGGTTTCCTCAGCGTCTACGGTATCGTCGTCAACCCCGACCTCGTGATCGACCGGTCGTGCGCGGGCAGCGCGACCTGGGGCGACATCAGCACGTCCTCTTTCTATCCGTACTGGCCTGTCGTTCGCACACCCAACATCGCCGAAACACACGCGGTGGTGTCCGGCATCACGAGCGTCTCACTCGCCTGGACCTCATCGATAACCACGCGGCGCGTCGGAGCAGGAGGCGTCGAGGAATCCGTGCTCCTCAGATCGTCCTCTGACTCGTGGACCGTGTCGGCGTTCGCCGACCTGGACCCAGAACGGAGTTTCGAAACGCCGGAGGAGTTCGACGACGTCCACCGCATCGCAGATGAGTTGGGGTTTCCGATTGCCATCGCCGTGGAGGGCATCTTCAAGAGCGCGTTCGCCGGACAGAGGGTGATCGTGCAGAGCGGCGGAAGCGTCAGGTTCGTCGAGCCGGAAGGGATGATCGAAACAAGCGTGCCGACCAGGATGGTCGTCTTCGGCGGCTCGATGATGTTCAGAGACGACCTGGCCGCTCAGCTTCCTGGAAACGCCGAGCTCCTGGCAAGCGTCGTGAGGTGGCTGGCCACGGACGACGCGGAACCCGAGAGTCCAGCAAATTCAGCACCCGGGCCGGACCGGACTCCGCGCCGGCTCGCACTTGCCATCCTCGTCGTGGCCTGTTCCGTCGCCGCCGTCGCGGCCGCGGTCGCGGTCGGCCTCACTCTATCGCGGCGGCGACGACCGTCCTCCCGCGTGTAGAAGGAAGACGCCCCTGCCGTCACGCGGCGGGAGGAACCGCCTCCACGCTCACCTCTTCCCCCTTTATCCCTATCGTCGTGATGGAAAGTTCCGTGTCGGGCACCGTCTCATTCCTCGCCCGGATCACGACATTGGGGAGACCACCGCAGCAGGGAACCTGCATCCTGACCACGCTGATCGAGCGCGGCTGCGCCTCCGCGAATATGACCTTGAGTTTCTCGTAGTAGTGCTGCAGGTCGTCGAACTTGGGACATCCGACCACGAGTGTCTTGCCGACAAGGTAGTGCTCGTGGAAGTTGGCCGTCGCGTAGGCGACGCAGTCCGCGCTGATGAGCAATTCTGCGCCCTTCAGGAACGGGGCGCTCGTCGGGACCAGATTCAGGAGAACGGGCCACTGCTCGAGGCGCGATGGCCGATCGGCGGCGTCCCCACCGGACTCGGCCTGAGATTCGAAGCTCTGGACGGCCGCTCCGGGACACGCACAGCTCGCGGGCTCCGGCTGCTGCTCCTTCGTCTCCGCCGTCACGCGGGCGAGGTGAGCATCGACGGCCGCCTGGTCATACGCGGCCCCCTCACGCTCCTCGATGGTGATCGCATCCCGCGGACACTCTCCGATGCAGTCGCCCAGCCCGTCGCAGTAGGATTCGCTGATGAGCTTCGCCTTCCCGTCGATGATCTGAATGGCGCCCTCGTGGCACGCCGTGGCGCACAGGCCGCAGCCATCGCACTTCTCCTCGTCTATCACGATCAGTTTCCGTACGGCCATGTCACCCCCGTTGTTGTGCCACCGTTTGCAGCAGGCGGCTCCGCGCGCGCCCGCTGCCAGGATCCAAGACCACCGCGGACCCGGACTGCCCGTAGAACTCGCTGTGCACATTCAGATTCAGACCCACGTCGGACGTCGCTCACTGCCGTGAGATTTGCGAGCTTCGCCTCCCCACCCCCTGGAACGCGATCCCGGCCACAACCAGCACGAGTCCCACGACTGTCGCCGTGCGGATGTCCTCCCCCACGAACGTCCTGATGAAAAGCAGAGACACGAACGGTGAGAAGAAGATGAGATTACCCACCTTGGCAGTGGTCTCGGACAGCCTGAGCGCGGACAACCACAGCACGAACGCCACGCCCATCTCCACCAGCCCGACGTACGCCGCCCCAACGAACCCGAGGGGATTCGCCACTCGAACATCGGAGAACACGAGGCAGTAGATGAGGACGAACGGCAGCCCGAACACGAAGTTCAGGAAGAGCCGCTCGGCGGGGTCGCGGTCGTCCCTCGTATTGTAGATCCAGTAGAGGGCCCACACGACCGTGCTGCCCAGTGCCAGCGCCACGCCAAGGGGGCTCACCACCCCGAACGAAAAGAGGTCCCCTCCCGTGGCGATGACCAGGACGCCCGCGTAGCAGATCAGTCCGCCCACGATGTCCCGCGCTCCGATCCTCTGCTTGAGGATGGGTACCGAGAGAAGCGCCAGAGCGATGGCCCACGTGTAGTTCAGCGGCTGCGCGACCTGGGCCGGCAGGAGAGCGTAGGCCTTGAACAGCACGGCGTAGTACAGAAACGGATTGAGGAACCCCAACCCCACGGACTTGAGGCACTCTCGCCGCGAACACGGGAAGACGCGTCCGAGGCGGTGCGTCACCGCAAGGACAGCGCCCAGGAAGAGCGTCGCCACTATCGACGAGTAGAGAAGCAGCTGAGCGTAGTCCAGGTACCGCAGCGAGAGCTTGAAGGCCGAGGCCACGGTCGACCACAACAACACGGCCCCGATCGCGTGGAGATAGGCCCAACGCTGCCGGCTCATGGCACCCCCGCTGGACCGGGGTCACGGCCCCGGTCCGCCCAAACGTGCACTCCGTGCGCCCCCTTCACTCGGAGAAAAGCAGCTCTCCCTCACCGTAGACCGCAATCGGATAGGAGGTGATATCGAAGGGGTCCCCGTTCCAGCACGTGAACGATGCCCACTTGCCGCGGTCCAGCGTCCCCAGGATGTTGCCAAGACCTATCAGCTCCGCGTTCTTGCGGGAAACCAGCTCGATCGCCTGCTGCTTGGAGAGCCCCAGTCGCGTGAACCACCGTGTCTGCAGGAAGAGCAGTCTCGTGAGATTGACGGGATTGTCCGTCATGAGCCCGTACTCGACGCCCGATTCAATGAGGTGGCGGATGTTGCGCCAGTTCTCGTGCTTGAGCTCCACCTTGTATGCAAGCGACTCGATCGGCCCGTAGAGAACGGGGATACCGCGCCTCTTGAGCTCCGCGAAGATCTCTGGCTCGTGCACGTCGCATGCGTGCTCGACAATCACCTTCAGCTTGAACTCATCGACGATCCGGAGCAGAGCCGCGATGTCGTCTATCTTGTGCACGTGCACGCGAAGCACGTGCTTCCGGGAGAGCACGTCGCGCAGCACCGCCTCCTCCGCGCTGAACGTAACCTCCTGCTTCTTCACGCCCTTGGCCCTCTTGTGCTTCGCCATCTTCTGCGAGACATCGGTGAGTTTGGAGCGCAGGATTGCCAGCGCGCCCATGCGCGTCGACGGCCGTTTGCCCTTCCAGTCCACGGTCGACATCGGGTTGTACCCAAACGCCGCCTTGATCCCGGCGCGAGCAACGAGCGCGTCCGTTGTGTTCTTTGCGTAGTGCCTGATGACGGCCGAGAGCCCGCCGATGATGTTCCCGCTCCCGGGCAACACACACGAGTACAAAACGCCCGCCTCGATCGCGTCCTTGAGCGCCGAGTCGTCCATTTGAACGGAGTCCAGAGCGTCGGGGACAGCGAGAATGGAGTCCATGTGCTCGTTGGCCTCCGCCTCAGCACCGGGCTCGCCGGCTCGGACCATCGCGATGTGGCTGTGCGGGTCCACGAACGCCGGTGTCACCACCGGGAACCTGCCCACGAGCTTGCCCTTCTTCTCCTTCGACACGCCCACCATCTTCTTCCCGTTGAACACCACGTAGGCGTCCTCGACCACTTTCTTGCCCGTGTAGATCTTCTTCCCTCGAACGCAGTTCATCGGCCGCTCCTTACACATAGTTGCTGTGGCCACGCGCGTGTGCGCCGCGGCCTCAGGTTCGTGCTACCTGTGCTTCCTCTCGTCGGGATCGCTGCTTCTCGCGCACGGCCGAGTCTAAGACCGGGTGGCTCACCCGGTCAAGCGCGGGAACCCGCGACAGTCCCGGGCGCGCGACATCCCGTGCGTGGAACCACCGGTGGGGCAACCGCCGTCGCTTGATTGACCGGACAGATACGGGAAATCCCCGATGTCCGCACCACCGGTCGCGCCGCTGACCTGGTCGCCTCCCCCTGAGCCGAACTCCCCACGGCCGCCGACGCGGCGCACGCTGCACCGGGC
This sequence comes from Candidatus Eiseniibacteriota bacterium, assembly GCA_030595835.1. Taxonomy (GTDB): domain Bacteria; phylum Joyebacterota; class Joyebacteria; order Joyebacterales; family Joyebacteraceae; genus JALGZG01. Next base: position 11,117 of record JAUVLG010000004.1, on the reverse strand, counting down.
TTCACACGGCTGCGACATCCGGCACAAAGTGCAGTACATGCATCATCAGTGAATCAGTCGCTGCCGCTCGCAACCCCGTCCAGCCGCCTCCCCGGGCTCCACACGGCCGATTCCGGAGCCCTTCTCTCCTGTCTTCTTCGGCACAGTCCTTGCATCTTGTCCAGATGTCCCAGGCGACCACGGCACAAGGGTGCCTGGCCAAACAGCTCCACGGGGAGGTTCACAGAATGTCGGTTCCGAAGCAGGTACTTATTGCAGAACGCGACCCATCCGTCCTCAGCCAACTGGCTCGTGCTCTGCGGAGCGCGGGCTATGCAACATCGGAAGCAGCATCAGGGAGAGAGGCGCTGCGCTTCGTCCAGATGGAGCACCCGGACCTTGTGGTCGTGGGACTCCACCTGCCGGACATAGGCGGCAGGGACCTCGCGCGGATACTGGAATCCAACGGTACGTCTGAACCGGTGAGGACCATCGTCGTGTGCGACACCGGCGTCGCGGCCGACGACTGCATTCTCATGGGAGGGGCGATCGAGAAACCGGTCCTCCGCTGGTCCAGCGTCGACGAGGTGGTTACGCGCGTGAATGAGATGTTCGACCTCTCCGTCAACAAGGACCCGGAGCTTTTCACAGAACCCATCTCGATGGGATCGGTCAGGATGGATCCCGGCGACCTGACCGTCGAGATAGACGGCGCACCCATCGACCTCTCGGAACGCGAGTTCCGCTTCCTTCACACGCTGGCCCTGAACGGCGAGAGGACGTGCACACGCGATGAACTCAAGCGACTCGTCTGGGGACAGGATGTGGATGTCATCGGCAGGACCGTCGATGTCCTAGTCAGCAGGTTGAGGACGAAGCTCACGTCCGCGACGGGACGCGAGGTGATATCGACGGTGCGGGGAATAGGGTACCGCTTCACGGGCTGAGCGCGAGCGGCCACGGCGGCCAGTGACACCAGGGTAGCGAGGCAGCAGTAGAGCAGAGCGGCACCACCAGTTGCTATAGAGGCGCGGCCCCACTCAGGAGGTCGCGCTTCGTCCGTATGCCTCCGGGATCGTGACAGATCGGATCCACCAGCTCCGATCTCGAGGTGTTGCAGTCAGCTGCGCAGCTCACATCCACTCGGCGATCTCGGCGTGGCGCCTGCGCCGCCCTCCCGCGTATCTAGGCGCCTGGACGACGCTCGTTGAAACCGCGAGCAGGTTCGGACGGATCCGCCGGTCTGAGCACCAGCGCAAGATGGCACACCCGCGCCCTCCAAACTCCGGGTCCCAGAACAGTAACCTGTATCCCCGTATCGTCGCGAGACTGCGAAACAGCGCCCAGCGCTCCCCGCTCCGCCCTGCGTCGTGAAGGACGACGAGCGCTCTGGACGCGAGATGCCACCTTGCCATCTGCAGAGCACCATCGCGCCCGTAGAACCCCTGTGGAGCGTCAACGAGTACCAGGTCGTAGGGACCTCGAGAGGCACCGATGCCCGCAGCATCCCGGAAGCAATAGCACACTCCCATGACACTCAGTGACAACCTGAGCTTCGACTCCACGATTCGACTGTCGACGTTCACCAGGTCGGACACGCGCTTCCACGGGTCACGACACCAGCTCAGGTTCTGCTCCACTGAGGTGAGCTTCCCGCCGGACAGACGGGAGAGGGATGTTGCCAGGACCAGCGACGAAAGCCCCGCATCGAACTCCAGGACATTGGAGAGCCCCAAACCAATGACGGCGCGCGCGAGCAACCTCGCGAGATCAGGCGACACGGACCAAGTGCTGCAATCTTCCCTCAGCAGGATCTCAATCTCAGTGTACCGCTTATCAGCTGCCAGCGTCTCAGGGAGTCCGCCGCTCTCCGTGAACCCCTCCAAGACCGCATCCCGTCGGCCGGTCAGCGATTCCGTCAGATTCCCCAATGCTCCCACTGGATTCCGTCCCCCGAATCCGCTTGACTACCTGTATGCCGCGTAGGCGGCTCTCACCTCATTGATGTAGTAGGCGGAATCGAGCCCGTCGTACCCGATGCGTTGCGCCACCTCCTCGGGCGGCAGCTCGGCGCCGAACTCCCAGAGTTCCTTGAGGAACTCCCCCGCCGCGGGCTCGGCCCACCACGTCTCCCCGAAGCGCTCCCCGAGCGCGGCTCTTAGCTGCGCCGCGAGAAACCACGCCTCGAGGTAGTTGACACCATAGAAATCCTCGTTGTCCGCCAGATACCCGAACTCCGGATGCTCGAGCGGGACCAGGCGCGACTCGCCGATGAGCTCTCCGTATGCAGCCACGAGTTCCTCTTCGGACAGCTCGCCGCGGTGCAGCCTCCGCTCGTACCTCATGAGGCCGGCGTAGTAGCGAGCGCTGCCGAGGTCGCTCAGAAGCTGCTTCCTCAGAAAGCGCCGCAAAACGTCCGCATCCTCTATCAGTCCGGTCTCCTCGATGAAGCGCTCGTCTGACAGCAGGTCCTCAAGGATGTACGCATAAGCTTCAGTGGTACCGTAGTCACCCAGTCGCTGGAACTCGTACTCCTCCACTCCGATGTACGCGTCGTGGAGCGCGTGGCCCATCTCGTGGAAGAGGCTCTCGTAGTCGCCGACGCCTCCGGCGGGCTTGACCAGGATACGCACGTCCTCGCCCGGGACGACCGCGTAGGAAGCCGCCCGTGGCTCCTTGTCGGGTCGGTCCTCATCGTCGATCCTGACCGCCGGGAGACTGCCCAGGTCGATTCCCATCCCCAGGAGCACGTCTTCCAGCAGGCCGACGGTGCCGCCGGCAGGGAAGTACTGGTCGAACTCCGCTCCTCTAAAGAGGCGACCGCGATCGTAGTCCTCGACCTCGGTGACCTCGACGCCGAAAACCTCGCGGGCGGCCTCGCTGGTCAGGTCGAGATAGATGTCGTTTGTCTCTTCGAGGAAGGCGACGACGCCATCCTCGAACGCGTCGAAGTCGATGCCCCGCCTGGCGGCTTCGTAGTCGTCCAGGTCGCTGAATCTGAAGCCCTTGAGCCTCTCACGCGTGGAGTCGATGAGTTCCTTTCTGAGCGGATTGGTCCTGGCAACCGCGAACTCACCGAGCGCCAGGTAGTAGCGCTTCCTGGTCGCGCTGTCGGTCTCGTTGTAGAGCTCGATCCCGAGGTCCCTATATGCGAACTCGTCCTCCCCGACCGTCACCCGACCGGTCGCTTCAATGTTCGCTATCTCGTCGTAGAACCGCGCCTGGCCATGCCACACGGCGGTGCTGACCAGATCGTAGAACAGGAAGTCGAGCTGCTTGCGCCTCCTCGGGTCCTGCTCCCGGTCCCTCAGCGAACCGACGAAACGCACGAGACCCGGGTCGGCCAGGTCGCGATACTCGGCGATGATGCCTGCCACGTCCAGTTCGTGGCCGTACGCGTCGCTGTCGTAATAGGCCTCCATGATGCGTGCGGACATCTCGTCCGCGCGGGCGCGCACGTTTTCGACGTCGTATCTCGGACCACAGCCGGATACTAGAAGCGCGGCCGCGACGGCGAGCGCCGCGACCGCGTGGAAGCGGGTGTGTCTCATGAGTTGGTCAACTGTCCTTTCGTGTCACCGCTACCTTGCGGTCCCTCAGTCGCCTCGCTGCAGTCTCACCGGCACGCGGTCGGCGTGCCTGCCTGCAGAGCTGACACCGTCCCGTGTCATTGATAGAGCGCTTTGACCCTCCCCCAGCTCATGGCATCGACAGGGACAAACGGCGAATATCCCTCGATCGTGAGCGAGTACTCGATGCCGCACTCATACTCCGGCTCCCACGAATCGGTGGACACGAAGATCGCGTAGGTGCCGTAGGACAGCTCCTCCGTGATCGTGTGCGGCGTGCACTCAGGCGTCGTAGAGTAGCTGACGAATGACGGATTGTCGCAGAGACCGTCGACGAACCCGAACAGCACGCCGAACTCGGCCTCGACCGTTATGCTGAAGCGCACGGGCTCGCCCCACACTGAGAACATGTACCAATCCGTGTCCCTGTATGTAACGCCGTTGCTGTACTCGTACACGCCGCTCTCGCCGCAGTAGGTGATGGGATCCGGGCTGGAGAAGACGATCGAGAAACAATGGGGCGTTGAATTGCAGCCGCCGTTGTAGTGGTCCTCGTAGCCGTCGTAACAGGTCGGCTCGCCCTCGGGCACGCCGACGCATATGACGTCGCACGGGGGCGTGCACTCGACCTCCTCTACCTCGAGCACGTAGTCGCCACACTCTCCGCCATAGCCATCGACGACAACGTAGTATGTGTGGCCCGCGAACAGGGTGATCTCATCAATCCACGACGTGTAGTTGACCGGGGGGTCCACGCAGTCGTAATTATCGTCGTTGCAGCCGTCGGGCCACGGCACGTTGCCTACCACGTCCTGGTAGATGTAGACCTTCGTGTCGTAGTACGAGTCGCAGAGGCTGATGCTCACGCACATGTCGTACAGGGGCTCGTAGGCGTAGACAACGTCAGGCGCCGTCGAGCCCGCGTAGGGGCAAACCTCATCGTAGTCGTTGGCGTAGGCGCAGGTGTTGCCAGTGTCGAAGAAGGGCAGCGATGGAATCGTCCAGCACTCCTCAATCGTATCGCCCTCGACGCGGTCCCCGCAGGGCGGACTGACCGCAACCCCGCCGGGCTTCTCAGGTGCTCGGGCGGAAAGCGTCACTGCTGGTGCCGTCGCGGCCAGCACAGCGATCAGCGCCACAGCACTGACGCTGGCCGTCATCATCTGTAGAGCGCCTTGATCATGCCCCACGTCGTCTCGTCATCCGCCATGCCCGTCTCACTGCAAGGCACATACGTCGTGAGAAACCCAGGAGGACACGACCCCGTCACGGTGACAAACCATGTCCCGACCAGTTCGACGCCCCCGTGCTCGGTGTGCTTGATGATGCTCAGAGTGTAGTCACCAGGGGCCAGCCCTGCGATCACGATCTCGATGTCGAAACAGCACAGACAATCGCACCCGCCCCCGATGAGGCGCTCGTACTCGTGGACATCGATCCAGAAACCGTCCTGAACCACCTCGCTGTCCACCCCGCAGCAGCAGTTGTACATGGTCTGTAGATGGGAAATCTCGATCGTGCCGTCCGACGTCGTAAGGAACACCTCTTCGTCGCACGTCTGCGCTGACGCGAGTGAGACAAGGAACAGCACGACCAGCACCGCGGCGGTGGTGGTGTGGGCTCTCATACTGACCACCTCCTTTGGGATCCCGTGGAACAGTCGGGCTTACCCACTACCGGAAGAGTGCCTTGATGGTGCTCCAGGTGTCCGGTTCTTCCGCCATGCCCGTGCTGACGCACGGGACGTATGACGTCTCGACCGACGCGGTGGAATGGCCGGTCACCGGGACGATCCAGGTCCCGATCAACTCGTGAGTCCACGTGCCGTCGAAGTTGTCGTGGACCTTCCACACACTGACGTTGTAGTCCCCGGACGCAAGCCCTCTGATGGTCGCTTCCGCAGCGAAGCAGCACATGCAGTAGCAGGGACCCTCCTCCCCAAACATCTCCCACTCGAAGATCCCGACCTCGAACGCGTCGTGTTCCACCTCGATCTCAAGATAGGCGCAGCAGTTGAAGAGGGCCTCGCGGTGGTGCATGACGATCGTGCCGGCGAACGTTTCGAGCACGACCTCCTCACTGCATTCCTGTGCCCACGCGGGGGGCGCGGCGATGATGACGACGGCCGCAACGATAGCGAAGAAGGCTGTTTTCACAGCGAACCTCCTTCCTCTATGTGCCAGCGAGCGTCCGAAACAGCGCGGGGTGCGCCACCTGCGTGTGGGACGCAGCCGGACGAGCACGCCGGAATCCGCTCACGTTCATGAGCGTCACCCAAGGACATTCTACCACTGGATGCAAGCGACCACAAGGAAAGCGACTGAGGGCGCGCTCAGTCAGGATTGTCCGTCGATCACGCCCCCACCGAGCACGGTCTCCCCATCGTAGAGAACGACCGACTGGCCGGGTGCTATTGCTCGCAGCGGCCGTTCGAACGTAAGCCTGAGACGCTCCCCGTCAAGCGAGGCCGTGCACGACACAGGCTCCGCGGCATAGCGAATCTTGGCCTCGGCCTGGAACTGAGCGGCAGGAGGCGCCCCGGCTATCCAGTTGAGGCCCGAGGCAGCGAGTTCCGATGAGTAGAGTGCCTCGTCGTCGCCGACGACAACCGCGTTGCGCCCTGCGTCGAGACGCACCACGTAGGTGGGTCTGGGCCGCGACAGCCCCAGCCCGCTCCTCTGACCCACGGTGTAGAGAGGGAGACCTGCGTGCTCACCAAGTACGTTTCCGTCAAGGTCCTCGATGGGGCCAGGCCGCATGGCCTCAGGCATCATCAAGCGGAAGAAGGAGGCAACGTCGCCGTCCGGGACGAAGCAGACATCCTGGCTCTCCGCCTGCTCCGCAATGGAGAGCCCCGCCGCTCGGGCGGCGTCCCGCACCTCGGTCTTGGTCATGTCACCGATTGGCATCAACACGTGAGGGAGCTGCTTCTGCGTCAGGACGTACAGGAAGTAGCTCTGGTCCTTGGAGCGGTCCCTTCCCTTTTGCAGGAGGTACGCACCAGTCGGCTCATCGGGTGTTACGACCGCGTGGTGCCCGGTAGCAAGATGCGTGGCTCCCAGAGCTACTGCCTTCTCGAGGAACGGGTCGAACTTGATGAGGCGATTGCAGGTCACGCAGGGATTCGGGGTCCTGCCGCCCGCGTACTCGGTGAGAAACTCGCGAACCACAGCGCTCTCGAACGCCGCGCGCATGCCGAACTCGTAGTGACGTATCCCGAGTTCGTCCGCTACACGTCCCGCGTCCCTGATGGAGTCAGGATCACAGCAAGTCCGACCGCCGCCCTGGGCGTCGGCACCGCAGGGCCGGATCTCCATGGTGAGGCCAATGACCTCGTGCCCCTGTTCCTTCAGGATATGAGCAGCGACGGAGCTGTCGACTCCGCCGCTCATGGCAACCGCTATCCTCATGTCACCCGCTCACGCAGCACGCGCCGTCGGTCAGAATTCGTATCCAACGGTCACGTAGATCCCGTGGTTGACCACCTGTTCGCCCTCGTCTCCATCGGCGTACTGCTCCCGGACGAAGGCGGCCTCGACCAAGTATTCCTCGAACCTCAGAGTGCCGCCCAGTCCGGCCGCGTACTCGGGCACCAGCTCTCGGTACTCGGGTTCGTCCGTGTTGTCGAAATCGGACCCGACCGGCATCGAGAACCCGGCGCGAATGGTGACGCGCCCGTCCATCAGCGTGCCCTCCCCACCGACGGCCGCCGTTCCGAGCGCGCTGTCAAACTCGTCTCGCGAGCGGTGCTCTTCGTTGCAGTCATCACAGTCGCCCGTCGGGTAGTAGGCCGCGAACGTCGACCGCGCCTCCTCCCATCCCTCGTGGATGTAGCTCGCGTAGAGGATGTAATTGTCGCTCGCCGTGAAGCGCACACCGGCCACGACAACCGGCTCGGTCCTCGTGGTACCGGTATCGGTGCTGTCGGGCTCCCCGACCTCGGCGTGCCAGCTGCCGGAGACGTCAACCTTCGTACTGAAACGGTAGCCCACACCAAACGTCAGACGCTCCATCGCATCGAAGGTCATCCCGATGGCGAGCGAGGCCGCGATACCGTCCATCTCGGCCCTTCTCTGACCCGGCTCACTCGCGCTTTCGGTCAGGTTCGCTATCCCCGCGGCGATGCCGATCGAGCCCTGGGCGTCCGTGCCGATTCTCGCCGCCGCAAGGACCTCGAAGAACCTCAGGCTGCCTTTGAACTCGGCCCCCTTGTACGGTTCGCCGTCCAGACTGCCGTCCAGTTCCAGACGCCTGTACGACGGGCAGGAGTAGCCAAACCCGAGCGCGTACATGTCGGTGCGCTTAGCCGCCACGGCCTGCGAGAAGAGGAAAACGTCGTTGGACGCATCCAGGCCGTCGTCACCACCGGGCAGGTAGTTACGGGACTTCATGTTCGCCCGCATTGTAGCCTGACCGGCGATGCCTTCGAGGTCGGTGATGACGGCAGGATTGAAGAAGTACGCCGAAAGGCCCCCGGCCGCCACGTTCGCCCGGCAGAGGGCCGCTTCCTGTGCGTTCATGAAGTGTGTGTACGTTCGGGGGACGTCGCCGATCGTGGTACGGGCCACGGTCGCGGCGGCGTCGGCAGCGGCGACGACCGCCAGCATAAGCACGGCGAGCGTCAGAAGGAGATGGCGCATGCTCCCTCCTCTTTAGAGAGTAGTTGGGGGTGCGTCCGGCCGTGCCCGCACAAACGGCGGGCCACTAGTTGTTATACATGCTCTTGATGCGGCCCCAGGTTGTTGCTCCCACCGGTGTCATCGTACGCACTCTGATAGTCCCATTCTCGAACTGTAGCAGCCGCCGCTCGCGATCGACACCTTGAGCTTGAACCACTCACTCGGGATGTCCAGTCCATCGACGGCCATTCCTCCACTCGCATAGCTGCAATACGACTCCCTGATATCCTCGCCACCGATGTTGTACGACCCGTAGGCCGGGAACTCCTCGGCCTCGAGCCTGAGATCCTCCGCGGCTATGCTCGCCCCAGACAGTCCCGCCAAATCAGCGGGACGACCCTTCCTAATGGTAGAGATCCCTCATCACGCCGAGCTCGAACCTCCGCCCGGCCTGCGGAAATCCCTCTTCGTCCTGATAGAGCACGTCCAGGACGTTCTCCGCACCCACGAAGAAGTCACCCCACGCGGTCGCGAATGTACCTCTCAAGTCCATCAGAACATAGGGCGGCAGCGCGCTACCGCTCGACTCGGTCCGCGACCCGACGCGGGTCACGCGCGCCAGGCACGTGGCCGGGCCACGCGAGTAGGTTGCCGACGCAACCACCATGGTCTTCGGCACAAGGGGCACGTCGCCACCCGACTCAGTGTCTCGGGCCGACGTCATTGCCACACTCAGATTGACGTCGAGCTCTCTGTACAGGTTGTGCCGCGCACCCACTTCCACTCCCCATGACTCCACCGACCCGACGTTCCGACAGGGATCTCCACCACCTGCCGACACGATCATGTCTTTCACCCACTGCTCAAACACAAGGAACGAGAGTCTGGAGCCGCCTGAGATCCTCTTGGCAACCTCGGCTTCAACCGACGTGCTCATCTCGGGCCTGAGGTCGGTATTGCCGATCTCGGGGCTGAACCACTCCTTCAGAGTCGGAAAACGCGTCTTCATGCCTCCCAGGACGCGAATCGTGACGTCGGCGGGCAGCCGCCGGCTCCACGAAGCCTGCGGGTTGATTCTGACCAGCGAGAATCCCTCACCGACCATGCCATCCGCATTGACGGCCACGGCCACTTGACTGTCACGCCCCAGATTGAACACATCCTGGCCCAAAAGAGACATGGTCGTGGCCTCGTGGTCCCGCCACTCCTCACCGATGTCCGACTGCAGTGACGCGACATCACGTTTGACGTTCAGTCCCGCCGAGAGCCGCTGTGTCGTGAATGCGTCCAGCTCCGTGTAGACGTAGCCACCGTAGACCCGGTTTGACACGCTCGACAACCAACGTCGGTCGGTACGTTCGAAGTCGGAGTAGGCGGCGAGTTCGTTGTCATTGGTGCCGTAGAAGACCTTGCCTTCGACGAGCATCGTGTCGCTCGGCTTCCATCCGACCGACCCGATGGTGCGGGTCTCCCGCCAGTAGGGGAACCGCCAGAACCGCGGGCGGTCAGCGTTGGTTGACGCCGGGACGTCGCGCCTTCCGTCCGCCACCTGCATCGACAGGGACGCATCGACGGATCCAGCCAGCTTCCACGAGGCGCGGCCCCAGGCGAAGATGTCCTCGCGAGCCGAGTGGTCCCGCGTTCCACCGTCCTCCCATCGCTCCGCAGTGTACGATCCCGGAAGCTCGAACCCACTAGCCCCGTTCGCGGCCAGCCCGCCGGTCAGGTGGACCAGCCCCACGCTGCCTCCGCCGGAGATGAAGCCGGAGTACCCGCCGTCGCTGCCCGCGGATAGAAGATAGTCCAAGCCGGTTCGTTTGCTTCCCGCCGTCGTCACCTCGATGATGCCACCGAGCGCGTTCGCCCCGTAGACGCTCGCGACCGGGCCTTTCGTGACATTGATCTTCCCGATGGCGCCGCTTAAGACCATCGCCGTATTGACGGACCCGGTGTACGAATCCGCGATCGGTACGCCATCTACCAGAACAACGATCTCGCGCTCGGCAAGTCCACGCGTCGAGAGCTTCGCCTCGCCTCGCGAGTTCGTCCTGACGACCATCCCCGGCACGAGGCTGAGGGCATCTGACAGGTTGTTGGCGCCCGCCTGCTGGATGTCCTCCGACTCCATCTCGAACACCGAATAGGGTCCGAAGAGCCTCGAACCAACCACCGTGAACTCGGGAAGCAACCAGTACATCCCTGCGGGACCCACGCCCGCGGCGACGCGGGACGACTCGGACTGCTGAGCCTGCGCGCCAGGAACGAAGGCGGTCAGCAGAAGCGCGGCCACGAACACGACCAGAGTCGCGGCATTCCCTCCCCCGCCAGACGACCCGCCGCCGTCGTCGTCACGGCCTCCGGTCCCCATGGACCGATGAGCCCGCGCGTAGGGAGCCAGTATGATCCTGTCAACGAAGAGCACGGCGCATCCTCCCAAGACTGCGTGAACCAGCACCAAAGAAAAGAACACCAGCATGGCCTGTCCCGAGCTGAGAGGTTCCTGCCCCGCGATCAGACCAATAGTGAACGAATAAACCTTCGCCGGACCCAAACCGGCCATGTAGCCCTGCACCACGAACGGGTGGATCAGGGCCCACATCACAGCCAGGATACCGGCAAGCATGCGCGCCCGAAGCTTCGTACTCGACCAGAGACTGAGCACGAGTTCGACGATGAGCGCCTCGGCGACTATGCCGATCGCCGCGAAAATGGCACCGCCGAACCCGGACATGAGACGGACTCCGGCGGCGACAACCCCGATCAGAATCGACGACCACCTCCGCGGCACACTGCCTCGTGCCGTGAGGAGTATGACGACCCCGAACGTCGAAAGGAACGAGCCACCGAACGGGATGTGCCACGTCTTGATCATCCCACCGACGGTGATCTCGATCACACCCCACAGGGCCGCCATCAGACCAAGGAGAGCTATCTCCCTGCTCGTGAAGCG
>JAUVLG010000176.1 GCA_030595835.1 Candidatus Eiseniibacteriota bacterium | reverse complement strand
ATCGATCTGAGCACCACGGTCTCGGGCCCGGACGGTGGCGTCGGAGGGCGATGGAAGATCCCGTCACGCTACCTCAGCGCGAAGATCATACGCGGGATTCTCGCTGAGCTCATGATGAACGCCTCGACGCACGGGCTGCGGGACATGGGGATGGTCGAGGTCCATTGTAGAATCAGCGCATCCAGCCGTGGCGGTGTGTCCTGTGCCTTCCTCAATGAGGTTGACAGAACCTCCACTCCGGAGAGCCCTCCCGATATGGCCAGCGGGTTCCTGGCCCGAACTAGAGAGGCCTTAGCCGAGCTCGACGGGATGGCGCTGGAGTTCGAGGGCTCGCTGGACTCCGGTCTCTTCACCGGAAGGCTGTGGCTCGGACCGATCAACTGCGTGACGGGCGGCCGAATCGAGGATACGGAACTCGTCACTCCTGCGTGGAAACCTGACGAGCACGAGGAGTAGTGAATGAGCATAACCAGGATGACGACCCCGCTGAGCGCCGGCGACGGACGGCTGAAGGTGCTGTGGCTCGATGACACGATCGACCGCATAGCACCCTGGGCCGGCGCGGCTCTGGATTTCGAGCCGTGGTTCTCCCTTGTCTACGCGACACACCCAAAGGACGTGACGGAACTCATCGATGACGCGACGTCTCGATGCGCGCCGACCGACGGCCGCCAGCCCCTCTATGATCTCGAGGGCGCCCCGTTCGACGCGTATCTTGTGGACTTCAGGCTGTGCGACAAGATCGACGACGGCTGCATGCTGGAGGAACACCTGGAGGCGGGGCTTCATGCGCCCTCCGCCGGGCTTCTCGTGGGCATTCTCACGGCGCTGCGGTGGCCCAGGCACCCGCAGGCGCTCGTTCCCTACTCGGGCTACGACGAGGAGTTCGGGCAGATATGGCGCCTGGCTCGGCAGTTCTGCCCTCCCATCATCTCCGTTCTGTGGGACGATTCCGTCACCAAGGGAACGAGGGATCAGAAATCGTTGCTCAAGCTGCTCCCCATTCAGTGTCGCATTGCGTTGGGGAACGCCGTCCGCTCCGCGGAGGTCGTCATGCCACTCAAGGAGCGCGACCGATGGGAGACGCTCCTGACTGACAATGCCGGGCAGACGATCCCGGCGGAGGAGAAGATCTGGCTCTTCACGGAATCCGGCGCCAGGCCTTACCTCGTGGGAGCGCTCTTCCACGACGCCCTTGATGAGCTGAACCGCACGGTTCCTGCGGAGGACATAGAGGCCTGGATCTCGACCCTGCCGGTTGCGGACCCCATAGAGAGACAGGCGAGACGCCTCGCCGAGTTCTACTGGAAGCTCAGGTGGAACGAGGTGTCGCAGGACGTGTACAGTGTCGTGCGAGCGCTCAAGCAGGACGTGGAGGTGCCCGGCCTTCAGCCGCATCCCCCCTCGTACCCATGGCTGTGCTCGTGGAAGAGCAAGGGTGACGGACGCGACACCAGCGTGCAGCGGATTCGTCTTGCGATTCTCTTCCTGTTTCTGCGCGAGCACGAGGATCGGATCCGACACCGCCGACGGCATGCGGAGGTCCCGGACGAGATCAGGCGGCTTCTCGAGGTGATACGCGACGACGATCGAGACATCGAGGAGCTGCTCGGGGATCTCGAAAACTCGGCGCGGCTCGACGGCTGTCTTGAGAGGTACCACAATCTGATCGCTGATTTCCTGAATTTCCTCGAGAGCGGCGCGCTGGCCGACCCGATCAGAGACATCGTGGCGGGGCGGGAGCTCGACGTCGCCGAGGTTGACATCGTGCGGCTGGTCGATCCCTTCCCGGCCGCCTGGGACAGCCCGCTGAGCCTCGATGAGAGCACGAAGGTCGGCAAGGGGCTCACGAGACTCGCCATAGAGGACGTGCCCAGCCTGAACATGAAGGATCTTCTGGCAGGAGACGGATCGAGCCTGACGCCCGCGGAGTTCCTGTGCGCGAGACGATTCGCCAGGGAGCTCATGCCCTCAGAAGAGGACTGGCCGCACTGGCTCAGGTCCGCTGGTCCCCCACAGACAGACTGACCCCGCGCGGAGCGTTCGTGGCTTCGCGCAGGCCTTCTCCAGCTTCCCGCAGGAACTCGCCGGCGAGCACCCGCTCGCCGGTCCTGCTCCACCCGGCGGGGTGCTCACACCCGCCCGCAAGCCCCCATCTGACATCCTGATGTTCCCATCTGATGTCCCCGCTCATCTGTCAGGAGGTGTCACCCCTCCGCGCACTGGTCCGCATACACTCCAAGTGGAACCGGACTGGGACAGGCCGTGACAGGTGGTCTTTCTGACTTCGCCACTGACTCGCGGTTTGGCTGGCCCCTCCCACATCACGGGAACAGGAGGCACGAAGACGTGGCTGTGACACAGGAACTGCGGCGTCGAGTCTACGAACGCGCGCTCGGCAGGTGTGAGTGCGTGAGCGAACTCTGCACTCACCATGAAGGAAGATGCAACGCGAAGCTACGGGGACGCTGGTACGTGCAGCATCGTACGGTGGACGGCCCGGACGTGTTGAGCAACGTCATGGCGATGTGCAAGAC
>JAUVLG010000137.1 GCA_030595835.1 Candidatus Eiseniibacteriota bacterium | reverse complement strand
GGTCTACTGCGGTCGTCTTCTCTATTCGATTCGCCTGTTCGGCGCCTCGCCGCCTGGAGACAAACATAGACAGAGCCCCGAGGAGCCCTGCCTCGCTCCGGACGACAGATAACCGTTCGTCCGAGCGACCAATCAGATCGAGTAGCTCGGACGTATCTTACTCACCTGTTGTATTTTATCACATTTTTCACGATTTGTCTATGATGCATTTCGGTGGGCTGGGTAGATCTACCTGAAGCACCGGAATCCGATCGTCTCGGTCCGGTAGAGGGGGCAGAGGTCCGTCACAGGATTGTCCAGCTCGGGCATGGCCGTGGCCCAGCTGCCGCCCCTTAGCGGCCTGGTGGCGCACGAGAACGTGCCGTAGTCGATGACGGCGACGACGTCGCTGCACCACTCCCACGCGTTGCCGACCGCGTCGGCGAGCCCGAGCGGGCTGTCACCGGCGGGGCTGTGGCTGCCGACAGGCGCGGTGTACTCAGACCCGTCTGTGGTGAATCCACCGAAGCTGTATCTCTTGTATCCGAACCGAACGTTGGCGAGGGCGAACTCGGGTGGCTCGACACCGGCCGTTCTGTCATCCCCCCAGCTGTAGGGGCTGACATTCAATCCGGAGGCTTCCAGCCATTCGCTGGAGGAGGGCAACTTCCTCCCTGCCCAGTTGCAGTACGCGTAGGCCTCGAACCAGCTTGCTCCCAACACCGGAGTCGACGCCAGTGCGGATTGGGGGTCGGTCGACCACGGTGGCTCGGCCGACGGGTCCCAGAATCTTGGGGCCAGCCACCGGAACTTCCCCGCGTAGTTCCATCCTGTCTCCACGATCTCGATCGAACCGTCGTTCACCAGCCAGAAATCCATGAACTCATAGCCGTCCGAGCGGACGAACGCGGCGAACTGCTCGTTGGTCGTCTCATACTTGTCGACGAGAAAATCCGGGCCGCCCGTAGAGGCGACGGCGATCATCTCACCTCCGAGGCCGGTGCCGTCGTGGGCGAGAAGCCTGGGAACGAACGGCTCCGGCAGTCCGGAGGCCGCCGTGCGATCGATGACGATCACCTTCGCGGTTCCGGGGAGGACACCGGCTCCGATGTCCCCGCTGATCCCGGCGACCGGACCGTCCACACCCCCGTCAGCGCCCGCGAAGCGGAGCAGGACGCTCACGGAATCCCCGTCCGGGTCGTCAACATCGTACACGATGCGAATCGTGTCGCCGGCGGTCTCCACGGAGGTGTTCATGATCATAGGGAGGACGTTCCCAGCGGCGGCTGCCGCGAGAACCGCGATCGTAACAGTGACCAGTGCTACTACTCTCAACTGTACCCTCCAGAAAGCAGATTGAGCGGACGGGAAGCAGGTCGGTTCCGGGAAGTCCGCCCCGGGACGACAGCGGTCTAGAACGGCTCCATTCCTAGTGTCCCGACTGCCGGGAACGCATTGACGATGAGCCCGATCAGAAATGGCAACGCAAGGTAGATCGCGACCATCACAAGTGTCGCGCGCCGCCCGAGGATGTTCAGAAGAAGCGGGATGGAACTCATGCAGATGCCGGTGCTGGCGAGCGCGAAGGCGAGCGCGTGCCCCATTGTGAGCCCCATGCCGGAGAGCGGCGCACTCAACAGGATCTCCTCGCCTGCGCACATGTTGATCGGCACCCCGACGACCACAACAACCGCCATGGAGACCACGCCAGACTGGAGGATCGCTCCGACATAGTCCGCGGGCAGAGCCGCCGTGAAGAGTGAGCCGAGCACGACCCCGAAGAGCACGTATTTGATGAGGCTCGTCAACATGCGCCATGCCGCCAGTAGCACGGAGTCGTCTGAACCTGGAGCGATCGCGCAGGACGCACCTGGAGCGGTCGCGCAGGCGGGTGACGACGTGCACGCGGCGCCGGTAGCTGCGGTCGTCGGCAGGAACCTGCGCACGATCAGCGCAACGGCCAGGGCGAGCATGAGACTGGAAGCGACTCGCAGGACCAGATAGTTGGTACCCAGGAGCGTGAACGACAGGAACATGATGATCGGGCTGAGAAGCGGCGCGGTGGCGAGAAACACGAGCCCGTCGCGCGCGCCCGTTCCTCCACGCTCGATCATTGTCTTGGCTATGGGAATGACCCCGCACGAACAGACTGGAAGAAGCGCCGCCAACCCGAACGC
Source organism: Candidatus Eiseniibacteriota bacterium (assembly GCA_030595835.1). Classification (GTDB taxonomy): domain Bacteria; phylum Joyebacterota; class Joyebacteria; order Joyebacterales; family Joyebacteraceae; genus JALGZG01. The sequence goes on along the minus strand of JAUVLG010000137.1, from coordinate 2,117 downwards.
GGGCAGCACCCCTCGTATTCGGACGCGCCGTGATTTCGCGAGCAGGACGCCGGAGAAGAGGCACCCCAGTACGAAGATGGGCAACACGGTGGCGGCGTAGTACCACGCCGCGAGGAAGAAGATCTCCAGGAAGCCGGCGAAGGATTCCGGGCCGCCGGCGGCGACCGTCCCGATGGGGCAGACGCCACAGAAGGAGAAAATACCGCGTCGCGCGGCCGGCACCAGGCTGGGGAATGCCACCAGGGTCGCCAGGACCGAGAACACGAGCATTAGCGCGGTCCGTGTCCGCGGTGTCGCGGCGATGCCCTTCGTGAGTGGTCTACCGGCGCGGGCGAAGATCGTTCCCGCGGCGAGGATGAGAACTAGCGCCACAATGATGGCGCCCAACAGGGCTTCCATTGCTCTCTGCGTCTCCTGGATTTGGGTTGGTCCAAACCACAAGTCTAACGGACATGCCCGCGGGACGCAAGGCGGTGGAAAGAGGAAGATCATCCTTGATGTCGCGGCCGGGCTCTTCGCGCGATACGGCCTCCGCAAGACCAGCGTCGCCGACATCATCCGCGATGCGGGAGTCGCGCGAGCCACCGTCTACAAGTAATTCTCCAGCAAGGAGGAGATCTTCCAGGCGGTCATCGACAGAGAGATACGGGATATGCTCCGCAGAGTGCGTGAGGAGGCGGAGAAGCAGTCGACCACCAGGGACCGATTGAGGGCCGCGGTCCAAACTCACACCACGGAGATCCAGGACAGGGTGAACGTCCACCGGCTGACGATGGAGATCCTGTCGGACATCATCCCAAGAACGGGGCGCGGCACGAGTCCTGTTCTGCGAGAGGCGCTCAAGATCTACGAGTGGATACTCTCCGAGGGAGTCAAGGCAGGGGAGATAGCCATCGGCGACGTTGAGACAACGGCCAGGAGCATCCTCCTGGCCTTCAAGGGTGTGTTCGTAATAGCGATGGCGGGACACATGGAGGACCGCACGACCGAGATGATCGAGACGCTTCTGGACCTCATCTGGAACGGAGTGAAGCCGCGAGAGGAGGCAGCATGAGGTATGCGAGCACACGTTCTCTGCCGGGATCTGCCATGAGGCGCGCTGGGCCGGTCGCGCGGCAAGCGGCTACTCGAACGGCGCGGTGCGACATGCTGGATCGGTCGCGCCCGGCTCCTCGGGGTACTCCTCAAAGAGGCGTCCCCAGGGGCTCTCGCGCTTCCACTTCTCCACGACGGGAACACCGTTCTTCGGATACCAGAACCTGTCGTGGTACGTCTCGCTCGCCCAGATGAACATCTTGACGATGGGCGTCTGGAAGAGGAGCTTCTGGAAGATCTTGAGCGGCGACCGCCAGAGCAGCATGCCCGTGCCTGTCCCCAGGTTCACGCCCACCTTGAATCCCCACCGCTCGTCGGCGAGTTCCGGCATGCCAACGACATCTATCTCAGCGGGGTTGCCCTGCCCGAGACCGCGCTCGGTCGCGTGCGCGATGTAGTCGATGCCCATCGGGTCGAAGCCCATCATCTGAGCGGACACCGCGTCTATCGCAACCTGGTCGGACGACGCCAGGATGACGTCCTTCTGGTGAGGGATGAGCGTCCTTGGGCCCGGGCCGCTGCCCGCCGTCGTCCCGTCCATCGTGCAGAACACGCCCGTGTGGATCTCCTTCTGGATGGCCAGGAGATCGACGATGGTGTCGTGTATCCACGTGTGTGTCATGTGGCGGTTGACGTTGAGGAGGCCGCCGAAGGCGTTCTTGAGCGCGCCGGTGGTGACCGTGTAGCTGTGCGTCTTCACGGTTGGCAGGTGGACGATGTTCTTGCCGAAGAAGTAGTCGGGCAGGTAGATGCCGTCAGGGAAGATGTCGTTCAGTACGGTCATCTTCGCCTTCGGGACATGTTTGATCCAGGTCATGTCCTTGGGCTCGAAGTTGTACTTCTTCGGCACGCCGTACTTCTCGAGGACTGGGCCGAACTTATTGTAGCGGTCGCCCAGGTCGCAGATGGTAACCACGGTCTTGTTGTGGACGTCGACGAGATCCTCGAAGCCGGCCTGCCGGAGGGCCAGTATGGTGCCCTCGAGCTGCCAGGGCGTCGTGTTCGAGCCCGGGTACATCAGG
>JAUVLG010000125.1 GCA_030595835.1 Candidatus Eiseniibacteriota bacterium | reverse complement strand
CCGATGATATTGTAGAGCAGCATCGCGACGCCGCACAGCGTGAACATGATGAACAGGGTCTTCATCCTGCCGAGTGCGTCAGAGATGCGGCCCCAGAAGATCCGGCCCGCCCCGTTGAAGATGGAAAGCAGCATGACCGCCAAGGCTGCGGTGGCCGCGGAGTAACCGGCGATCTCCTGTCCGATGGGAGACGTCTGGCCGATGATCATGAGGCCGGCAAGACAGCCGAAGAAATACATAACCCAGATGGAGTAGAATTGCGGTGTCTTCAGCATCTGGCCCGTTGAGAACGACTCCTTGGTGACAGCCGCGGTCTCAGGCGGTGTCCAGCCCGCGGGCGCATAGCCGGCAGGCGGGTTCTTCAGAAGCTGCGATGCCGCGACCACGACCACCAGGAAGATGATGCCAAGCGTCGACAGCGTGCTGAAGATGCCCATGCTGTCGATGAGACTGCGCGCGACAGGCGCCAGGATCAGCGCGCCGGCGCCGAAGCCCGCGACACTGAGACCCGTGATGAGGCCCCGCTTGTCCGGGAACCACTTGATGCCAGTCGCTACCGGGCACACGTACGTGAACCCGATACCTATGCCACCGATGACGCCGTAGCCGAGGGCGAGCGCCGGGTAGGACTTCCCGAACGCGGACAGGAGCATGCCAGCACCCAGGAGGATACCGCCCACGCTGGCAACCAGTCTAGGCCCGGCCTTGTCCTGCCACCTGCCGCCAATGACAGTGGCAATGGCGAAGAAGATGAGCACCAGCGAGAACGGCAGTGTCGCCTGGCTCGGGGAGAGACCAAGCCCGCCTTCGTCGACAGCCATCTCGAGCGGCTTGCGGAACACGCTCCAGATGTAGATGCCGCCCAAGCAGAGCTGGATCAGGATGGCGCCGACGACGATCAGCCAGCGATTGAAAGCCTTCTCTTCTGCCATGACATCTCCTTAGCTGAGACGGGGGCGGCCCGGAATGAGCCGCCCCCTCCTCCAACTGATCCTAGTGGGCCTTTCCGATCTCCTCGACCGCTTCCGGGTTCGCGAGCGTCGACGTGTCGCCGACCTTCTCGCCGACAGCCTTCGCGCGAATGACGCGACGCATTATCTTGCCGGAACGGGTCTTTGGAACGTCGTGGACGAACCAGATCTCGTCGGGGCGGGCGATCTTGCCGATCTCCACACCGACGTGCTCGCGCAGCTCGGCTCTGAGCTCATCGCTCGCCTCGACGCCCTGCATGAGGACGACGAACGCGCACAGCGACTCACCCTTGAGCTCGTGCGGCTTACCGATGACCGCGGACTCCGCGACCTTCGGATGGCTCACGAGGGCGGACTCGACCTCCGAGTTGCCGATCCTGTGTCCCGCGACATTGAGGACGTCGTCGGCTCTTCCCTGGATCCAGAAGTAGCCGTCCTCGTCCATCCTGGTGACGTCACCGGCCAGGTATGTGTCCTTGAACCTGCTCCAGTAGACGTCCTTGTAGCGGTCCGGGTTCTTGTAGAGACCTCGAAGCATACCCGGCCACGGCTTCTCTATGACGAGATGGCCGCCCGCGCCCGTGATGGGCTCGCCTTCCTCATTGTAGACCTTGGCCGCGATACCAGGGAACGGATGCGTTGCGGTACCCGGCTTCAGCGACGTGATGGGCAGCGGTGTGATCATGAAGTGGCCCGTCTCAGTCTGCCACCACGTGTCCATGATCGGGCAGTTGTCCTTGCCGACGAACTTGTGATACCACATCCACGCCTCGGGGTTGATCGGCTCGCCGACCGAACCCAGGAGCCGGAGCGTCTTCATGTCGTGCTTGTTGGGATGGTCCTCGCCCAGCCTCATGTGCGCCCTGACCGCCGTGGGGGACGTGTAGAGGACCGAGACCTTGTGCTTCTCGATCATGTCCCACCATCTGTCGGCTTCGGGGAACGCAGGCGCTCCCTCGTAGAGTACTGAGGTCGCACCGAGAATCATCGGACCGTAGACAATGTAGCTGTGTCCGGTGACCCAACCGATGTCGGCCGCGCACCACCAGACGTCGTCTTCTTTGAGGTCGAAGACCCACTTCAGCGTTGCTGCCGTGCCGACGGCGTAGCCGGCGTGGGCGTGCTGGATGCCCTTCGGGTGACCGGTCGTGCCGGACGTGTAGAGGATGTAGAGGAGATCGTTCGCGTCCAGCTTCTCGGTCTCGCACTCGCCGGGCTGATTGGCTGTGATCTCGTGCCACCAGAGGTCGCGACCTTCGGTCCACGGCACCTCGTCGCCGGTCCGCTTGTAGACGATGCAGTGCTCGACCGTCGGGGACAGCTTCATCGCATCATCGGCCTGCGGCTTCAAAGCGACCTTGTTGCCGCGGCGCCAGAAGTGGTCGCACGTGATGAGGAGCTTCGTATCGCAGTCGTTGAGCCTCTCGGCGAGCGCCGTCGCGCTGAAGCCGGAGAAGACGACCGAGTGGATGGCGCCGATCTTGGCGCACGCGAGCATGGCGACCGGAAGCTCGACAAGCATCGGCATGTAGAGGCCGACCCTGTCGCCCTTGCCTACGCCCAGCTCTCTCATCGCGTTGGCGAGCTTGTTGACCTCGCGGTACATGTCCGCGTAGGTCCACTCCTTGATCTCACCGGGCTCACCCTCGAACCTGAAGCAGACCTTGTCCTTCACGGCCGTCTTCATGTGCTTGTCGAGAGCGTCGTGGACGATGTTGTACTCGCCGCCCACAAACCACTTGGCCCACGGGGCATCCCAGTCGAGGACCTTGTCGTAGGGCTTGTAGAAGTCCAGGAGTTCGTCGGCCATCTCCTTCCAGAACCACTCGATGTCTTGGCATTTCTCGAGGAGTTCGTCGAGGGTCTTGATGCCGTGCTTGTCCATCCAGGCCTTTACGTTGCTGTTCGCCACCAGCTCCGCCGGGGGCTCGAACACACGCTTCTCGGTCAGCAGTACCTGAATGTCTTCCTTCTCTTTCACGATCTTCTCTTCCGCCATGTCCTTCTCCTTATTGAGTGGACCTCTACTACACTAGAACTTATACATGAACGACAACTGCACACGACTATTCTCGTACTTCTTACCGCCGACGTACTCGGTCTCGAACATCGCATACTCGACGCCTATCGTCGCGGCCGGCGCGACGGTCCAGATGGCGTTACCGTAGTAGGTGGTGTTCTTCTCAAGCATGTCGCCGACGGGGTCCCTGTCGAACTCCGGGTCGTCGGAACCGCCGCCGACGTTGAACTGCCAGTTCTCGACCGGCTTGATCGTCACCTGTGCCCACCAGCCACTGGCCTCGATCTCGACCAGTTCGTCATCCTCGTCCCCCTCGGGCGGCAGCGTGGCGATGCCCTGACCGATCCCGCCGAGGTACACGGCGAGGTTCTTGCCCGTGAAGTACTCGCCCTTGACGGCAATCATCTCACCCAGGGGAAGGGAGACGTCGACGCTGATGCCGGTCCTGTCGAAGTCCGTATCGAAGTCGTCGGACTCTTCCTGTCCCCACACCCCGGAGACGCCGATCACGGCCGGCTTGTCACCGATGAGCTTCGTGCCGACGGCGAGCCTGCCCTGGAACGAGGGCATTCCTGCGTCCTCACCGTTCTCGCCCAGGCCCATGTTGCGGTTCGCGCTGGCGGCGATGGAGAGCTTGGTCCCGTCGGCGATCTCCACGTTCTTGGACAGCCTGATCTGCGGCCTGCGGAAGCCGATGTTGCCCGACTTCCGTAGAGCAATGTAGTTCAGCGTCGTCGGATACAGCGGGGAGATGATATCTGACGTCTGTCCCGCCAGAATGTCGACGACGTCGGTCTTGAATTCCATGTAGGCCTTGCGCATCAGGGGGTTCGGCTTGTTCTCGGGTCCGCCTCCATAGAGGTCGAACTCGATGAGGCCGGACACAGCGATCGCATCCGAACCACCGCCGTCGAGCTTGATGCCGAGCCTGGTCTGGTTCGCCGTCATGTTGAACTCATCGTCCTCTTCGCCTTCTTCGTACTCCTCCACGATGAACGCGAAGTCGCCCTTGTCGGTCATGGCCGAGTCAAGGGACGCGTCCAGCTTGACGAAGCCGTAGAAGGTCGTGGTCACGCCCGCGACCGCGGTCGCGCACATGGCCAGCAGGACAACGATCACCGCGAATGCCTGGAAACGTCTGGTCATACACACATCTCCTGTCTGAGTATTTCTGTTCTCTCTGATCACCCGTTTCAATCTAGTCACCCATCTCAATGAGACCGTTCTTCATGAGACAGATGGTTTCCTCGCGCGCCTTCTTGATGATCGCGGTGCTCTTCGCGTAGAGCTCGTCCTTGGTCATCGTGAACCTGGCGAGGCCCTGCTCGATCGCCTTCATACCGACGGCCGTCGCCTCGCGAGGGAAGACCTCCCAGTCGTCCATCGTCGGGATGATGTAGTCGTCGCGGAGTCCTCTGTCCTCGGCGCATGCCGCGAGTTCCATAGCGGCCGCGATACTCATCTCGTCGGTGATGGTGCTGGCGCCCACGTCGAGTACGCCGCGGAAGATGCCCGGGAAGCCGAGCGAGTTGTTCACCTGGTTCGGGAAATCCGACCGTCCGGTAGCGACGATTCTGGCGCCGGCCTCCTTGGCTTCCCACGGCCAGATCTCCGGGACCGGATTCGCGCACGTGAAGAGCACGGCGTCCTTTGCCATTGACGCCACCCACTCCGGCTTTATCGTCCCAGGCCCTGGTGCAGACAGTGCTATACACACGTCCGCCCCCTCCATTGCCTCGGCGATTCCACCCTCTCGCCCCTCCTTGTTGGTGATCTCACACATGTGCCAGATCACCTTGCTGTCTCTGAGATCGTCCCGCTTGCGGTTGAGTATGCCGTCTATGTCCACCATGATTATGTTCTCAGGCGGGTACCCGGCCGAGATCATGACCCTTGAGATCGCGATGTTTGCTGCGCCCGCGCCAATCATCGCGATCTTCACGTCCTCCATCTTCTTACCGACGATCTTGAGCGCGTTCACGAGCCCCGCTAGAGTGACGGCCGCAGTGCCCTGCTGGTCGTCGTGCCATACAGGTATGTCCATCTGATCACGGAGTTCGTCCAGGACATAGAAGCACTTCGGACTCGAGAGGTCCTCGAGGTTGATGCCGCCGAAGGATGGCTGCAGCCACTTGACGGCCTGGATGATCTCATCGGGGTCCTTCGTGTCCAGACAGATGGGGAAGGCATCGACGCCGCCCAGATACTTGAACAGGATGGCCTTGCCTTCCATTACGGGCATTCCGGCCTCAGGGCCGATGTCGCCGAGCCCCAGGACTCGCGTACCGTCCGTGACCACCGCGACCATGTTGCCCTTGTTGGTATGTTCGTAGACCTTCTCCGGGTTGGCCGCGATGTCCTTGCACACGGCCGCGACGCCGGGCGTGTACCAGATGGCGAA
>JAUVLG010000146.1 GCA_030595835.1 Candidatus Eiseniibacteriota bacterium | reverse complement strand
GCACCAGAACGACTGTCCCCAGCGCCTTGATGATCCAAGTCTGCAAGCCGGGGCGCCCCCCAGATCCAGCCGTCGCTCTCATGTCCACCTCCAAGTGTGCTCACAAGTCCGCAAGGGCGGTGCACCTAACGGACCGCGTATCAGCCGCGAGCGTTAAGGCTGGCGCGGCGGGTGCGTCGCGGGCAACAGCCTGCGGTGCAGACGCCGTGACACCCAAGCTCGTCAGGTGCGTACGCTAGTTAAGTGTCGGCGATCCCCCTGCTAGAACCCGAACCCCTCTTCATTGCTCCGGAAGTACGTGACAGCCTGACCTGTAGACCCAGTCTCGCAATCGGTGATGCTGACCATCACGACATGCCTACCGGACCCGAGCGCCGGCCGCTCCACCTGCAACAGACAAGTCCGGAGTGCCTCCTGTTGGGACGTCTCGGGATTCACGTAGAACTCGTAGTACCACTGAAAGGACTCGATACCCACAGGCTGGTCATCTACTGTGATCCAGACGTGTTCAGCATCAAGCGACGGGGCGATTTCACACACGTGTATGATGTCGTCTCCGAGCTGATCATCCCGAACCTCTACGCCGGCCAGGAAGCGGTCGAGAGACATAGGCCGGAAGGAGATGAACAGAGACGAAGCGCCTCCTTTCGAGTTCCAGACAGCTAGGTTGTACACCTCGAGTCCGTCTACGACTCCGTCCAGCCTAAGATCCTCGCTCAGATCGACGTTCCAGGCCCAGAACTCTAGAGTCTCGGTTCCATAACGATCGTCGGAGATGGCCACGGCATTGTACAACCCATGCGGGAGTGCTATCTTGTAGCGCCCGCGCGCGTCCGTGCGAGTGGTAGCTAGATCATCGAAGCTCGGGTGCTTGACCGCAACTTGGCAGCCGTCGCAAGGCTCACCCGATGCATAGCGCACCAAGCCCCGCAGTGTGCTCTGACTCGCACAGCCTTGGGACCCGACGAGGGCCGCCGTGATGATTAGTGCAATGGCACGACCTCTGATCATATTCTTGCTTCCCAGCCGACATCTAACGGACCGCGTATCACCTGCGAGCGTGAAGGGCGGCGGGGCGTGTGCTGCTGCCGAAGGCAGCCCCCTTGCAGACGCCGTGACACCCAAGCTCGACGGGTTCATACACTAGTTAGACTGCTCGCCACCCAAGCAAGATCCGTCAAGGTGCCAGGAACCCGTCGCGAACAAGATCTGCTCGGAGCGGGCAGGCACTCCAATCGAACTCGTGTGCGCCGTCCACAACGACGCGCTCCACGCCGCACTCTCGGGCGCCCGCGCAATGCACACCACGCGGGCCACCATGCCCAAGACTCGTCTGCTCGAAGAGATACGAAAACACAACCGGCCTGCCGAGCCGCGGACAGTTGTAGTTGCGTACCTCTCGCTCCGACCGCGACATCAATGCTGTCTCCTTTGTCACTCCGAGCAAGCTAACGGACCGCGTATAACCCGCGAGCGTGAAGGCTGGCGCGGCGGGTGCGGCGGGCGCGACAGCGCCCGGTGCAGTCGGCGTAACGGCCAAGCTCGGCGGCCGCATACGCTAGTTAGGCTTCGCGCGCCAACAGACCCGACAACTCGAGCACTCGCTTCGACCAGTCGCCGGCCTGATGTGCAAGCTTGGCCCTAGACGCAGCAGCTCCCCACACAGCTCCCCAATCCCAATGCCACCTGGACAGCTCGCGCTGCAATCGCACCAGCTCCGCTAGACGTTCCGTATCGACATCGGCCGCAGTCCATTCGATGAACAACGCGCTCTCACGGACGAGCCGTGATACCACTTCTCCATGCTCCGGTCGGTCAGCGTAGGAGCTGATCCGAAGGAGATTGGCTGCGAGGCCACCGAGTCTGATGGAAACGTCATCTTGGAGATAGCGCTCGCGGACACCGGACCAGTTGCGCATCATTCCCCCAGTAGGCTCATAGCAATCTCCCGCACCTGTTCACGAAGCCGCGGGTCCCCCCTCCAGCCAGGATGCCACGTTCGACATCAACTGCCAACTTGATGTAGTTCTCCAAGTCCTCCAGCATCTCGGCTATCTGCTGTGACGTGGCCTTCTCTCGGATCACATGGATCAAGATCCCTCCCGTCAAACCGATGTGGGGAAAACACTGACAATGCCCCTCAATCGTATCATATTCCGTCTCCGCGAGGCGCGCGCAAGTCTAACGGACCGCGTATCAGCCGCGAGCGTTAAGGCTGGCGCGGCGGGTGCGTCGCGGGCGTAAGCCCGCGGTGCAGTCGGCGTGACAGACAAGCTCGGCGGCCGCATACGCTAGTTAGGCAGGCAGCACTAATCTCCCCTGAACATCGCCTTGATCGAACCCCACGACGTCTCCAGTACGGGAGTGTTGCACGGGCCGCAGCCTTCCCCCGCAGCACCAATGAGTTCGCCCCACTCGTTGTTCTGAGGAAGACAGGGCGAGTTGCTGCATAGCGTGAAGTCCCGGACTCGCGACGGACAGAAGCGCGGGTCAGCGCATATGTTCTCATGGGGCTCATCGCAGAGGCCGCTTCCAGGCTCGGGTTCCAGGACGCAGCAGTGCGCAACCTCCACGTCGCCGGACACGACGTCACCGCCCGAGCCGTAGGTCAGGATGCTGTTGGAGACCGCGACGGAGCCCGACGGATGGGCGCGCACAGCGCTTCCCTGACCTGCCTCGTTCTCGACCAGGGTGCACCCCGAGAGAAGGACCTGTCCCCTGAAGGAAAACACCGCTCCACCTCCATCTGCGGAGTTGCCGGCGAAGATGCAGTCCGAGATGTCAGCGGCCGCGAAGTCGGCGTAGGTGTACCCGTATACGGCACCACCACGTCCTCCTGCGGAGTTTCGTCTGAAGAAACAGCCTGTCGCCGAAACGCTTCCTCCGTAGTGGGCGAGTATCGCACCGCCGTCCGTCTCGGCGCGGCACTCGGAGAAGACGCAGTCTCTCATCGTAGCTGTTGCGCCGCCGCAGTAGACCGCAGCTCCGGCCCTGTAGCACCAGTTTCTGAGGAACCTCACGTCGTTGAGCACCACGTCCGCCCCGCCGGCGATGGACAGAGCGGCGCCTCGCTGCTCGGCTCCTATGTACCCCACGTCCGTGGAGGTGGTGTTGTTGACGAACACGCACGCCGTCAGCTCCGCGGATGTTCCCTCGCCGCGCACGGCGAGGCCGGCCCCTTCGTACCACGTGTGATTGGAGTCGAAGGTGACGTCAGTGGCGACCACGGTGCTGGCGTCCGTGAAGTAGGCACCACCCCCTGATCCTCTGTAGATCCAGGTCGTCTGCGTGTAGTCAAGGTACCCTACCTCGTTGGACTCGAACACGCAGTCCGTCACAGTCACGTTGGAGGCGGAGCAGTAGAAACCTGCGCCCGCACCGGCTCTTCCATTGTCACGGAAGTCGACCCGGTCGAGCAGCAGCTCTGACTGCCTGCAGTACAGTCCGGCGCCATTGCCGTAATAGCCTGCATAACCGTTACGAATCGTCAGGCCAAGGAGTGTCACTTCGGTGACCCAGTTGGCCTGCATGACACGACTGCTGTTTCCGCCCGAGATAGTCACCGATGACGGAAGGCCGTCCTCGGATCTGACAGTGATTCCGGAAGTGA
>JAUVLG010000069.1 GCA_030595835.1 Candidatus Eiseniibacteriota bacterium | reverse complement strand
CACCTCCGCCCGCGTCAGGTATGGACGCGCGCGGTTCGCCGCGTCGTACCTCCGCGCCCGAACCTGGAGCCGGCCCCGGAGCGACGCGCACCCCTGGCTTCTCTGGCGACACCGATCGCGCGTGAGGACGGTTGGCTCACTCCAACCCGTGTTCGCCTGCTCAACATCGAGCGCGAGTTCGACGGCGGGATTGACTGGCGTCCTCCCGATGCGGCGCGGTTGTGGGTCTACACGCTCAACTACTTCGCGGACCTGCCGCAGAGCGCGATCGCCGCCGGCGGCGAGCAGCCCGGCAACGAAGGCCAGGCCCGTCCTCTCAGCGCCACGGAGGCCGCAGGTCTCGTCGACTCCTGGATCGACGCCAACCCGCCGGGCACTCGGGATACGTGGGACCCGTACGCAATCTCCATCCGCGTCGTCAACTGGATCAAGTGGATGCTGCTGCTCGAGAGCGCGGGCGCGCCGGAAGCCGCGTCGTCGGACCCAAGCTCGCCGTCCAACCGCATCCTCGACAGCCTCGCCGCCCAACTCCGCCTCCTCGAGCGCCGGCTTGAGTTCGACATAGCGGCCAATCACCTCATGGCGAACGCCGTGGCGCTTGCCATCGGCGGCCTCTTCTTCGGAGGGGATGAGGGCGACCGCTGGGCGAACAAGGGGTTCGCGCTTCTCTTCCGGGAGCTTCACGAGCAGGTGCGTGATGACGGCGGGCACTACGAGCGCTCACCTACGTACCACGCGGTCGTACTGGAGCAGCTTCTGGATGTGCTGAACCTGTGGACGGTCTTCCCAGATGGAGTCCCGCGCAAGTGGCGTGATGCGCGTCCCAGGCTGGAGGGCAAAGTTCTCGCGATGCTGGAATGGCTCGATGCCATGACCCATCCGGACGGCGGGACGTCCTTCTTCAACGACGCGACGTTTGGGGCGGCCGTCACACGCGATGATCTCTGCGATTACACGGAGAGGCTGGGGCTTGCCGCCGCGAGGACAACGTCCAGTGGCGTGCACCGACTGGATGCGACAGGTTTCTTCCGGCTCACATCCGAGGACGGCCGAACCGTTGTGCTGTTCGACGCCGGCGCGCCCCGGCCACGATACCAACCGGGGCACGCTCACAGCGAGTCGCTGAGCTTCGAGCTGTCTCGCGATGGCGGGAGGGTCTTCGTCAACTCCGGCGTGTCGACCTACGAGCCCGGGCCAGAGCGTTTGCGGCAGCGGCAGACCGCCGCACACAACACCGTGCGCATCGACGAGATGGAGCAGAGCGAACTCTGGGCGTCGCACCGCTGCGGCCGGCGCGCACGCATGTCCGAGGTGGGCGCACGCGATGGTTGGGCGTACGCGGCGCACACTGGCTACCGATTTCTTCCTGGCAGGCCGCGGCATCGGCGCAAGATGCGCGTGAGCGATGGGAAGATTGAGATCATCGACAGTATCGACGGTGGGGGAGAGCACCTACTGGAGTGGTTCTTCCACATCCATCCGGATGTGACCGCCCAGGTCGGCGGCCGGGGAGTGGAGCTGTCGCTGGACGGACGCCCCGCGGCGACTCTGACCTTCCCCTTCGGGGCCGCCACGTCGATCGCAGGGGATAGCTGGCACCCCGGGTTCAACGTCTCCATCCGGAATACGCTCGTGCACGTGGCGGTACGGGCAAGCCTCCCCTTCGAGTTCCACACGACGATCGACTGGGTCTGAGCTGCGACTCTCTGGCGCGGCGCGCGCCTAATGCGTCATGAGTCCAAGCGCCTCCGCCAGGGCCGTCAGGCCGAAGGATATTCCCAGAGCCAGAAGCGGCGCGACGATCCAAACGACCAGCAGCTTGCGGACTGAGCTACGTGACGCCACGAACCGCCACCCTTCCTTCGTCACGCCCAGTGCCATGATCGCGGCGGTGTTCATCTGGACAAGCGACGTCGGGATACCCCTGGACACGGACGCGACCAACAGGAGCGTCGCGGTTACGACAGCCACGAGCACGGCTCCGAGCGGGCCGAACTCTACGATCTCACGGCCCGTAGTTTCGAGCACTCTCGAACCCATGAGCGAGCTGCCGATCGCGAAGCAGGGAGCGATGAGAAGCGTGGCGAATATCATGATCAGGAGAGCCGTCGTTTCGGAGGGCGAGCCGATGCTCTTCAGGGCCATGGCAACGATCGGCCCGGCCGCGTTGGCCACGTTGTTCGAGCCAATGGCAAACGCCACGTAACACGATGCCACGACGACGGCGATCCTGAGAGACGGGTGGGCGGCGACCTTTGAGAACCCGTTCGTCAGCCGCTTGCTGAGTGGAGTGTAGAGGAATTTCCCTATCGCGAGCGTCAGGAAGAACGACGCGACCGGCAGTAGCAGCCACGTCGGAATGACCTCGAACACGAGCTTGTGGGCCTTGAGAACGTCGTAGTAGACCGCCGGTCCCACAAGGGCGGCGATGGTTGCCTGGCTCGTGGACTGCGGGACTCTGAGGAGATTGGCCATCAGCAGAGACAGCGCGACCGACAGGAGGACGATGGTCGTCAGCGTGAGCCCCATGACGTCCTCGGGGAGGATGCCCCGGCTGATCGTCATGGCGACCTTCTTGCCCGCGATGAGAGCGCCCGCGAGGACGAAGATGCCGAACACGCCGGCGATGCGTTCGCGACGGATGAGGCCGGCCCCGTAGGCGGCCGAGAACGCGGGGGCGGTTCCGCTGGCGCCCATGTTGATGGCCAGGAACATCGCGGCCAGGAATGGGATCAACAGGATGGAGAACATCGGTGAGAACATAGTTTCCTCCTCACTGAGGCGGGTTGCATAAGGCCCGCCAGAAAACCCAAACGCACTCTAATAATACTCTGATTCGAGCCGTCAGTCAATAGGAGAACCTCCCGAGGGGCCGCAAATGTGGTTGCGGACGGGGGAGATACCTGCTAGAAGTAGGCGTTTCTGGCAGGAGGAGTGGAATTCCAGGGGGTTGGCGGATGCGAGTTGTCCTGATAGCGGGCGCACGGCCGAATTTCGTCAAGATAGCGGGTCTGCAGGAGGCCCTATCTGGCCGGAGCGGCATCGAAGTGCTGGTCGTTCACACGGGGCAGCACTACGACGACGAGATGTCCGGCGGGTTCTTCAGGGATCTTGAGATGGACGAGCCCGAGCGGAACCTCGGTGTGGGCTCGGGGTCGCACGCCGTGCAGACGGCGGGCGTCATGACCCGGTTCGACGCGTTTCTGGACGAGGTCGCGACCGACATGGTCGTGGTAGTGGGCGACGTCAACTCGACGGTGGCCTGCTCGCTGACGGCGGTGAAGCGCGGCATTCCGGTGGCTCACGTCGAGGCGGGACTGAGAAGCTTCGACTGGGAGATGCCGGAGGAGATCAACCGGCTCGTAACCGACAGACTGTCGTCGCTCCTGTTCACTCCGTCCCGGGACGGTGACGAGAACCTCAAGGGTGAGGGGAGACCGGCCGAGGCCATTCACTTCGTCGGAAACGTCATGGTCGACACGCTGCTCAGATTCCGTGACAAGGCGGCGCGGTCGGACGTGGTGGAGCGGCTGGGTGTTGCCGCCGGCGAGTACGCGGTCTTGACCATGCACCGGCCGCGCAACGTCGACACGCGTGAGGCGTTCGCAGGCCTACTGGGCGCGTTCGCCGAGATCGCCGGTCGCATACCCGTGGTCTACCCGATGCATCCGCGCAGCAGAAGGACGCTCAGCGAGGCCGGGTTGCTGGAACGCGCGGAGGCCATATCGGGTCTGAGGATGACGGGGCCGCTGGGCTACCTCGACTTCATCGAACTCGAGGCGCGGGCCAGGTTCGTCATGACGGACTCGGGTGGTGTGCAGGAAGAGACGACGGTGCTCGGCGTGCCGTGCCTGACGCTCAGACCGAACACCGAGCGTCCGGTGACCATAACGGAGGGAACGAACACGCTCGTCGGTACGAACCCCGATGCCATCACGAAGGCCGCCGCTGGAATACTCGATGAAGGGTACAAGCTCTCCGGACGTCTGCCCGAGTTGTGGGACGGGCACGCGTCCGAGCGGATCGCAGATATCATTGAGAACTACTGACGATTGGGAACTACTGATGCCGGCTGTGAGACGGGCGGGACGCTCGAGCATCTCACGTGGCCGGTGGGGGACTCACCAGAAACAGAAAGCAGACGCCAATGAACGTACCGTTGCTCGACCTGAAGAGGCAGTACCAGACAATCAAGGATGAGATCAACGAGGCCATCGCGGAGGTCGTGGAGTCGCAGGGTTTCAGGCTGGGCCCGAAGGTCGCCGCCTTTGAGGGTGAGATCGCCGGCTACAGCGGCGCGAAGAGAGCCGTCGGCGTGGCGTCCGGAACAGACGCCATCCTCCTTGCGCTCATGGCGGTGGGCGTGGGGCGAGACGACGAGGTGATCACGACCCCGTACACGTTCTTCGCGACGGCGGGCGCCGTCGCGAGAGTGGGGGCGGTCCCCGTCTTCGTAGACATCGACCCCAAGACCTACAACATCGATCCGTCGAAGATCGAGGCGGCCATCACGGAGAAGACGAAGGCCATCATGCCCGTCCATCTCTACGGGCAGTGCGCCGACATGGATCTCATCATGGAGGTGGCGAACAGGCGTGGCATCGCCGTCGTGGAGGACGCCGCGCAGGCCGTCGGAGCGGAGTACAAGGGCCGCCGGGCGGGATCGTTCGGCCAGGCGGGTTGCTTCAGCTTCTTCCCCAGCAAGAACCTCGGCGGCTACGGTGACGGCGGAATGATAGCGACGGACAGCGACGAGCTGGCCGATCTTCTCGTGAGCCTGCGGGAGCACGGGCAGACCGAGGCCTATCACCACTGGACCATCGGGACCAACAGCAGGCTCGACGCGCTCCAGGCAGCGGTCTTGAGCGTGAAGCTCAGGCATCTTGATGCGTGGAGCGACGGCAGGTCGGCCAACGCGGACTACTACGGCTCGAGGTTCGAGGGAACGCCCGTGACCGCGCCCTGGCGCGAGGAGTGGAGTCGGCACATCTACAACCAGTACATCATCCGAGTCCAGAATCGCGACGCGCTTCTCGCTCACCTTAGAGAAGAGGGCATCGGCTGCGCGATCTACTACCCCATGCCTCTGCATCTTCAAGAATGCTTCCGGACGCTCGGATACGCTGAGGGAGACATGCCGGAGGCGGAGAAGGCGGCGCGCGAGACCCTCTCCATTCCGGTGTTCTCGCTTCTCACGAACGAAGAGATGGCGCACGTGGCGGACACGATTCTCGAGTTCGTGGGCGGCGCCTAAGGAATCCTGTCACCACGAAGCGAAGCACCGCTCATGGAGGACGCACGAAATGGCCGGGGAGAAACTCGGCAGGCACATCGACCTCTCCTCTCCGCGGGGATACTACCTCGACTACTCGCACCTGGCCGGGTCCGAGCCCGAGTGCGACGAGAGGGGAGTACCGGTCGCCCGCGTCAGGGGTGGCGACAGGGTGTGTTCCCCCTCTCTTGTCGCGCGCGCCGCGCTTGGCAACCTCGAGGTCTACCTTGAGAGCGGAAGCACCGAACGAAGAGACCGCTTCGAGTTCCTCTCACGATGGCTCATTGACAGTATGGAGATCCTGCCGGGCAGCTTCGGAGGCTGGCCGATGCCCGAGGTTCCTCGGGTGCTCCGGGGGAAGCTGCCACAAGGGTGGTTCTCCGCCTCCGCGCACGCGGAGTGCATTGCCGTTCTGGTCCGGGCGGTCTCGCTCCTGCGTCAGGAGGGCGCCGTTGAGACGGCCAGGCGGGCCATGGGCGCCTTCTACACGAGCGTCGAGGACGGCGGATTCCTCCATGAGATAGGCGAGGCCGGCGACGAGGGTGGTATCGAGTCGCTGGCGTTCATAGAGGAGTTCCCGGTTCGGGACGAGCCCTGCATGGTACTGGGCAGTCACGTCAAAGCCATCTGGGTGATGTTTGATTACCTGAACGTCGATGATGATCCCGGGGCTCGCGTCCTTCTCGAGAGGTGCGTGAGCGGGCTGATCTTCGCTCTCGACAGGTTCGATCTGGGCTACTGGACCGGCGCTAGCCTGGACGGCCGTCGCATTCGCCCCGCTGGCTTCGAGCGTCACGGCACCCACGTCCTGATGATGGACGTCCTCCATCGGATGACCGGTCAGGCGGCGTTCGCGGAAGCGGCGCGGCGATGGAGCGGCTACGCGCGGAACTCTCGCAACAGGGCGAGGGCCAGACTTGCGCGCGCACGCGCGGCGGTCGCCAACGCGGGAACCTCCGTGGCTCCGGAGTAGGGGCTCGGTCGGAGTAGGGGCTCACTTGGGCCAGAGCGTCTAAGCCACGACAACTCGCGTGTTTAGTTCACCCTCGGTTAGTGCTATAATGGGGGGTGAGACTGCGAAAACGGACGGCGCGGGCACTATCGCAAGGACGAGGCAGAGCGTGGACTTGATCAGCTGGTCACTCGTCATACTGGGCTCAGCCGCAGCCCTGTCGTGGCTGCTCATGAAGCCGGTCGCCAGGCTCGGGATGCGCGTGGGCCTCGTGGACCTTCCGAGTTCGCGCCGCACGCGCACGCGCCCTATTCCCACGACCGGCGGCATCGTCATATTTCTCACCACCGCCGCATCACTGATATTCGCGCTCAGATTCTTCAGCTACGTGGCTCCCAACATAGCGGTTAAACTCACCGCGCTCCTCGCCGGCGGGACCGTCATCGTCGTCCTCGGCATGATAGACGACCGCATCAACCTGAAGCCCGGTGTGAAGCTCCTCGTGCAGGTCGCAGTGGCCGTCGCGATGGTCGCAAGCGGCGTCGCATTTGAGCAAGTCCGCTTCTTCTACGGCCCGACCTTCCAGCTGGGGTGGCTCAGCTACCCGATCACCATCTTCTGGATCGTCGGTTTCATGAACGCTCTGAATCTCATCGACGGTCTGGACGGACTCGCGGGTGGGATAGCCGCTATCGCCGCTTCGGCCCTCTTTCTCGTGGGCATCATGAACGACAATCCGCTACTGTACATGATGATAGCGGGTATCTTCGGCAGCGGCGTCGGATTCCTCCTCCACAACTTCCGCAAGGGCAACGTCTACCTTGGCGATGCGGGCAGTATGGGACTGGGGTTCTTCCTCGCGGGAGGGGCCGTCATCGGCGCGCGGAGCGACCTCGCCAGCAACGCCGTACTCGTCGCCGTCGCCTGTATGGTGGTGCCGGCGGTCGATGTGATGACGACCATCGTCCGCCGAGCTCGGTCGAACGGTGGAGTGATGACACCCGACCAATCGCACACGCATCACCGCCTCATCCGCTTCGGGCTCAACCCGAGGGCGGCAGTGATCGTGCTGTGGGGAGTCACCGTCTTCTTCGGCTGGCAGATGCTCGGACTCGTTGCGCCCTACGGATTGGTCTACCTGTTGGGGAGCTACATCGTCCTCTTCGGTGTGGCCAACGTGCTGATAGAACAGCGGAGGAAGAACCTCAAGACCGTGCAGAGCGACCTCAAGGAAGAGATGTCCTACCTCATAGGCCTGCGCGCCGCGGACGAGGAGGAGAGCCTCTCGCTCCGCGAGATAATCGTCGCTCAGATTCGTCGCGAGGCCCTCTACCACAAGATGGTGAAGGACGAGGCCGCGGGTCGCACGCCGGAGGCCGCCACCCCCGTCGAGAGAGAGTAGAGCACGGACGAGCTGTCGGTCTTCTCCTCCGTCTCCACGCCAGAATTCCCGCTCCCAGTCCAGAAACAGCATCCACGACGCCGGTCGCGATTGCCTTAGCGACCCGGTGGTGATATGTTAGTCAGTTCGGGAATCAATCAGGAACCGTGCGGGAGCCACCCGCAAGCCGGGTCGGCACGCGACAGCGGGCCGGTGCCGACAGACAGGCGCAAGGAGCAGAGCAATGCCACAGAGACACGTATACAACTTCGGAGGTGGGAAGGCCGACGGCCGCGGGGAGATGAAAGACATCCTCGGGGGAAAGGGCGCCAACCTCGCCGAGATGACCAACCTCGGCGTGCCCGTGCCGGCCGGGTTCACCATCTCGACACGCGTGTGCACCTACTACATGGAGCACGACTCGACGTTCCCCGACGGACTGGTCGAGGAGGTCGACGCCGCCATCGCGAAGGTGGGAAGTGAGATGAGGAGGGAGTTCGGCGGCTCCGTCAGCCCGTTGCTGCTCTCCGTGCGCTCTGGAGCGCGGGTGTCGATGCCAGGGATGATGGACTCCGTGCTCAACATAGGCATGAACGACACGACGGCCGCCAGCATAGTCGCGAAGACGGGCACAGACCGCTTCGTCTACGACAGCTACCGTCGCCTCATTCAGATGTACTCCGACGTCGTCATGGACGTTCCGATGGAGGAATTCAACGCACTTATCGACGCGTCTAAGAAGAAGAAGGGCGTCTGGCACGACACCGACCTCACCGCCGAGGATCTCAGGGATCTCGCGGGAGAGTTCAAGGAGAAGGTGAAGGAGCTGTCGGGGCGTGACTTCCCGGACGATCCCAACGAACAGCTCTGGGGCGCCATTCGGGCCGTGTTCGACTCGTGGAACATCCCGCGCGCGATCGCCTATCGGAAGCTCAACGACATCCCCGACGACTGGGGCACGGCGGTCAACGTGCAGGCGATGGTGTTCGGCAACATGGGCGAGGGCAGTGCCACCGGCGTTGCCTTCACGAGAGACCCGGCCACGGGGGAGAAGGTCTTCTACGGCGAGTGGCTGCCCAACGCGCAGGGCGAGGACGTCGTGTCGGGAGTCAGGACGCCACAGCCCATCAATCTCGCGCAGAAGAAGGAGGGCGACAGCGACTCGCTCGAGGAGGCCATGCCCGAGATATACGGGGAGCTCGACTCCATCCGTGAGAGGCTCGAGCTGCACTACACCGACACCCAGGACCTCGAGTTCACCATCCAGGCCGGCAAGCTCTGGATGCTCCAGACGCGGACCGGAAAGCGCACCGCCGAGGCGGCGATTCGTATCGCGGTGGAGATGGAAGCGGAAGGTCTGATCGACCGCAAGACGGCCATCCTCCGTGTCGACCCGGACCAGCTGGAACAGCAACTCCACCAGAAACTCGATCCGAGCGCGAGCTACGAAGCACTGACAAAGGGACTGCCGGCGTCGCCCGGTGCGGCGGTCGGCCGGGTCGTCTTCACTGCCGAGGATGCCGTGGACTGGTCGGAAGACAGCGACGAGGAGAAGCACCGCACGATCCTCGTCCGCGAGGAGACGTCGCCGGAAGACATTGACGGGATGAACGCGTCACAGGGTTTCCTGACCGCCCGAGGCGGCATGACCTCACATGCGGCGGTCGTCGCGCGCGGGATGGGCAAGTGCTGCGTCGCCGGCGCCGGGCATATCAAGATCGACTACGCGTCCCGGACGTTCAGTGTCAAGGGGACAATGGTCAAAGAGGGCGACTGGCTGACGCTCGACGGTTCGTCGGGAGAGGTCATCGTCGGCCAGATGCCGACGGTAGATCCGGAGCTCTCCGGCAACTTCGCCACGCTGATGGAATGGGCCGACGAGTTCCGGCAGCTGGGCGTCCGCACGAACGCCGACACGCCCGAGGACGCGGCGCGCGCGAGGGCATTCGGCGCCGAAGGCATCGGGCTCTGTCGGACGGAGCACATGTTCTTCGGAGAGGAACGCATCAAGTACATCCGCGGGATGATCATGGCGGCCGACGAGGACGAGCGGCGGCTGGCTCTCGAAAAACTCCTGCCGTTCCAGCGTGAGGACTTCGAGGGCATACTCGAGGCGATGGAGGGCCGTCCGGTCACCATCCGGCTGCTGGATCCGCCGCTTCACGAGTTCATTCCGGCGACCGACAAAGAGCTCGAGGAGCTGGCCGCAGATCTCGGCAAGGACCCCGACGAGATGAAGGAGAGGGCCGCGGCGCTTCGTGAGACGAACCCGATGCTGGGACACAGAGGCTGCAGGCTGGGCATTACCTACCCGGAAGTATATGAGATGCAGGCCCGCGCCATCTTCGAGGCGGCGAAGGCGCTCGCCGAGCGCGGCATCGATGCGCGGCCGGAGGTGATGATACCGCTCGTGGGAGAACCCAAGGAACTGTTGATCCTGCGGGAGCTCGTCGAGAAGGTGGCCCTGGAGGTCCTCGGTGACGACACGGACACCGTCCCCTTCCACATCGGTACCATGATAGAGATACCGCGTGCGGCCATCGTGGCAGACGAGATCGCTGAGCACGCTGACTTCTTCTCGTTCGGAACGAACGACCTGACCCAGATGGCGTACGGCTTCAGCCGTGACGACGCCGGTTCGTTCATCAAGGAGTACCTGAAGAGAGGAATTCTCAGGAAGGACCCCTTCCAGTCTCTTGACAAGCGCGGCGTCGGCGCTCTGGTGCAGATGGCCGTCGACAAGGGCAGGCTGGCCAAGCCCGACCTTCACATGGGCATATGCGGGGAGCACGGGGGCGATCCGGAGTCCATCTACTTCTGCCATCGCGTGGGGCTGGACTACGTGAGCTGTTCACCCTACCGCGTACCGGTGGCACGTCTGGCGGCCGCTCACGCGGTTCTGAGAGCCCGCATCAGGGGTATCATGTAGCGGTGTTGAAGCTTGACGGTGGCGCCGTCGGGCCGCTAGAATCCAGATGTACCAAGGACTACTTGAAACCCGCGTCGAGCGGCTTCTGAAGGGAGCCGCGAACAGGTGTGTCCATTGAGCAAGACAATCGATTTCCTGGCTAAGCGAAGTCCCGCGCGGACCACGATGTTCTTCGTCATTGCGCTCGTGACAGTCGAGGCGTTTCTCATCGTTGGGCTCGTGACCGAGCACTTCTGGGAGACGCTGTCGAACGGCGCCATGATCTGTCTGTCTTGCATCGGCGTAGGCTGATTCTGTTGCTGATGTCGTCCGCGCTCGCGGCCGTGGGCGGATGCGCGAGGTGGGGTTCGGAACGAGGGACGGGAGACCTACTTGAAACGGCGGATCGTCCAGTTCATCGCGCTCCTCTCCACTAACTCCTACTTCGTTTCCATCCCGAGGGCGTCGTTCTATCAGGGTTCGCTCAAGGGTGTCTGCGTCCCCGTGCTCAACTGCTATGCTTGCCCCCTCGCGTGGGGCTCGTGCCCGATAGGCGCACTTCAGCACTTCATCATCGTCCGGCAGTTCCCGTTCTACGTGCTTGGTATTCTGGGTCTCATCGGGGTCTTCGTCGGACGGTTCCCATGCGGATGGCTCTGCCCGTTCGGCTGGTTTCAGGATATCGTCTACAAGCTCAAGCTACCGAAGTTCTCCGCTCCGAACTGGCTCAGGCACATGAAGTACGTCGTGCTCGTGGTCGTGTGCGGGCTGATCGCCTGGTGGACCGACGAGCCCTGGTTCTGCAAGATATGTCCCGCGGGGACGTTTGAGGGTGGTCTTCCCTGGCTGCTGTGGCAGGCGCGTGGTTCCGACGGCGCGGAGGGGATGAACTTCCTCACCTGGGTGTTCGGGTTCAAGGTCGTCATACTGGCTGCTCTGGTGCTCTTGATGGGCATGATGAAGCGACCGTTCTGCCGTTTCATCTGTCCTCTGGGCGCTCTTCGGGGGCTGACGAACAAGTTCAGCCTGCTTCAGATGGACACGCATCTCGACGACTGCGCCATC
>JAUVLG010000155.1 GCA_030595835.1 Candidatus Eiseniibacteriota bacterium | reverse complement strand
ATGAAGCGGAAGATCTCGATGAAACTCAGTGACTTCTCCAGATCTTCCAGGACCCCGGCCTGCTCCGGCATCTTCAGCTTCAGCGCGTCGGAGATGAGCCAGGCGTTGACCTCGCCTACCTGGTAGATGGTCTTGAGCACGGCGAGGAGACCCTTGATCGTGCGGAGCCCGTCGTCCTTCGGATGGATGCGCTCGGTCGCCAGGGGCCTGCTGAGCAGCGACCGCACCTCCCCGAGCATGCCACGCAGATAGCCCTCATGCCACGTCTGGTTCTCGCCAGGGCGATGGAAGTACCGCGAGACGATCGAGGTCTGGAACTCGTGGAAGAGCAGCTCGTCCCCGGTGATGAGCGCGCCACCGAGCATCTCGCTCACGAGCACGAAGTCGTGCACGGCGCTGTCGAGCATCTTGCGGTACTCCGGGATCGCGGCGCTGTAGCCTCGCTCGCCCACGTGCTCGGAGATGTGGAAGTGCATGCTGGTCGCGTACCGCAGCATCTCGGAGCTGACTTTCGCGACCGCCGTGTTCAGATTGTCACGCCCGGCGCCGCCATCGTCGATGACACCCACGTCGATGTCCTCGAGGTCGGCCTTGGTCCCCACACCCACGATGGCGTAGCGCGGAACCTCCTTGCCAGCGAGGAACAGCTCGAGCAGCTTGGTCACGTAGGTGCCGGAGAGTGTGCGGAAGGTAACGCCCGTCTTGAGCATGAACTGTCGCTCGACGGCCGACCTGTCCATCGGCGACGCGAGATTGAGCTTGAGCGTGTCAAGGCACGTCAGGCTCATCCTGAGAAACTGGAGGCAGTAGTAGCACCCGAGGAAAGCACTCTGCTCTCTGAGGTTGCTGCCGACGCCCACGACGACGTCCATCTCGGAAGCGAAGTCCTCGGCAGGTCGCCAGAGGTGCACGAGTCCCGCCTGCCGGTGCCCCTCGAGCTTGGAGATCACGGCATCGAGGTGACGTCGGACTGCGTGGATGTAGCGTCGGTTGTGGTTAGCGAGGACCTGCGCGTCCTGTTCCAGGATCTGCAGCGGGTTGCGCATGTGTCTCCTCGCTAGTCCCGGAGTTCCTTGGACAGTTCGAGCCCGGCCCGGAACGCCTGCAGGTTGGGGTCTTCGGTGCCCCTCGGGACCCGCGCGCGCACCGCGGATTCGAGCGAGGGAACCGTCACTATGTCACTGAGCCCGGCGATCAACCCCACCGCGACCAGGTTAGCGGTTATCGGCTTGCCGATGCGATCCCGGGCGGTCTCGATGATGGGCGCGCGGACAACGCGGTAGTTCCCATCGGGGACCGACTCCACGAGGCTGTCATCGACGAGCACGGTCCCGCCGTCCTTCACGTCGCCGACGTATGCGTCGACCGATTCCTGCGTCATTGCCAGCAGGAAGTCCAGGTTCCGCGCGACCGGGAAGTCGATGTCTCCGTCGCTGATCACTACGTCCGACCGGCTGACACCGCCGCGCGCCTCGGGCCCGTAGGACTGCGCCTGCGTGGCCGTCCGACCGTCGTAGATCGCGGCGGCCTCGGCTATGACCTTCCCGGCCAGCAGGAGCCCGTGTCCACCGGCGCCGCTGAGACGAAGCTCATACCGGGAGCCCATGTTCACCTCCGTTCGGATGGATGAGGTTTGTGTGAGGCTGCTAGAGGAGGAACCGGGTGACGCCGACGCGCACCTACTTGGCCAGGAGCTCGACGCCGTACTCGTAGCCCTTCTCGAACGCCGCCAGGTTCAGGTCGATGAAGCGTTCCGGGACGGAACTCGGCAGCGCCTTGCGCGCCGCGTCGACCGAGATGATCCCGGCGACCGCCGTGAAGAAACCGAGCATAACAATGTTGCCCGCGATCCTGTTGCCGAGCTCCTCGGCTATCCGGGTGGACGGGATCGCGTACATGCGCCGCTCGCGCTTGGAGGACGCCGGCTTGACCAGGTCCTCGTCGATGAGCAAGAGACCGCCCTCGGCCAGGTCGGACCCGAACTTGTCGTATGCCTCCTGCGACATGGCGACGACCGTGTCCGGCTGCGTGAGGTACGGGTAGCGGATGGGGTCATCGTCCACGAGGATCTGGGCGCTGCAAGCGCTGCCCCTGGCCTCCGGCCCGAAGCTCTGCGTCATGGTCGCGTGCTTGTCGTCGTACAGAGCGGCTATCCTGCCGATGATGTACCCGCAGCGGATGACGCCCTGTCCACCGAATCCTGAGATCCGTATCTCGTTCACTTGACTGACCCCTCGTATGGTTCGTACGTGTCGCCGAATACCTCGCCGTACCATTCGTTCATCGAGTCCACGTAGGTCGGGCGGTCGCGGTCGACGAACTTGCCCACGATGATCTTCTCCTGGAACCCGATTTCCAGGTCCCGTGTGTCCGCACCGTGCTGGATCTCGCAGTTGTCGTGGTAGAACTTCATGAGGTCGAGCCCCGAACCCAGACGGTTACGTCGCGAGTAGAGCGTCGAGCACGGGCTTATCACCTCCACCACCGAGAACCCCGGCTTCGCGATGGCCTCGGCGATCGCCGTGGTCAGCCGCCGCACGTGAAGTGCGGACCAGCGCGCGACGTAGACGGCCCCGCACGAATCCGCAAGATACGGAATGCTGAAGGGCCGCTCGTAGTTGCCGTAGGGCATCGTCGACGCGTTCGCCTTGAGCGGCGTCGTCGGCGCCACCTGCCCGCCGGTCATCGCGTAGATGAAGTTGTTGACGCAGATGACCGTGATGTCGACGTTCCGGCGTGCCGCGTGGATGAAGTGATTGCCCCCGATGGAGAAGAGGTCACCGTCACCGCTGATGACAACGGTCTTGAGCTTCGGATTGACCAGGTGCAGCCCCGTGGCGAACGGGATCGCGCGTCCGTGCGTCGTGTGGAACGAGTCGGTCTTGACGTACCCCGCCACCCTGCCCGTGCACCCGATGCCCGACACGACAACCAGGTCGTCGAGCGACATCTCGAGCTTCTCTATCGCGGACGCGAAGGCCGTGACGACCGTCCCGAGTCCGCACGTGGGACACCAGATGTGAGGCATCCTGTCCATGCGCAGGAGGTCCTCCATCGGGTGCTTCGGCTCCGCTGCGCGCGTTTTCTTGTCTACTGTCATTTGGCACCGCCTCGGATTGCCTGGTAGATGTCCTCGTCGTCGTGCACCCAGCCTCCGGCGTGCGGGACCAGTATCGTCTCCGCCTTGCCGGCGGCGCACCGCTCGACCTCGAGGCAGATCTGACCCAGGTTGATCTCGGGCACCACGAACGCCTTCACCTGACCGGCGAG
>JAUVLG010000174.1 GCA_030595835.1 Candidatus Eiseniibacteriota bacterium | reverse complement strand
ATGCCGGTGGCGGTCAGATCTATGCGGATGTCGATCCTGCCGGCGCCGGTGTAGGCCCCGCCGTTTGCCGTGACCTGTGCCCACAGCGTGGCGACCGTGTCGCTGATGGCCTCAGAGACGACGAACGTCAACGGGTCGGAGTTGCTCCCGGAGCCGCCCGCCGGGATGTTGGGTACCGCGGCCGTGCTGTCCACCACCGACAGCATTGTCTCGCCGGATGACAGCAGTACGGATACGTCCTCCGCGCCGACACCGCCGTCGTTGCTGAACTCGAGGGTCAGCGTGACCGTTTCACCGGGCTGCGCTTTTCCGTCGCCGTTTCCGCCGGCCGCGTCATCCCGGCCGACGTCGCCCAGGACGAGCCACGCCACCACCGGATCGGTAGGCTGCACCGTTGTAAACAGGATCGCCGAGCCGGAGGTTATGGGCGCGACACCTGTCCCGTAGAATCCGTCGCAAAGGCACTCGAGCCCGTCGGTCTGGTAGAGATCCTCAATGCCGATAGTGCACTGATCTGGTGCGCTGACGTTCTCGTACTGGATGAGCACAGGGGCATCGCCCGTCGGCGTCGGGTGGTAGGCGGGATCCATGACGATGATCTGGAACGTCTCGCTGTCAGTGGAGCCCCAGTGCAGCACCTCGTCGAACTGGATGATCCAGCGGTGGTTGGACACGTCGAACCACTTGTAGATGTCGCCTCCGGCCGAGGGGTCGAGGTCATCCCAGAAGAGCGCTATCATGTTCGGAGGCCCATGTGCGTCCGGTATCGGCGAGTTGTCCCCAAACCGATAGTCGTTGACGCCCACGGCGACGAAGCCGTTCGAGCAGATGGAGATCTGGTCGTAGTCGACGCCGTAGTACCCGAAGTTGAAGAACGTGCCGAGCGTCGTGATGGCGGCGTCGGCGTCCGTGATCTCTTCGACGATGATTCCCGGGCCCGGTGGAGCGATGTCAACCCAATCGAACGTCGGGGCCGCGCCGCAGGCCGAGTCGCTCTGGTCGTACGCGTAGTACCCGTAGGCGTCGGGTCCGGTGGGCATGGCCGTCGAAGTGCCCGAGATGACGATGTTGAAGTCGATCACCTTTGAGTACGGGTAGGAGTGGCCCGCTGCGGTCACGGCGAGCGAGAGCGTCGCGACGTGGCCGTGCGGGGCCGCCGGTGAGATTGAGACTATGAAGGGGAGGCTCTGGTTGTCGCAGAACGATCCGGCGTCGGCATCGGTGAAGGCGGCGTTGCCTGATGTCACCGCGACGTATGCGTCGGTCGTCGTGAGTGTGCCCTCGACCGATGTCAAGTTACACTCACCGTCGTTGGTCAGCGTGACTGTGAGCCCGATCGTCTCACCGGACCCCGGGGCACCATCCCCGTTTCCGCCCGGGGTACCGTCCTCGACAGCTGTCGAGGAGAAGAAGAGGTGACCCGTGGTGATCTCGATGGCAGGTGGGCTGATAACTCGGGCCGTGCCTCCGTACGCCAGCGCCAACGAATAGGGCACGACGTACCATTCCGGGACATCCGGTGATACGGCAAGCGAGAACGGATCCTGCGCCCACGCCGTCGAGTCCGCTGCGAGGTCGCCGTAGAACGAAGTGCTGTCCGTGACGGTCACCACGGCCGCGGTTGTGCGGAACACAGCCGAGAGACCGGTGGCGGTCTCGTCACCGATGTTGGAGAGCCCGATCCAAACCTCGACCGACTCGCCTGGGCTCAGCAGACCGTCCCCGTTACCTCCGGTGCTGTCGTCGATCAGGATGTCGGACTGGGAGATGAACACCCCTCCGTCGATGACCAGCACCGAACCCTCGTGAGGGAGGGCGTTTCTGGCCGTCACGGTCACCGAGAGCGTGCCGCCGGACGTCGGTGAGAGGGGCAGGACAACACTTCCGGATCCGTTCGTATGGTCCCAGGTGTAGACCTCGTCACCCTTGACGCACGCCACCAGAGCACCCTCCACCGCCATCCCGCCGTCCAGAACCGTCACGGCGAACCCCGAGGGTCCGACGGTGATCGCCTCATCATGAAACACCGAGAGCTCGGTGGGGGACGCCGTCCGGAGGCTGAGTTCCGGGTCGCCGAGCAGATTCCAGGCCTGGTACTCCTGCTCGTTCTCGTCGTTCTGGTAGAGGTTCAGCTTCCCCGCCAGACAGGCCTCGCCGAGCGTGAGCCCGTTCTGCCCGAACGCGTTCGCCATGAAGCCCACGTCCACGTAGCCTCTCCTGAGCGAGAGTTCGACGCTGGCGGCAATGATCGTGTTCGAGCCGAAGAACGCGACACCGCCGGCCGGGTCCTCTGCGGTCCCAGCGCGGACCCAGTCCTCGCAGGCGAAGCCATCGCTGTCGTAGACACCCGTCCCGCACGTCGCGGAGACGACGACCGGAAGTCGCCATCCGCTCTCCGTGAGTTCGGGATCGATGTTGAACGGAGGGTTCCAGTTGTAGTACGCCTGGCCGCGGAAGTTGAGGAACCCCCTGCCTGCATTGACGGACGCGTACACGTCGCCCGCCGTGACGGGATTCCTCCTGAACAGCGTGTCTATCGGGGCGAACCCCGCGGAGTCCATGAGATCGTAGATGAACCAGGTGTTGTCGTAGTAGACCCAGTCTCCGTCGT
>JAUVLG010000091.1 GCA_030595835.1 Candidatus Eiseniibacteriota bacterium | reverse complement strand
GTATGTGAGACCGGCACTCTAACCAACTGAGCTAATCGCCCCCATGGCCTGGTATTCTTGGTGGGCCCACTCGGATTCGAACCAAGGACCTACGGATTATGAGTCCGCTGCTCTACCGCTGAGCTATGGGCCCGCCGGAAGCTCGTGACCAGCTCCTCCCGGCCGAACGCGCAGTTTAGCACGCTGACCCAAGGGGTGTCAACGAGTCCGCCTTCTGACGGACCGGCTCCAGCGAGAACTCAGGGGAGATCTATGTATCCCTTGAGACGGCTTCTCCGCTTGTGGTGCCTGAGCTTGCCGATGGCCTTCTTCTCTATCTGGCGGATGCGCTCGCGAGTCACACCGAAGATGGCCCCGACTTCCTCGAGAGTCATGGGAGCACGGTCCCTCTCCAAACCGAAGCGCAGTCTTATTATCTTCTCCTCGCGCGAGTCGAGTTCCCCCAGAACGTCGTCGATCTCGCTCTGCAGCAATTTGAACGACGCATACTGAGACGGGGAGACGACCTTCGTGTCCTCGACGAAATCCCCGAGGCTCGAATCCTCGTCCTCGCCTATCGGACGGTCGAGCGAGATGGGCTGCTGCGCCGCCTTGAGGATGCCCTTGACCTTGTCCTCGGTGAGGTCAAGCTTGTCCGCAATCTCGTCCACGGACGGATCCCTGCCCTCTTCCTGCACGAGCTGGCGGGTCGTGCGCACGACCTTGTTGATCGCTTCTATCATATGAACGGGGACACGGATGGTCCGCGCCTGGTCCGCGATCGCACGCGTGATAGCCTGACGGATCCACCAGGTGGCGTAGGTCGAGAATTTGTACCCGCGCGTGTAGTCGAACTTCTCGACGGCACGCATCAGCCCCGTGTTGCCCTCCTGGATGAGATCGAGGAAGTCCAGCCCCCTGTGCGTGTATCTCTTGGCTATCGAGATGACCAAACGCACGTTCGCCTCGACCATTTCCGTCTTGGCGATACTGGCCTCGACCTCGCCCCTCCGGATGCGGCGCGCCATGTCCAGGAGCGCCTTGGAGCGAATGCCGCACTCCCGTTCAATGCGTCTGACGGCTCTCTTCTTGTTCCTGGTCTCGTTGAGGACGAGCGCGGCCTCCTTCTTCAGCGCCGCCGGCGTCTTCGTCATGCGCGTAGTGGTCTTCGTCGCTGCCTTCGTCTTCTTCGACGCGGCCGTCTTGCCCTTGCCGGCGGCCGCCTTCCTGGCTTTCTTCCTCTTGGCCTCCTCGCGCTCCGCCTTGCGAAGAAGCGATCCGTGCTGGGCCACGTGCTCGGATATCTCGCCCTCCAGAACCTCGCACTTGGCGACAAGCTCACCGATACGCACGGTCATCTTGGTAACCTGCACGGGATGGAGCACCAGGCGCCTGGTCTCCGTGACGAGGCTCTTGCGTCGTCTCTCTATGGCCTTCTTCGTCTGAGTCGCGTGCTGCGGCAGCGCTTTCTTCAGCTTCCGTTCGAGCTCGCGGCGCTCCTCGTCGAGCCTGACGATCTTGTCCATTCGGTTGAACGCACGACGACGCTCTTCCTTGCCCGTGGCGTTCTTGCGCTTTCGGTCCACCGTGACAACCTTGTCCAGTCTCACTTTATCAGACCTGAGCCGCTCCGCCAGACCGGACAGCCTCTTCATCGTCGTCAGCGACTCGAAGATCGCACTGTAGATCATATCCTCCGCGCTCTCGATGCGCTTGCAGATCTCCACCTCGCCCTCTCGGTTGAGGAGCTTGACCTGACCCATCTCCCGGAGGTACATGCGCACCGGGTCGTCGAACCGCAGCCTGGGCTGGACCTTCGTCCTCTTCTTCGCCTCCCGCTTGCGCTTCGCCTCGTGGGTCTTCTTGTCGACGACCTCGACTCCCATGTCGGACAACCCGCAGTAGATATCGTCCACGAGTTCTACGTCCAGGTCATCGCCCAGAAACGACCCTAGCTCCTCGTACGTGAGCGAGCCGGAGCCGCCGATCTTCTTCTTGATCGTTCCCAGGATCTTGTCCGCTGAGCGTTTCGCCATAGGCCCGGCCTCGCCTCCTCAAAGGACGAAAGAAGAACTCAGACGCCGGCAGACAGCTCCTTGAGCCGCCGTGCCAGCTCCTGCCGCGCGTGAATGCGCGCGAGGAGTTTCTCCTCGTCACCCGTCATCTCGGCCGTCTCGATCTCGCGGTCAACTGCCACGATCTCGGCCTCGATGGCGGACCTTCTGATTATCCTAATATAGTCATCGCAGGCCCGTCCGCCATTGTCGTCGTCGGATGGGGCAACGGAAATTTCTGTGATGATGGACGCCTCCTCGGGACTCGACAGCCGGTCCAGAAGCGCCCCCACGTCGATGGTCCCGGCGCCTTCCTCTCCCATCAGCTGCTCCGCCAGACCCCGCATCAAGGGATCGGTGAAGTCGGATGGATCGAGCTCCTCGCACACGCGATGGGCCTCGTCGGCGCCCGACAGGAGAATCCCCAGGAGCCCCCTCTGCGCGGCAAGTTCAGCGGCCCCGACCGACCGCTCCGTTGCGACCGCACGCCCCGGCGCCAGCTCGGCTCTCGCGGCGGCCCTGCGCGACCCCGATGCCTTCCGCACCTCGAGGGCCCTGGTCAGCGCTCCCCGGTCTATGGAGAGCGATCGCGCGATCTTCTCGAGCATGAGGTCGGCCTTGATGGGGTCCTCGATGCTCGCGACCGTCTCGAGCAGTTCGCGGGCCGCCTTCTCCCTGTCCTCCGCAGTCGCAGGCGGGCTGACGGCGAGCAGGAAGTCGATGAAGTCGCGCGCCCGGCTTAGCTCCTCCTTCATCGCATCGGCGCCCTCCTGCCTGACGAAGGAATCCGGGTCGGCGCCGTCTGGAAACGCGGCGATGCGGACCTTGACCCCGAGCCTCACCAGAAGCTCGGCGGCCTTCGCCGCCGCGGAGATGCCCGCGGAGTCGCCGTCGTAAGCCACGAACACGCGGTCCGCAAACCTCGCCATGATCCGCGCCTGCTCGGCGGTCAGCGCGGTACCGGCCGAGGCGACCACGTTGTGGAAGCCCGCCTCGTAGAGGCTCAACGTGTCCATGTAGCCTTCCACGAGGATGACCTCGCGCGATGCTCGGAGCGCCGGGCGGGCTTGCGTGAGCCCGTACAGATAGTGACCCTTGTGATAGACGCGCGTCTCGGGCGAGTTGAGGTAATTGGGCTCGGAGTCGTCCAGCGCGCGCCCGCCGAAACCGACGACTCTGCCACCGGTCCAGAGCAGAGGGAACACGAGCCGGTCTCTGAAGCGGTCGTAGTAACCACCCTTGTCCCTCTCGATGACGAGGCCGGCCTCCTCCAGGACGGAGGGCGGTAGTCCCTCCTTCTCAGCCCTCTTGAGCAGTCCGTCCCAGCCCGGCTTCGCAGAACCGATCTGGAACATGTCGGCTATCTCATCGCCTATCCCCCGCCCCTTCCAGTAGCGGCGGGCGGCCTCGCACGCGGGACCCGTGAAGCACTCCCGGAAGTAGCGGAGCGCCATCGC
This sequence comes from Candidatus Eiseniibacteriota bacterium, assembly GCA_030595835.1. Taxonomy (GTDB): domain Bacteria; phylum Joyebacterota; class Joyebacteria; order Joyebacterales; family Joyebacteraceae; genus JALGZG01. Next base: position 4,805 of record JAUVLG010000091.1, on the reverse strand, counting down.
GTTGGCCGCGTAGACCGGGTCCTCATCGGAACTCGCTCCCCCGTCACGCTCGGGGAGAGAGATGCCGGCGCGCTGAGCCAGTTCGCGGACGGCGTCAAGGAACTCCATCTTCTCGTATTCCATCAAGAACGTGATGACGTTCCCGCCGACCCCGCACCCGAAGCAGTGGTATATCTGCCGCTCGGGATTGATGTTGAAGGACGGGGTCTTCTCATCGTGGAACGGGCAGACGGCCTTGTAGTTCCTTCCGGCCTTCTTCGTCGAGATGCGCTCGGATATCACGTCGACGATATCGTTCGCCGCCTTGATGTCCTCGATGAGCTGCTCCGGGATCCTGCGCGTCAATTGCACCTCGCATCGCATCGGCGGTCGCGGCAGGTCCCGCGCGCCGCGGCTGGTGACCGCAGAGCTACTTGAGCTCCACGATCGTGACTCCCGTGTCCCCCTCACCCCACCGTCCGAGCCTGAAGGACTTGACCGACGGCATCTTCCGAAGTACGGCGTGCGTCTCGCTCCTGAGCGCCCCGGTTCCCTTGCCGTGGATGATGCGGATCGACGAGATCCCCTGCACGAGAGCCCTGCTGATGCATCGCTCGATCGCGTCGCACACCTCGTCGGTTGTCGATCCCCGCAGGTGTAGCTCCGTCACCGGACTCTCGGACGCCTCGATGTCAACCGTGACCTCGACCCTGTGTCTCACCTCGGGCTCCGGGTGCTCGACAAGGAAGAGATCGTCTCTGCCCACCTCCACCGTCGCGTTCCTCACTCGGACGCGCACCCTCCCCCTCCCGTCCGGCGGGTCGATCAGCTCACCCTCTCTGCCGAGACTGGCCACGCGGACGGTCATGCCGGGCACGAAATCGAGAACCGGCCGGCCGGTCTCAGGCCTCGCCTCGCGCTCCTCGGTCTCTATCTGCCGCTCGACCTCCGCCCGCCGTTCGCGCAGCTTCTCGCGAGCCTTCTTGATGGTGTCGCGGGCGGCCTCCTGCGCCTTGATCTCTCTTACCGTCTCCTCAACCAGAGACTGAGCTCTGTCGAGCGTCTCCCGCGCCTCCGCGAGAGCCTGTGTCTTCAGCTTCTTCCCCTCGTCGCGGACGCCCTCGAGCCGCCTCTCGCACTCCACCCTGGCCAGTGCCGCTCTGCTCCGCTCCCGCTCGGCCTCTTCGACGAGAGCATCGAGTCTCCGCTCGCGCTCCGTGAGGGCGGCAAGAAGCTCGTCGATGCTGGCGGAGTCCTTGTCCCTGAGATCTCTGGCCCGCCTGAGGAGCCCGTCGGGCAACCCCAGAGTCTCCGCTATCGACAGGGCGTGACTCGCGCCGGGGATCCCCGCGACGAATCTGAAACCAGGTTCCAGAGTCTCTGGATCGAACGCCATCGAGGCGTTTTCCATGCCGTCGGTGTTGTGCACGTGGTTCTTCACCGATCCCAGGTGCGTCGTTGCGATGGTGGGCGCACCGCGTGCGGTCAGCTCCTCCAGTATTGCTATGGCCAGGCTCGCGCCCTCGTCCGGATCGGTGCCGGCTCCCATCTCGTCGATGAGAACGAGCGTGTCCTGTCGCGCCTCACCTAAGATCTCTCCTATCACCCTGAGGTGCGACGAGAAGGTCGAGAGGCTCTGCTCTATCGACTGCTCGTCACCGATGTCCGCGTAGATGTCACGGAACACGGAGAGTTCGGTGTCGCCGCCGGCCGGCACGTGCAAGCCCGACTGGGCCATCAGCGTCAGGAGCCCCACGGTCTTGAGCGTGACGGTCTTGCCGCCGGCGTTCGGCCCCGAGATGACCACCGTTGTTGAGGCCGTCCCAAGATCGAGGTTCAGCGGCACCACCTCTCCGCCGCCGCGCCGCACCGTCTCGAGCAGGATCGGGTGCCGTCCGTCCCTGATGCTGAGCCGCCCATCCAGGTTGAGCGAGGGCGCCGACGCGTCGAGATCACGTGACAGCACTGCGGACGCCCAGTAGTAGTCCAGTTCTCCGATGATGACGAGCGAGTGCAGAATGGAGGAGGCCTCCGCACCCACGAGGGCGGTGACCTCGCGCAGCACGCGCTCGACCTCCTTCTTCTCCGCCGCCCGGAGCTCCGCCAGCTCGTTGTTGAGCTCGACAGTCGGCAGCGGCTCGACGAAAAGCGTCGCACCGCTACCCGACTGATCGTGGACTATGCCCTTGAACCGTCCGCCGGAAGACCGCTTGACGGGCAGAACATAGCGTCCGTTCCTGATGTGAACGGCCGCCTCCTGAATGGTGTCGTTGGAGATCTCACGCGCCAGGATCGACTGCAGCTTCTCGTCCAACCGCGACCTCGTCTTCTCGACCGAGCGCCGGACCCTCGCCAGCTCCCTCGATGCGCTGTCGCGTACGAGGAACGATTGCTCGTCCACGACGCGGGCGATCGCCTCACTCACGTTCGCAGCGGGCTCGAGCGTCTCGGCGAGCTCCCACATCGCAGCCAGGATCTCGCGCCGAGAACGAAGGAACGCGCCCGTCCGATCCACGGCCAGCAGAGTGTGGCGAACGTCCGCGAGCTCCTCGCACGACAGGGACGCGCCCTCCACCTCACTGCGGGCGAGGGCGTCGCGCACGTCGTGAGCCCCCTCGAGCGGCAGTCTCTCGCCGTCGTCGAGAAGCTTCCGGAGTTCACTCGTCCTCAGCAGGTCCTTTCGGATCGACTGAAGATCGACCGTGGGCTGAAGCCTACCGGCCTTCTCAGAACCCAGTCCGAATGACGTCCTGGCGACAAGCATTGCCACGACCTTGTCGTACTCCAAGACGCCGAGAGCGTGTCCATTCATGATTCGCTTGCGGCAGTTCCTACTGATGTTTGGGGAACACCGGCCCTAATGCTCGTGACGCCTGAACCCGGAGCAGTCGATGACCGAGAACTTCTTCCGCCCGGCCTTCTCAACCGCGTCAAGGAGGAGGTTCATGCCGAGCGTATCGCTGGCAATGTGTCCTGCAATGACAACGTTGAGGTGATGTTTGTTTGCCTCGTCCAGGTGCTTCTCGGGAATGTGCATCACGACCATGGTACCAATGTCGGACGTGTTCGCGAGCCGCTCGAACGTCTTCTCGGAACCGCTTGTGCCTCCGGTCATGTCGACGAAGACGCGGCCCGACCTGCGTTTCTTGCTGCCCGCTACGACCTTGAGAGCTGATCCCGCGCGCTCGGCCTCCGCGTACTCGGGAATCTCCCGCAGCACACAGAGGACGTCGTCGACGGTCTCAGGTTTCTTCGCGTCGAAGAGATCCTGAAGGTGTCCGGCCACACAGTTGTCCGCCGGCGTATGGGTACAGATCATCGGGATGTCCAGAAGCCGAGCTGCGTCCACCGCGCGCATGTGATTGCTCGGCATTACCCCGCGTTGGACTTCCTTAATGCGAGGCTCAAGAAGACCCTCGGCGATGTTGATGGGGACACCGAATCCACTCAGTATGTCGGCCTGCATGGCCATCACGTCACCCAGGCCGGAGAGACCGGCGCCCTCGGGATGGTGCGCCCAGATGAGATCGATCGGCTGCCCCTTCTCCCGAAGCCGGTCGGTAAGAACCACTTCGCCGACCTCCATGTCGATGCCCATGATGACGTTCTCCACCTCGACATCGTCCGCGCCGAACAGGAGCCTGGAGTCGGAGTAAGGGTTGGTCAGCCGCTCGGTGTCGTACCGTTCCTTCTTCTCGTCGCTGAGCGCCTCGTAGTCCTTGCCGGCCAGCTCGAGGACCTTCTGCACTCTCGTGCGCCCCCTGGGGTCGACGGAGATCCCGTGCGCGATGGCCGCATCGAACAGCTGTTTGAGTTTCATTGATCCTCCGCCTCGCTGTGGCAAGTGCAGTGTGGCCCCTGTGTAGCTTGATCAGGGTGCGTTCTGGTCTTCGTCACCACCGGTCAGCCGCTGCTGCACCAGGGTCTTCACCATCTTCCCGTCCGCCCGTCCCTTGACCCGTGGCATGATGGCCTTCATGACCACTCCGATGTCACGCGGGTCGGTGGCGCCCGTCTCCTCAAGGATCTCCGACAGGATCTCCAGAAGCTCCCGCTCGCCAAGCTGTGCCGGCAGGTAATCCTCTACCACTGCCAGCTGTCTACGCTCGTGCTCGGCGAGCTCCTCCCGTCCACCCTCGTGGAACTGTTCGATGGATTCTCTGTGCTGCTTCGCGATCCTCGCGAGAACCTCGACAACGTCCTCGTCCTTGAGATCGCGCTTGAGTTCAATCTGGCGATTCTTGGTCTGGGAACGCACGAATCTTATGGCACCCAACCGCTCCGAATCCCGAGCCTTGGCCGCCTTGATCATGTCGTTCTCCAGACGCTCCAGGATGTTCATTGTCAGCTCCTGGATCTACGCCATCCTAGCGCTTCTGCTGCTTCAGCTTCAACTTGCGGAGCTTACGTTTGGCCGCGCTTCTCTTTCTCTTCTTGCGCTCACTCGGCTTCTCGAAGTGCGAGTGCTTCCGAAGATCAGAAAGCACGCCTGCCTTCTCGCATCTCTTCTTGAAACGACGCAATGCACGCTCAAACGACTCGCCGTCCTTGACACGGACTCCCGGCATTCATATCCACCCCCTCCGGGCGCCGGACGCGCTGGCTTAAGTTGAGGAAACGAACCACCGCGCTCACGTCCGGCCCCGCCGGGCGCGTGCACGATTCCATCTCGAATTTGAAGACCTTAGAGTCTATGACCTGGGGAGAAGTAATGTCAAACGCTTTCTGCAGACAGCTAGGGCAGAAGTCCTCCAAGTTCGTACGATATCATCGCGGCTACCGCCGCCGCGGCCCAATCGGCCCTGAGCACACGTCTCCCGGCGCTC
>JAUVLG010000238.1 GCA_030595835.1 Candidatus Eiseniibacteriota bacterium | reverse complement strand
TCGCAGGTCTCGATGAGGCGCGAGGCGAGCTTGTAGAGCAGGTCGGTCTGTTTGATGAGGTCGCGGCTTGATTCAGCCAGCGGAGCGAGGCGGTCGACAGCCTGCTTGAGGTCGCCGTTCGTGGTCTTCTGCTCTTTCCACGCCGCTTCCTGTTCGGTGAGGGCTTGCTGGAACGCCTCGACATCGGCATGGAATGCAGGCAGTGCCTCATCCAGCTCCTTCCGCACCTCGGCGTGGGCGGCGTCGGTGGGCAGCGTGCCAAGGAATGGTTGCAGGGTGCCAGTCAGGGCATCGAGCGCGGCTGCGAAGTCTGGCAGCGGATGGATGGTCTCGCCGTTTTCGTCCTCAGTATTGAAGCAAGCTGCACATTCATCGAGGGTGCGGCGGCAGTAGCCAGAGACGAGGTCGAGGTACTTCTCGATCTGGCCGCGGTAGAGCCACACGATAGCCAACAGGTTCTGCTGCTGCTCGGGGCTCCAGTCGTATATCTTGCGGGTGACCTTGCGGTAGATGTTCCGTGCGTCGATCATCAGCACCTTATCGCGGTGCGCCTCGGGCTTGTCGCGGTTGAAGAACCACAACTCGCAGGGCACGGTGCGGGTGTAGAAGAAGTTCGAGCGGATGGCGACCATCACGTCCACATCGCCGGTCTCCACGAGCTTCCGGCGCACCTTTGCCTCGCCGCCCCCTGCGCTGGAAGCCTGCGACGACATGACAAAGCCCGCCCGCCCATTCTCGTTTAAGTAGCTGTAGAAGTAGCTGATCCAGATGTAGTTGCCGTTTGAGACCTTGTCCTTCTTGTTGACACCGGGCAGCCCGAAGGGCAGGCGCACATCGGTCTTGACCTTGTCCGCGTCGATCTCATCAACGTTAAACGGGGGATTTGCCATCACGAAGTCAGCCTTGCCTGCCAGTTCGTGAGGGTCTTCGTAGTAGGTGATTGCCTTCTGAATGTCGCCTTCGAGTCCGTGAACAGCCAGGTTCATCTTGGCAAGGCGTATGGTGGTGGCGTTCTTCTCCAGACCGCGGAAGGTGAGCCGGTCGGTGGGGTTCTGACCGTGCTCCGCAACAATGCGGGCGCTCTGCACGAACATGCCGCCGGAGCCGCAGGCAGGGTCCAGCACCGTGCCACCCTCTGGGTCAAGCACGTGGGCGATGAGCGAGACCAGCGAGACGGGTGTAAAGAACTCGCCGCCGTCATGGGCTTTCTGGTCCGCGAACTGGGTGAGGAAATACTCGTAGATGCGACCGAAGACGTCGCCTGATACCTTTTTCAGCTCGTCGGGGTTGAGGGTGCGCAGGAGCTGTCCGAGTACGTCATTGTCGAGTTCCTGATATTCGCTTCGG
>JAUVLG010000054.1 GCA_030595835.1 Candidatus Eiseniibacteriota bacterium | reverse complement strand
TGCTTCCGGGCTTGCTGAAGGCCTGGTTCGTTCAGGAAGTCTTCGGCCGTCCTACGGTGCGAATGAAGGCGACTTCGTTCGCCGTCCCCCCTCACTGCGGGAGCGTCAGCGGCCGGGCGCTCCCGTGTTTCGTTCGGTCGCGGCGGCCGTGGTTCTGTGGATGAGGTTACGCCTTCGAGGCGGTGCACAAGGAAATCTCCGGCTTCCGCGCGTCGCACGGAATCGAGTGTGGTGATCTTCTGGACGCGCCCGCGCCGTCGCGTCAGGGCGGCCGGTTCTACGACTTGACTTCGCCTTTCGAAGCCTGCTAACATCTCGGGGGTTAAGACGGTTCCATGAACGGGGGAGACGTGCCTCTCAGGAAGAAACGCAAGAGGGCCGACGAGGCTGGGGACAAGCCCAAGCCGGGGCTGATCCTGGTGAAGGACGGCGTGCAGAGGGAGGTCACGTTCGAGGAGCTTGCGCTCTCGAACACGCTCTCGCTAGAGGCGCTCGTCCGCGTGCTGTCCCGGAGCGGGAACGTTGATCCCACCGAACTCATGGCAGAAATGGAGAAGGTCAAGGCGGAGCGATTCCGGGACGGCATGCCGATCCCGGACGGCGATGTCACTCACTAGGAGGTTCTCTCGATGTTGCTTCTAACACTGCTTGGTCCCGAGACGGCCCACGCAATGGGCGCGACCGGCGCTGCTGCCGAGGGCGGCGGCGGAACCAGCATGCTCATCATGCTGGTCGCCATATTCGCCATCTTCTACTTCCTGATGATCCGACCCGAGTCCAAGCGGCGCAAGGAGCGCCAGGCCATGATGGACTCGCTCACGAGAGGCGATAAGGTAGTGACCGTCGGCGGGCTCTACGGTGAGATCCAGGACGTTCACGACGACAGGCTCGTCATCCGCATAGCCGAGAACCTCAAGGTCGAGGTTGCGAAGACCGCGATCAGCGGCAAAAGGGACTAGCACACGCAATGGCTGTACTCCCGACCACAAAGCATGGCAATCCGGTTCTCACAGCCCGCGTGGAGCCCATCGAGGGCGTCACTGACGAGATCCTGACGCTCGTCGATGACATGATCGACACCATGCGGAATGGGGAGACGCCGGGCGTCGGTCTTGCGGCTCCTCAGATCGGCAGGGCGCTGTCCATCATCGTTGCTGAACCCCCGCCCGATCATGAGGGGACGGAGGCCGTGCACAACGGTGCGGTGGTGCTGATGAACCCGGAGATCGTCTACTCGAAGGGGCACACGATCATCGAGGAAGGTTGTCTGAGCTGTCCCGGTGTGACGGCCGAAGTAGGGCGTCCCAGCCACATTGTGATCAAGGGTCTGGATCGGGACGGCAACGCGGTCAAGCTGGAGGTCGAGGGCGCGCTGGCCAGGATATTCCAGCACGAGGTCGACCACCTGCACGGCAAGTTCTTCTTCGATCACCTCAATCCGATCAAACGGCAGCTCGTAAAGGCGCGAATCCGAAGAACATAGACCGGTGCGCTGACGCCCCGCGTCTGGCGCCGGCGCCGGTCCCAGTGAGTTGCCCAAATGCGTATCGTCTTCATGGGGACCCCAGATTTCGCGGTCCCATCCCTCAGAAAACTGCATGAGACCGGCCACGACATCGTGCTCGTGGTCACCCAACCAGACCGCCCCGCCGGCAGGGGGCGTGCTCTGCGCAGCCCGCCCGTCAAGGACGCGGCACTGGCGCTGGGGCTTCCCTTGGAACAGCATGAGACCGTCAACACCGACGAGTTCGTTGAGCGGCTGCGGGCGCTCTCGCCCGATGTCATAGTCGTCGCGGCGTTCGGGCAGATACTGCGCGAGGACATCCTCGGGTGTCCACCCAAGGGCGCCGTCAACGTGCACGCGTCGCTTCTTCCTCAGTTCCGCGGCGTCGCGCCGATCAACTGGGTCATCATGACCGGCGAGACGGAGACCGGCGTCACGACCATGTTCATGGCGAAGAAGGTCGATGCGGGCGAGATCATTCTCACCAGGAAAACACCCATAGGTGATAACGAGACGGCCGGCGAGCTGTACGACAGGCTGGCTGTTCTTGGGGCGGACCTGCTCATCGAGACGCTGGAGCTCGTTGAGAACGGCACGGCCCCCCGGATCGCTCAGGACCCGGCAAGCGTGACCTATGCGCGGAAGCTCAAGAAGGCCGACGGAGAGATGGACTGGTCCGGGAACGCGGGCAGCGTGCGTGATCACATCCGCGGGACGACCCCGTGGCCCGGAGCGTTCACGTGGTACCGAGGTAAGGTGCTTCGCGTGCTCGAAGCCGGGCGTGGCGAGGACTCGGGGCACAGGGGAGAGCCCGGGGAGATCCTCACTCTCGATGACGAGAAGGGCATTGAGGTGGCGGTAGGGGACGGCAGCATCTGGCTGACTCGTCTCAGACCCTCGGGGAAGCGTGCGATGGACGCCGCCTCGTTCGTGCGGGGCTACAGGCCCAGGGTGGGAACGAGGCCTTTCGTGCGGTCCGATGACGCGGCGGGGGGGCAGTGATGGAACTGGGGGAGAAGAAGCTGTTCATCGCTATTGGAGCCGGTGGTGTGCTTCTTCTGGTCATGGCGGCCGCGGTCGCGTGGTATCTTGTCGCGCCGCGCCTGTCTGGTTTCCACGAGGACCTGCCCTTGATCGTCGGCGCGGCTGCGCTGCTCGGGTTTGCGGCCATAGCCGTCGGGCTAGGGATCATAGCCCTGTCCACGGTGATCGGCAGACGCGTGCTCTTCAGCCAGCGCATCACGTCGACGGTCATCCGTATCCTCTTCCCGCCGGTCTTCATGCTCTCGCGCATCATCGGCATCGACCGGGACACGGTCAAGCGTTCGTTCATTGCCGTGAACAACGCGTTGGTCGCCGCCGGCCGCGACACGCTGAAGAGTGGCAAGTTGCTGTTGCTGCTGCCGCACTGCCTGCAATCGACCGACTGCCGGAACAAGATCACGGGCGGCCTCATTGAGAACTGTCAGGGCTGCGGCAGGTGCGTCATCTCCAGCTTGCTCACGCTGGCGCGCGAACACGACCTGGCGCTGACGGTGGCGACAGGCGGCACCCTGGCACGCCGCGTCATAGGCGAGGTGAAGCCTGCCGCCATCATTGCGGTCGCCTGCGAGACCGACCTGACCAGCGGGATACGGGATAGCTACCCGCTCCCGGTCTACGGAATTCTGAACGAACGGCCGCACGGCCCGTGCCGTGACACGACCGTCAATCTGGATCGAGTGAAGGAAGCGATAGCCTTTTTCGCTTCCGCCGGAAAGTAGGTACTCTTGCACGCGCGTAAGATAGCTCTCCTGAGTTTGACGGAGTGGGAGTCCGGAGATCGGAACATCGAGGTGGTTCTGGAACACCGCCTTGCCGGTGCGAACCTGGACGCGCGGGACACGGCACTGACCCAGAATCTCACCTACGGTGTACTCAGGTGGAAGGGCAGGCTCGACTGGGTTCTGGACCAGTACGTAAAGGGGAGCCTGAGGTCGCTTCCCGTTCCCATCCGGAATGCGCTCCGCCTGGGGCTCTACCAGATAGACTACCTCGACCGGATACCGCCGCGGGCCGCCGTCAACGAGTCGGTCGAGCTGGCGAAGGAGTTCGGGCACAAGGGGACCGCCGGTCTCGTGAACGCCGTGCTGCGCAACATTCTCACATCGATCAGACCGGACTTCCCGGACATGCGGAAGGACCCGGTGGGGCACATCAGCGTGGTCTACTCACATCCGAGGGTCTTGGTCGAGAGGTGGATCGCTCGGTACGGTACCGAGATGACGGTCGTTTTCTGCGAATACAACAACGAGGTGCCGCGTCTGGTGGCACGCGCGAACGGACTGTCCTCAACGACACCGGCCCTGGCGCGAGCACTGAAGTCTGAGGGGCAGGATACGCGTCCTGGGCGCTACTTCGATGAGTGTCTCGAGATCCTCACTGGGGGCGACGTGTCCAGGCTGAGCTGTTTCACAGCCGGCATGATGCAGATACAGGATGAGAGCACTCTTCTGGCCGTGCAGCTTCTGGACCCGCGTCCCGGCGAAGACATCATCGATATGTGCGCGGCGCCCGGGGGCAAGACGACCTACATCGCCGAGCGTATGCTCGGGGAGGGAACGATAAAGGCGTTCGAGATCTCCGAACTGCGTGCCGACAAGCTGGACAGCAACATCGAGAGGCTATCGATCGGGAACTGCAGCGTCATCAGGGACGACGCGATGGCCGCGGCCGACGGCCCCGTCGACGGCGTCCTGGTGGACGCGCCGTGCACCGGCACGGGCACATTTGGACGGCGAGTCGACTCCCGCTGGAAGTTCGATCTGCTCGCGCGCGAGCGGGTGCGTTCCGACATCGACGAGCTCAAGCGAATGCACCCGAGGCAGATTTTCGCGCGCCAGGTAGGACGTCAGCTGCGGCTCCTCCTCAAGGCGGCAACGCTGGTGGACGACGGCGGGCGGATCGTCTACAGCACCTGCTCGATGGAGCCGGAGGAGAACGAGCAGGTGGTAGCGCGATTCCTCGAGAAGCGCCCGGACTTCGCGTTGGAGGACGCCTCGGACTTCGTGCCTCCGATGTTCGTGGAGGGAGGGTTCGTCCGCGCGCTTCCTCACAAGCAGGCGATCGACGGTGCATTTGCGGCGAGGCTGGTCAAGAGCGGAGGTACGCCGCTGGTCATGGAGGCGGAGGAACCCGCCGATCTGGCAATGGAGGCCGAGGAAGTTGGGTGAGTTGACCTCCAGGTCTGAGAATCCCGTGGCGCGTCTGCTCGGGCGTGTGTTGGGACGACTCGGTTCACGTCGCGCGTCCGGAGACGGGCCCGAGACCGGCGCCCGTGAGCATGGCTCCATCCGTTCAGTAGTGTGGCGTGTACTCTTCCATCTGACGGCTGTGTTCGCGGCCGTTGTGTGTGCCGGTCTGCTCGTCAACTATATCATCATGCCGATCATGGTACGCCGCGGAGATATCACCGTGACTCCCGGCCTCGTGGGAGTGCCGTTGGTCGAGGCCGAGAAGATGGCCGAGGCGGCGGGGGTTCGCATTCGCGTCGATGTGGAACGGCCCGACCCCGACATTCCGGTGGGCTCAGTCGCGTTTCAGACGCCGCAGGCGGGCACGGAGATCAAACGGGGCAGGACCGTGGGGCTCGTCGTCAGTTCCGGTGCGGACATGAGGAACCTCCCGATGCTTGTGGGCTTGAACGCCCGGCAGGCGCAGCTCGACGCCGAGCACGCGGGGTTTGCAATTGAGGCCGTCGTGGAGGTTCACACGAACCACGTTGAGCGGGGCAGGGTCATAGGTACCGATCCGGGCCAGGGTGCGGTGCGGTCGTTGGGCAGCGGCGTGCGGATGCTGGTGAGCCTGGGTCCCCGGCCGGTCGAGCTGATGATGCCCTCCTTGATAGGGAAGACGGCCGAGGAAGCCAGGCTCATCGTTGAGGCGCTCGGGCTGGTCACGCGTTCGGTCAAGTACGAACGCGGGCGGCGGCGAAGCGTGCGGGAGGTCGTGGTGGTGCAGGATCCCGTTGCGGGGTCGCACGTCGTCGAGGGAGAGGGCGTCGCGCTCAGGATCGGGAACTGACAGGTCTGGGGCCCGGCAGGGGAAGGTCGGGTGCTAAGGAGACGCACACATGGCGGAGCGTAGAGTTCTTGTCTCACCGTCCATACTGGCGGCCGACTTCACGCGGCTCGGCGACGAGATCCGGACCATCGAGGCCGCCGGGGCCGACATGATACACATCGACGTCATGGACGGTCACTTCGTGCCCAACCTGACAATGGGACCGTTCATTGTAGAGGCCGTGCGCAGGTGCACCCAACTGCCCATAGACGCACACCTCATGATCACCGACCCCGCCGCACACGCTGCCGCGTTCATCGACGCGGGAGCCGACTTCATTGTCTTCCACAGTGAGGCGTGCAAGGACCCATTGGTGGTGATCGAGCACATCCGGTCGCGCGGGGCGAAGCCCGGCCTGGCGGTCAACCCGCCCAATCCCGCGGAGAACCTCGAGCCGTTCCTGGAGGAGATTGACCTGGCCCTCGTAATGACCGTGAACCCGGGATTCGCAGGCCAGAGCTTCATCGAGGACGTGATGCCCAAACTGGCCGCAATAGCGCGCTGGAAGCAGGAGAGGAACCTTGGCTTCTTCATAGAGGTCGACGGCGGCATAGGGCCCTCGCAGGCGCCGCTGGTTGTTAAGAACGGCGGTGAGATCTTGGTGGCGGCCTCGGCGATCTTCGGGGCCCCGGACGCAGGCGCCGCGCTCGTGGCGCTCAGGGAGGCAGGGGAGTCTGTCCTGGCGTAGGGTAGAGAGAGGGCACGTTCGGTTCGGCACATTTCCACTTGCACGATATCTTCCCCTTTGGTATATTCTCTAGGCTGTACCAGTTGCGGGCCCGAAGCTTGATGGCTTGCCGGGGCGGTGCATTGCTGTACCCCCGTGGCGAGCGTCGTGGTCTGCCTGGCCTTGCCCCGTAACCCTCTTGTTCGGGACGCGCCCTTGCGCGCGTGCCACTCGGGGCGGCAGAGGACTCCGTCGGAGGAAGCGACCAAGGGATGTTCGAACAGCTTTCGGAACGTTTCCAGAGCGCGTTCAGGTCGCTCACCGGAAGGGGAAGACTCAGCGAGGCCAACATCGAGGAGGCGCTCAGGGAAGTCCGGCGCGCTCTTCTCGAGGCGGACGTCAACTTCAAGGTCGCGCGCGGGTTCGTGGACGACGTCAAGGCGCGCGCGATCGGCGAGGACGTTCTTAAGAGCGTCACGCCGGGCCAGCAGATGATCAAGATCGTCCACGAGGAGCTGGCTGCTCTGCTCGGAGGACGCGCGGACACGTTCAGGATTCCGTCCGGTGCACCCGCGGTCGTGATGGTCGTGGGGCTCCAGGGCTCCGGCAAGACGACGTTCTGCGCGAAGCTCGCCGGTTATCTCCAGCGGCGCGGAAAGCGCCCCCTGCTCGCCGCGGCGGACACGTATCGTCCTGCGGCGCAGGATCAGCTCGCCACGCTCGGTGGACAGCTTGGTCTGCCGGTGCACGTGGGCGAGCCGGGCGCGGACCCTGTCGGGATCGCGTCGACCGCGCTTCGCGAGGCCAGAGAGACGGGGTCGGATATCGTCATTCTGGACACCGCGGGACGGCTGCACGTCGACGAGGACATGATGTCCGAGCTCGATCGGATCCGAGAGGCGACGAAGCCTGCCGAGATCCTGCTCGTCCTCGACAGCATGACCGGGCAGGATGCGGTCAATGTCGCGTCGGAGTTCGCCGGCAGGCTCGATTTCTCCGGGGCGGTTCTGACGAAGCTCGACGGTGACACGCGCGGGGGTGCGGCGGTGTCGCTCCGTGCGATCACGGGTAAGCCCATCGTGTTCGCCGGGGTGGGCGAGAAGCTTGACGCGCTCGAGGTGTTCCATCCGGACCGCATGGCATCGCGGATCCTCGGTATGGGCGACGTCGTGACCCTGGTAGAGCGCGTTCAGGAGGCCACGGACCTCGAGGACGCTGCGAAACTCGAGGAGAAAATCCGGAAGGAGAGCCTGACGCTCGAGGATTTCTCCGAGCAGCTTAAGGCCCTGAAGAAGATGGGGCCTCTCGACCAGCTGGTCGGAATGATGCCCGGCATGAGCAAGGTCGGGCGCGTGGATGTAGACGAGCGGGCGATAGGGCGGATAGAGGCGATCATCAACTCGATGACCCTGGACGAGAGACGAAATCCGGGCATCATCGATGGAAGCAGACGGAAGCGCATCGCGAAGGGGAGCGGGACGACCGTGCAGGACATCAACCGTCTCCTCAAGCAGTTCGACGCGATGAAGAAGATGGCTAGGCAGTTCGGGAAGCTGGGGAAGCGTGGGAAGATCCCCGGGATGGCACCGTTCGGCATGTGATGGAACTGCACGGTCCCTGGCATGCGCGGACACCGGACAAACTGAGTAGACGAGGAGGGTAACTGGTGGCGGTACGAATCAGACTGCAGCGCAAGGGCGCGAAGCACAGAGCTTTCTACCGGATCGTGGTCGCTGACTCGCGTGCGCCCAGAGACGGGCGGTTCATCGAGCAGCTGGGTTACTACGATCCTCTCAAGGACCCCGCTGACATCAAGGTCGAGACCGAGAAGGTCCTCGACTGGTTCAGCAAGGGAGCGAAGCCGACCGAGACGGTGAAGTCGCTCTTCTCTCGGGTTGGGATCATGGAGACCTGGCATCATGTTCGTCAGGGCAAGCCCTACGGTGAGCTCCTTCACATCGAGGACGAGGCCCGCAAGCGGACCGAGGCCGTGGCCGCCATGCAGAAGCGGAACAAGGAGAACGTGAAGGCGGCGAAGAAGGCCGCCAAGGCAGCCGACGAAGCCGTGGCCGACATGACTGACGCCGAGGAGCCGGTGGCAGAGCCCGCGGCGGAATCGGGCGGTGAAGAGGCGGCAGCCAAGCCGGATGAGGCGCCCGCGACTGAAGAGGCGGCAGCCAAGCCGGATGAGGCGCCCGCGACTGAGGAGGCGGCAGCCAAGCCGGATGAGGCACCGGCGACTGAAGAGGCAGCAGTCGAGCCGGATGAGGCACCGGCGACTGAAGAGGCAGCAGTCGAGCCGGAGCCGGAGAAGACCGAGGAGTAGCAGAAGTTCATACCGAGTCTCCCGGAAAGGTCCAATACCATGTTTGAGGACGAGACCAAGACCACAGACCGTACGGACCTCTCACTTCAGGAACTGGTCGAGTTCATTGCGCGAGGTCTCGTGACCAGGCCTGACGACGTCAACGTCACCGAGGGAACCAAGGGTGACATGATCGTCTACGAGGTCAGGGTCGCCGACGAGGACAAGGGCCGCGTTATCGGAAAGAACGGCCGCACGGCGAAGGCACTCCGTGCGATCATCGGCGCGGCGGCGACGAAGGCCGAGAAGAAGGCCACGGTCGAGATCATTGACTAGGTGCTCTACGGGTTCCAGAGCGTTGGAGCGTCCGCTTTCGAGGGCCGTCCGATGAAACAGCTGGACGACTTGATCGAAGCGGGGGCGATACGCCGGCCACACGGCATCAAGGGAGAGGTCGTCATCGATCTGGCTCGGGACCTGATAGACATTGTCACCGAGTCGCTGGAACTCAGGGCCACCGGCCGCCGAGGTGGGGAGCGTACTCTCACCGTAGAACGCGCGCGCGGCCACAGGGACCGTAGGATCGTGCAGTTCCAGGGCGTGAACACGGTGGAGGATGCGGAGGCCCTTCGTGGCTGGTCGATCTGGCTGACGAGAGAGCAGATCGGTCCACTGGCGGAGGATCGCTGGTTCGTGACTGACATCGTTGGAATCGACGTCTACACCGACGGAGACGAGTACCTCGGGAAACTCACTGAGGTGATGTACATGCCGGCGAATGACGTCTACGTCGTTCGGAACGGCGAGAAGGAGATTCTGCTTCCGGTCATCGACGATGTCGTCAGAAGCGTGGACATCGACTCGGGCAGGATGGTGGTTCACCTGATGGAAGGATTGGCGTAGGGGGCATCTCTTTGAGGATAGACGTCTTGACGCTCTTCCCGGAGATGTTCGAGGGCCCCTTGAGCGAGAGCATTCTCCGACGAGCGAGGGAGTTGGGCCTTCTGACCATCGGCCTTACGAACATCAGGGACTTCGCCAGGGACAAGCACCGGACTGCCGACGACTACCCTTACGGTGGCGGCAGCGGGATGGTGATGAAGCCGGACCCGATCTTTGAGGCTATCGAGAGCGTGCTTCCCGAGGGTTCGGGAGAGAGTGCGGAGGTTTCGAGCGGACCCGCGGTAATCCTGTTGTCGGCGCGCGGGCGGCTGTTCGATCAGGCTCTGGCGGCGGAGTTGGCGACGCGGGAGAGCCTCGTTCTCATCTGCGGACGCTACAAGGGTGTCGACGAGCGGGTGGCCTCACTGGCTACTCACGAGATCTCCATAGGCGACTACGTTCTGACCGGCGGAGAACTCGCGGCGATGGTGATAGTGGATGCTGTCGCTCGTCTGATCCCCGGAGTGCTCGGGGACATCGAGTCGGCCGAGACGGATTCTCACTTCGACGGGCTTCTGGGCCCGCCGACCTACACGCGGCCGGAGGAGTATCTGGGGCTGCGTGTGCCGGACGTGCTCGTGTCCGGGAATCACGAGAAGATTCGGTTGTGGCGACGTAAGGCCGCGCTGCGAGTGACGAAGGAAAGGCGGCCCGACCTGCTGGACGCGACGAAATTGACTGACGAGGATCGCGGAATCCTCGAAGAGATAGAGAAGGAAGATACAGAAGGGTAGACTGAACAGGTACGACAGGTAACCAGGGGCCTTGAGGCCACAGGGAGTCGAGATGAACGACAGGGTAAGAGAAATCGAACGAGCCAACACGCGTGAGGACATCCCCGAGTTCGTGGTTAGTGATACCGTTCGGGTGCACGTTCGTATCCGTGAGGGCGACAAGGAGAGAACGCAGGCGTTCGAGGGGACGGTTATCGCGAGGCAGGGTACCGGTCCCAACGAGACGTTCACGGTGCGGAGGGTGGCGCAGGGCATAGGTGTTGAACGAGTCTTTCCGGTCTCCTCACCGAACGTCCAGCAGATCGTGGTCACGCGGCATGGCAAGGCGCGCAGGGCCAAGCTCTACTACTTGAGGAAGAGGACGGGCAAGGCCGCGAAGACCAAGGCCCGCGACCTGAGGTAGCACGTTCCCCTTGTGAGAGACACGGGCGATGGTCGAATCTGAGACTAGGTACGGCGACGGGGAAGCCGGCCCGAATGCGGCCGAGCTGGGCCGTGAGTCGGGTTGTGAGTCGGGCCCCCCGCCCGATCTGTCCGGTATGACCGTTCGAGAAGTAGGCGAGTACGTCGCCGGAGCTCATCCCGAGCCCGGCGACTCTCTTTGGTGCGCGCTGGAGGGCGACCCACGGAAGGGTGTGCGCGGTCTGTGCGACCGGCTTGTGCGGCGCAGGAACTCGGAGCTACGCGCGTGTGAGCGCGAGGAACGGATGCGCAGAAGCGAGGCCGAGCTCTGGGCTCAGGGTGTGGAGCACGTGGCCGGCATCGACGAGGCCGGACGCGGGCCTCTCGCCGGACCGGTGGTTGCGGGGGCCGTCATCCTTCCTCGGGATCTCTCGATCCGAGGCATCGACGATTCGAAGAAGCTGACCGCAGCGAAGCGCGAGGAGCTCTTCGAACTCATCGTGCGTGACGCCGTGTCCGTAGGCACCGGCATCGTTTCAGAGGGTGTCATCGACGAGATTAACATCCTGAGGGCGACGCACCGGGCGATGCGAGAGGCCGTAGCTAAGCTCGACGTGACGCCCTCACACGTGCTCGTGGACGGAGACCCCATTCCCGCTCTTGACCTCCCGCAGACGGCCATTCACCAGGGAGACAGCAAGTCCACTGCCATAGCTGCTGCGTCCATCGTGGCCAAGGTAACTCGTGACAGGATGATCGTTGAGCTGGACGCACGCTACCCCGGCTACGGGTTCGCCAGGCACAAGGGCTACGGGACGAGGGAGCACATATCGGCGCTCATGCGCCTGGGCCCGTGCGAGATCCACCGTCGCTCGTTCAGGATCGTGCTCGACGCGGCCGGTGGGCTGTCGGAGCTCTACGCGGGGTTCCGGGCTGCGCTCCTGGCGGCCCCCGACGCCGAGCGTCTGGACCGCATCGCCCAGGAGATAGCGCGCGAGAAGGAAAGGCTGGTGGCCTTCGAGCTATCCAAGCTGAGAGGCCTCTACAAGCGTTGCTACGTGCGTCTGCATGCGGGCATCCCCACGTCCCGCTGAACACACGAGCAAGCATCCCCGAGTCTCGCTGAACACATGAGCAAGCATCCCCGATAGCCCGCAGGAACCGTGGTCGTCGTTCCCCGTGCCACCGCATTCCCCGTGGAGCATCTCCATGTCCACCAGACAACTGGGCGAGCTTGCCGAGAGGGTCGCCGCGGCGTTCCTCCGGATGAAGGGCTACGCGATACTCGCCACGAACTACACCTTCCACAGACACGAGATCGACATCGTCGCTCGGACCGAGGGTCGGATCGTCTTCGTCGAGGTCAAATGCAGATCGGGTCGAGGGTACGGCCTCCCTCGCGAGGCCGTTGGGAGGGAGAAGATGCGGCGCATCGTTCGTGCCGCCCGGGGGTTTCTGGCAGAACACGATCTCAACGATATGTCGTCACGCTTCGATGTTGTCGAAGTGCGCGTTGAGCGAGGCGGTCTCTCACTGGTTGTCGAGCACATAGTCGGTGCGTTCGGCGCCGACGGACGGGGGTGGTGACGATGCTTGCCAGAGTATCGAGTGGAGGGGTGAGCGGGATCGAGGGGTACGTGGTCAGGGTCGAGGCAGACGTCAGCCGTGGGCTGCCCTCGTTCTCAACGGTCGGTCTCGGCGACAGCGCCGTCCGCGAGGGGCGCGACCGCGTGGCTTCGGCCATACGGAACTCAGGGTTCAAGTTCCCGATGGAGCGGATTACCGTCAACCTGGCTCCGGCGGACGTTAGGAAAGAGGGCGCCGGCTTCGACCTGCCGATAGCCCTGGGCATTCTGGCGGCCACCGGGCAGGTGGCCGCGAGCGTGCTCGAACGCGTGGCCGTGATGGGAGAGCTGGCACTGGACGGGTCCACGCGCCGCGTGCGTGGCGTGCTCCCGATGGCCGTGGCCGCGGCGCGCGCTGGGCTCACCAAGATGATCGTTCCTCCAACCAACGCGAGGGAGGCCTCGGCAGTGGGACGACTCAGGGTGCTGCCGGCCGCGAGCCTGAAGAGCGCCGTCAGAATTCTTGGGGGAGGGGAGCCGGATGCTCTGATCGAGGACTCCGCCAGCCGTCCGGACCCGGGAGCCCGCGCGGAAGACCTGTCGGACGTTCGCGGACAGGAACACGCGAAGCGCGCTCTCGAGGTGGCGGCCGCCGGTGGGCACAATCTGCTGATGGTAGGCCCGCCGGGTGTGGGAAAGACCATGCTTGCGCGGCGGATGGCGGCGATACTCCCGGACCTGACGGAGGAAGAGGCGCTCGTCGTTACGACTGTGCACAGCGTTGCGGGTCTGCTTCCCGAAGGGGCCGGGCTTCTGACGGCCCGGCCGTTCAGAGCGCCGCACCACACTGTATCCGCGGCGGGGCTGATTAGAGGAGGCAGTGTTCCGCGTCCGGGAGAGGTCAGTCTGGCCCACGCGGGAGTCTTGTTCCTGGACGAACTCCCGGAGTTCCGCCGGGATGCGCTGGAGGCGTTGAGACAGCCGGTCGAGGAGGGTCGCGTGACCATCACAAGGTCCATGTCGACGGTCTCGTTCCCGTCCGAGTTCGCCCTCGTCGCCAGTATGAACCCCTGCCCGTGCGGTAACCTCGGCCATCCGCGCGTGCCGTGCAGATGCACGCCGCCGGCGATCAGGCGCTACCTGTCGAAGGTCTCGGGACCCCTTCTCGACAGAATCGACGTGCGGGTCTCGCTGGGTGCGCCCGCGTTCGAGGAACTTGCCGGAGGTGCGGCGTCCGACGACACGCGAGGGGCGCGCGGGCGGGTGCTCGCGGCCCGGCGTGCGCAGGAGGAGCGGGCGCGGAGCGCCCACACGGACCGGGGCGGTCTCGCCACAGTCAATGCGAGACTTCACGTTGCAGTTCTCGATGACATCGTGCGGATGAGCACGGAAGCCCGGAGCGTGGTGCGCAGTGCGGTCAGGAAGCTGGACCTCTCCGCCCGCTCCTATCACAAGGTGCTGCGTGTTGCGAGGACCATCGCCGACCTGGCGGGAGCGGGGGCCGTGGCTGCAGAGCACGTGTCAGAGGCCCTGCAGTACAGGTCAGATCCGGGGCGGTCGAGGGTTGGGACCGGTCGCCCTCGGGGGTCGTAGGCGCCGGCAAGGAGGCCCGGCCAGAGGACCCATTGTCCTGGAGAGAGCGTTCCCAAGCGCAGCAGGGGCACAATCCGTGGAAACAGTCTCGGGCTGGACAGGACTATGCTACAGGAGTACAATTACGCAGTAAGTCAAGTTCCCAAACGGAGGGAGCACCCATGTCGAGCGCTTTCCGGCACGCACTTCTGTGCGCTGTCGCAGTTGTGGCTCTGGTTTCGCTTCAGGGTCCTGCGCCGGCCGACACGGCCGTCGTTGATCCTGCGATCGATGCGATCCAGCGTGAGATCGACGCGAACGGATACACCTGGACGGCCAGGCGGAACTGGACGACCGACCTGAGCGAGGGGGAGTTCCAGAGACTCCTCGGCGCCCGGATTCCGTCCGAGGTCCTCAGGCGATTCGACGTGCTGGACGCAGATGACTTCCCGATCGCCCGTGATCTGCCCGACAGCTTCAGCTGGCGGACGCTGGGCGGCGTTACGCCCGTCAAGAGCCAGGGGGGATGCGGCAGTTGCTGGGACTTTGCGGCGCACAGCGCGCTCGAGGCGATGATCCTCATCCACTCGGGAGTGGAGCTGGACCTTTCCGAGCAGCAGATCCTGTCCTGCGAGACGGGCGGATACGGCTGTGACGGCGGCTGGTACTCGTGGGCCTGGAACTATATTAGGGTGAACGGCTCGGTCGACGAGACGTGCATGCCCTACGTGGCCGACGACGAGGAGCCGTGCGCGGATTCGTCGTGCGACAAGGTAGCGACCTGCAAGCGTTGGGTAGACATCCCGAACGACGTCGATGCCATCAAGACCGCTGTTCTTGTCGGTCCCGTGGCCACGACCTTTACCGTCTACGGCGACTTCGGTTCGTACGGCTCGGGGTGCTATGACCACGAGGACACCGAGCCCATCAACCACGCCGTGGCGATAGTCGGATGGGACGACAACAAGTGTGGTGCCGGCGACGGCGCCTGGCTCTGCAAGAACAGCTGGGGCGACTGGTGGGGTGACCTGGGCGGCTACTTCTGGATCAAGTACGGGGCCGCTGCCATAGGCACGGCGACCCAGCAGGTCTTCTACTACGCCGGGAACGACATCGTCCACAACGCGCACACTGTTGATGACTCCTCCGGCGACGGGGACGGCTGGTGTGACCCCGGCGAGAGCATCGCGATGTCCGTTGCTCTCAACAACGAGATTGTATCTCCCGAGCGGCTGTCCGTAGAAGCCTCGCTCTCGTGCGGAAGCTCCTACGTTGCGGTGACACAGCCTACCGCGAGCTATGGCAATATGGAAGCGGGGGAGACGGTGTGGGGCTGGATCCCGTTCGGCTTCACAGTGGACGAGTTCGCTCCGGCGGGCGAGGTCGTCGAGTTCGTGCTGGCGATATCGGCGGACGGCGCCTACTCGAACACGGACACGTTCGATGTCGTGCTGGGGCCCACGCCCATCATCCTCGTGGATGACGACGCGGGCGAGGGGACCGACGCCTACTTCAAGGCCGCGCTCGACAACAACGGATACATCTACCAGAACTGGGACGAGCAGCTTCAGGGCCCCATCGGCCTCTCGGAGCTCGAGCGCTACACCGTGGTCGTCTGGGACTGCGGCTGGGGCGGCAAGCCCGGCGACGACAACCGTCCCGTGCTCTCGTCCTTCCTCGACAACGGCGGTCGTCTGATGATCTCCGGCGAGGATATCGGGTGGTCGCTGGTCGGTGCGGGCAGCTCGAGCTCGCAGCAGTGGTACGAGGACTACCTGCACGCCGACTACGTACTGGATGACTCCGGCTACCGCGACGTCGCGGGCGTATCCGGCGACCCCATCGGCGGCGGGCTCTCATTCACGCTGAACGGCTCGGACTCCGCTATGAACCAGGAGTACCCGAGTGAGATCGAACCGAGGAGCGGTGCGACCGGTGTGTTCCGGTACGACGGCACCGCGGAGGGCGCCATCCGGTACAGCACGGGACACCGGGAGGTCTACTTCGCTTTCGGTTTCGAGGGCGTAACGGGTTCCGCGATGCGCGACACCATCATGAGGAGGACCGTCGAATGGCTGGCCGAAGGGTCATGGCCCGACACGGAGCAGCCGACTGTGACGTTGACCTACCCGAATGGTGGGGAGGAGTTCGAGGGAGGAGCGACACCGAGCATCCAGTGGTCGGCTTCTGACAACGTCGGGGTGACATCGGTTGACATCCTGCGGTCCTGGGACAGCGGCGCGAGCTTTCCGGACGTCATCGCAGCGGGCGAGGTCAACGATGGCTCGTTCGAGTGGACCGTTCCTGACAGCTTCAACACGACCGCGCGAATCCGCGTGGTGGCGCACGACGCGGCAGGGCTGGCACAGCGGGACGACTCAGATGGCGATTTCACAGCCGGGTCTGAGACCGGCGTTCCTGACGGTCTGGAGCGGAAGCTGTCGCTGTTCCAGAACGCGCCGAACCCGTTCACACTCGCGACGAGCATTGCGTACTCCGTGCCGCAGGCGGCGCACGTGGAACTCAGGGT
>JAUVLG010000063.1 GCA_030595835.1 Candidatus Eiseniibacteriota bacterium | reverse complement strand
CGGGGAGTCAACCTGCCGGTGAACACGAAGTCGCGTGGGACGGCACGGACGAGTACGGCGTCGATGTCGCAGCCGGGGTGTACCTCTATCGACTCCGCTCGGGCGAGCTCGAAGAGACGCGCAAGATGATTCTCTTGCGGTAGTTTGACCACGCGTCCGACACCGGATGGCGGCCGGAGAGCAACACGCCAGTGGGAGGGACATGAACGGACTTCGGGACATGCGGCCGGTTGAGATCAGACTGCATGAGGAGAACCAGCGGCTCGCCACCGTGTCCGTTTCAACCTTGCTCTACATGGTGGAGTACGGCCTGTCGAGGGAGAAACATCTGGGGCGCCACCGTATCGATCTCGGCTATCTGGCGGAAGAGGAGTACGACCTCTTTGAAGCTATCAGGCTGTCGGCGCGTCTAAGGAGGGTGGACGCAAACGTGGTTCGGATAGCCAGAATGAACGAGAGGCTCCGGGCCGAGTTCGTCGTCAGGGGCCCCGGACCGAAGGACACCGCAGAACGGCCTCCGGCGTGGGTCTATTCCCCCTTTACAACGGACGCCAACCATGCTAGAAGTGGCATTGATGAGGACTTACGCAATCGGAACGACAGCGCGGAGAACCCGCGGCGGCCGCCTGGTTAGGTGTATCCTGACCCTGATGTTCGTCGTTTCGCTGACGCTGGCCAGCGGCGCACACGCCGCCAACAAGTATGCGGGCGAGTTCCTGACTCATGGTGTCGGAGCACGAGCACTCGGCATGGGCAGTGCCTTCGTCGCTGTGGCTGATGATGTGACGTCCGGCTACTGGAACCCGGCCGGCATCGCTGATGCAGATGCGCGCTCCGTGCACCTCATGCACTCGGAGACCTTCGGTGACGTGGTGAACTACGACACCGGCGCATACGTGCATCCTCTGTCTGCTGACGCCGCCCTCGCGGTGACGGTCATAAGGCTTGCCGTGGACGACATTCCATTCACGGGCGGCTTCGACGTCGTTGATGGCGATGTCCAGTACAACGAGGACGACATAGTGTGGGAGAGTGACTCGGAGATGGCCGCCCTCATCACCTACGCGCGTCGGTCTTCCGAGCGACTGCGTCTGGGCGGCAACCTCAAGCTGATCAGGAAGTCCATCGGCAACTACTCCTGCTACGGTCTGGGGTTCGACCTCGCAGCGAAGTATGATGTCACAAGAAGAACGACCCTCGGCATCAACGTCCATGACGTGACCACGACATTCCTCGTCTGGGACACCAGGGAGCGCGAGCGCATAATGCCCACCGTGAAGGTGGGAGTGGCCTACACAACACCGGTGTCGTCGATGGATGGCGTCGTCACGGCGGCGGTCGATGCCGACGTGAGGTTTGAGAACAGGCTTCTGGCGGACGAGTATCACATCGGTGCGATCTCAGCGGACACTCACTACGGTGTCGAGTTTGTCTACAGAGACATGGTGGGTGTCAGGACAGGGCTCGCGATGGGCCAGTTGACTGCCGGGGCGGGGTTGAACCTCGCCGGATTCACGGTTGATTATGCATTTGGAAAACACGAGTATCTGGACTCGAGTCACCGGGTGTCGGCTTCCTACGGATTCTGACACGCACCCCCCGGGGTCTCTGGCCAACCGGACAGGGCAGGGAAGAGGAACAGGATCCATCCCGTCCATTAGAAAGCCCTCCCTCGAAAGGAGATGTTGCAGATGACGAAGGTCCATGCCAGGCGGTACATGATATTCGCCGCCGTCCTTGCGGCGTTCGTGCTCGTTTTCTGGGCCGGATGCAGCAAGGACCTGATGTCACCGGATGAGGAGGTCCCTGAAAATTCCGCGATCACGAATCCCGTCCACATGTCGAGTCTGAACAAAGAGACGATCAACGTGCGCGGGCGCGCTGAGGTCGGCGCGACGATCAAGATCTACGTCAATGATGACGACTACGAGAACGAGCCTGCGGGCGCGGCTCTCTCCTCTCCGGCGATCCCGAACGACGGCCTCGGAGGGCGCTACACCGTGGAGGGAGTAAGCCTCGGTGAGGAGGGGATAAAGAGCATCCGCGCGCGGGTCACGGATCTCTACGGTAACGAGGTCGCGCGCAGCGATGCGCCGACGGTAACGATCATCCTCGACCAAACGCCTCCGCCAATCGCATTTGAGAGCATACAGGGCGCAGTGTGGGACACCGTGGAGAGCTACTGGGAGTCAGGTCTCCCCAGTGTGACCGTATCGGGGAACACTGACACATCGGCTTCCGGTGCCAGGATCCGTACCGGACTCAAGGAGTACGTTGCCACTTTGTTCGACCCGCTGCCTGACGGCATCGTCAACTTCGCGGTCGACGTCCCCTGCCCTCCGCTGTCCGGCGGTCACGCGGACACGCTGATGAACTACTACCTCGAGTCGTTCGATGCCGCGGGCAACCTGGCTGACGAACTGCTCACGTTGCACTGGGAGGTCGAGGGTAAGGAGGAGGAGCTTCTCCAGGACGACGGGGACTACGACAATCACAACAACACGTTACAGCTGTGGCCCGGAGAGCGGGTAGCGGTGAGGTACCAGGCTCCAACTTGGGCAAACTACGTCACCAAGATCATATTCTTCAACGCGAACGACCAGGAAATCAATGACCAGGACCCCCAGGCGCCCACCTCGGAACCGTTCCTTGCCTGGGTCTGGCGCACGACGCTTCCGGACAGCATGCCCGGCCCCCCGGGGAACGACGAGAACGGCTACCTGCCCTTCCCGGACAAGGGCATGTATCCCGAGGACGAGTGGATCACGATTACGTTCCCGAACGCGGTCGCGATCACTGACAATGCCCAGTATCCCAACAAGAAGTTCTTCGTCGGAATGCAGTGGATGGTCAGAGAGAACCCGCGCGTCTACGAGGACCACTCGGAGCCGCTCGCCTTCAAGACCTTCCTCTATGACTACGTTGACGGCTGGTCGATTCACGATTGGGACACCATGATTCGTGCGGTCGTGTCGGACGTGCCCTCTCTCGACGGGAAGGGCAGGGAGGCCGTGCTCGCCCCAATGCGCGTGCGGCGCTAGGACGACATGGAACGACCTTCAACAACGTAGGTCGCAGCCGTGCACACCAAGACCAAGCAAGAAGCCCCCGCTCCGTTGGAGCGGGGGCTTCTTCACTCATGTCAGGCGCTGTTCTCTGTCGTCCGCTGTTCTCTGTCGTCAGGGATCGTCTTCCCGTCGTTCCTCTTCAGCGGTCGATGCTCGGTGCCGCTACATGCTTCGGATCGTGATCACATCTCCGGGATAGATCCTCGAATTCCAGGCAAGCCCGTTCCAGCGCAACACGTCCTTCGTACTCTTGCCGTGCCTCCGCGCTATCGACGAGACCGTGTCTCCCCGGCGAACCCGGTAGTTGGTAGCCATGGAGAGATCGGCGTACGCGGACGCGCTGTCGGCTCCAGGGCCCACTGGGATCACGATGTGGCTGCCCGAGCGAATGCTGTGCGGGTTTCGTATGTCGTTGACCGATGTTATCGCTGAGATACTCGTGCCGTAGGCCTTCGCGATGCCCGAGAGCGTCTCTCCGGTCGACACGCGGTGCCTTCGCCACGTAACGCGATCCTCCGGCGAGATAGAGCCGATGGCAGCGAGACACTGCTGCGCGCTGCCGGTTGGGACCCTCACCGTGGTAGCGGAACTGCTCGGCGGCGTGCACCACCGGCGCAGCGCCGGGTTGAGCTTCTTGATGTCATCGTAGCCGATGCCGGTCGCGTCGGCGATGATCTGCAAGTCGACGGCGTCCGTAATCTCAATCGTATCGTACGAGAGCGGTGCACCGGCGGTCGGTGTCTCGAACCCGTACTTGGACGGGTTGGTACCGATGAGAACAACCGCCATGAACTTGGGCACGAAGTTCTCCGTCTCCCGGGGGAGGTCCAGGCACCAGTAGTCTGGACACGAGGGCCTCTTCCTCTGTGCACGCTCGACTCGTCCTTCACCGGAGTTGTATCCTGCCAGCGCCAGCTCCCACGACCCAAACCTCTCGTGAAGTTCCTTCAGGTAGGCACATGCGGCGCGCGTCGCCTTCTCGGGGTCCCGGCGCTCGTCGATCCACCAATCGACCCTGAGGCCGTTCATCCTTGCTCGGCTCGATATAAACTGCCACATCCCGGCCGCGTGAGCGCTCGAATACGCGTTTGGATTGAGACCGCTCTCGACGATGGCGAGATAGAACAGCTCCGGGGGAAGGCCCTCTTCCTCGAGCATTCGGTCAATCATGGGACGGTAGCGAGGGACCCGCGAGAGCCAGCGCTGCATGTCCTTGCGCCCCCTGCCCTGGAAGTAGTCCAGCCACTTCTCAACGCGGTCGTTCATCACCGTGACGACCGGGGACTCGCAGTTTGCTCTGGCCTCCGTGGCGTCGAGAACCGGAAGAGGTATTGTATCGATCCGGGCAGTTTCGGTCGGAGCGACCTGAGTGCGCGGCGTGCCGGCGCCTTCTACCGCCGCCAGGAAATACTCGACCCTCGACCTGAGGGAGGATTTCTCGGATCTGAGGGCTCCGTCGTCCGGGTGAGCATCGCCGAGCTCAGCCAGCGCCCGTCTCAGCAGCGGACGGGCCTCGTCGAGCTCGTTCGTCACGTAGTGGGCAAGGGCCTCCCTGTAGAGCACGTCGGCCGCCTCGATCGACTCAGCGGGGCTGGCACCATCCTGCGCCAGCGTCCGCAAGTCGGCACCAGGCGCGGGTGCAACCCGCACCGTGGAGGAGCAGCCAGCGACCACAACAACACTGAACAACGCGAGTGCA
This sequence comes from Candidatus Eiseniibacteriota bacterium, assembly GCA_030595835.1. Taxonomy (GTDB): domain Bacteria; phylum Joyebacterota; class Joyebacteria; order Joyebacterales; family Joyebacteraceae; genus JALGZG01. The sequence goes on along the minus strand of JAUVLG010000063.1, from coordinate 7,680 downwards.
ACTCTTAGTAGCTTCATGAGGCGAGAGACTATCCCCTTGATGCGAACCTATGCAAGCAAAAACGCGAGACGATGCACCGAGCTTCATTGACTGTACCTTGACTATTGTGTATAATGGTATGGAAGAACTGTGCCGAGCAAAATGTGTGACGCCGTCAGGGATAGTTACGCCCAAAATGACTATGAGAAAGCCCACTCGTTCCCCTTGTGAACTTCTGGCCAGCCTCGTGCCCATCGACCGCCTCGATGAGGACGGCATGGCTTTCTATGAAAGCATGGTTTCCGCCGGGGACGAACAGGCGTTTCGCACGGGGGCGGTGCGACTTATGGACAGGCTCTGCGAGCTGGGGTACATGCGGAGACTCTCCCGTTCGGAGAACGATGGGGTCATCCGCCTCAAGTACCGGAACCTCCTGACCCTCGACACTGTTTCCATCAGCCTGGAGCAACTCACTTCGGAGCGGACGTCCGGCGCCGGGCCGCGTGCAACGCCCCCGGAATCGGATGCCTCGGGGGTCCACGAACCGGTCCGAGGACGCGCCGAGCCGCCCAGAGCCGCGATGACGCTCTCGTTTCTCCGAACTGTCGCCGCTTCGAGCCGCCGGACCGACCTGGGTGGTGCACTGGGATACCTCTACGATCTTCTGAAGGACGCCGTCGGGGCCGACCGGGTGGCGCTGGCGATGTCCAGGGGACTCATCAACTCCCAGGCAACCAACCTGACGGAGCTCGAGGACATCTGCGTGTCGGACGAAGATGACCAGATCGCGCCTCCGGCCGTTAGACAGCAGGTCGAGTCGACGGGCGAGGTACTCTCCATCCAAGACATCCGAAGGGACTCCAACCACTCTCGTCAGTTCCCCCGCAGTGCGTCGGGAGCTCTTGCGGTCGCGCCGCTGGAGGCAGACGCCTACGTCTATGGAACGCTCGCGATCTGGAGCAGCAGGAACTACGCGTTCGACTCCAACTCGGTGGCCGTTCTGCAGTTCGTCGCCGAGTTCGCAGCGGGGCTGATCAAGCGCCGGCTCGAGGTCGAGGAACTGATCTTCATCGACCAGACCTGCCAGATCCACAACCGCCGCTACTTTGATGAGCAGCTCGCCCGAGAGATCGCACGGTCGAAGCGAACCGGGAACGCGATGGCGCTCCTGATCGGCGACCTCGACGACTTCAAGAGCGTCAACGACACGCTCGGGCATGCCGCCGGCGACAGTGTCCTGCGACAGGTAGGAAAGATACTGTCCGAGAACGCGAGGCAGGTGGACATCGTTGCCAGATATGGAGGGGAGGAGTTCGGAGTCATACTGCCGGACATCTCACGCGAGAGCGCCCTCGCCGTCGCCGAGCGAATCCGCAGCACGATCGCGATGCACCGTTTCATTACCGGATCCGAACAACAGCCCGCGTGGAATCTCACCATCAGCATCGGTGGGGCGCTCTACCCGCTCGATGCCGCTTCCAAGACCGACCTCATCGACAAGGCCGACCGCATCTCCCTGTACCGGGCCAAGCACCTGGGAAGAAACAGGGTCGTCATGTACCAGGACACAGAGAGTTGACTCGCGACTTCTCTCTCCTTTCGGATGCACTGGGAATCCGCAAGGGGCAGGTGTTCGCGTTGGTCGGCGGTGGCGGGAAGACCGGGACGATGCTCACTCTCTCTCGCGAACTGACGAACAGCGGGTGGCGAGTGCTCGCCTCGACAACGACGCGAGTGGGGCCGAGCGTGGCGACTTCGATGCGGGTACTCACAATGACGGGTGACGAGCCACCTGAGGAACTCGCGCGCGTCTTGTCCGAGACGGGACTCGCCTTCCTCTCGGCCGGGCGCGCGGGCGATGGGAAGTTCCTCGGAGTGGACCCGTGGATCCTGACCACGATCCGGGACCGGGACCTCGCGGACGTCGTGCTCGTCGAGGCAGACGGGGCTCGCCAGATGCCCCTCAAGGCTCCCGGTGAACACGAGCCGCTCTTGCCGCCGGGCGTCGACCTCGTGTCGCCCGTGGCCGGGCTGGACGCACTGGGGGAACCCATCAGCCCGGGCAGGATTCACCGTCCGGAACTCGTGCGCAGGCTGACGGGTTCGAACGTCGTGACGGCCGCCGTCATCGCCGACGTTCTGACCGCCGAGGCAGGGGGAATGAAGGGAATCCCCGAAAGCGCGGGGGTCTGCCCGATACTCAACAAGCTCGACACCGTCCACCGGGAGGTAGCGCTCGAGGTCGCCGCCGCTGTTCTTGCCAGACGTCGGGACCGCATCAGCCGGGTTCTCATGACCAATCTCCGCGACAGAGAATACGTGCTCGTGCTGCCCTGATGAGGTTGACACGTGGCCGCCCATCCTTCATGCTCTTGCAGTGTCCTCGATGCTCTGGGTACGCGCGCGCAGACCGAACACCGGGGCCACGACAGGCCCGCCTGAGAGCACACGCATCTTGCAAGGAGGTGGACGTGGCAAGAGCATACGTGAAGATCAACGTCGCAGCAGGGAAGGAGCGCGAGGTCAGAGACAGGCTCCGCAAGAGAAGCGAAGTGGCGTCGGCTGATCTGACCAGCGGTGACCAGGACATCATCGCGCTGGTGCACGCCGACAGCTTCGACGAGTTGCTCGATCTGACACTCAACCAGCTCCGGACGATAGAGGGAGTGACGGGAACAGTGACCAACCTCGTCGTAGACAAGGACGAGGACCACTAGGCCATTCCTGCCCTGCGTGTGTCCACCGTTCCATGCCGGGAGGAGAGCTACTCCAGCTCCGGAAGATCCTCTGCGGGAATGCCGACCGGAGCCCTGCGCTGTGCCACGAATGCGATGATGGCACCACCGAGGATCGCGATGTCGGCGACGATCAGAATGAACGGGACACTGAGGCAGAAGGTCGTTGCCACGAGAACAGGAACGACAACCCCAAATGTCTTGGCGGTTGTGGTCATGGCCTCCGGACTCCTCTGCAGTGGCCGCCGCTCGGCGGCCGGATGCCCCATCCAAAAGGGGATGTGCTTCAACCTGTTTTCATTGTAGCACAGCTACGGCACACTGTCAAGTTGACACATGTGTTGTCTCTGCTCCCGTCACATCTACCTGACCCATCGTGAGAGCCAGTCACAGTCTACCATGCCCCGCAGTATCGGTCCAGGGAAACCGCGCTCGGAACGGAACGTGCTGCTGAACAACACCGTCCTCCGCTACCCCACCATTCCCCACGCGTGGCCATCAGATGCTCGAGCTCGAGGGTAGAATCCCGGCCCTGATAGCAGGCCTGGCGATAGGCCTGGGAGTCGGTCTGGCCGGGTGCTGCGCCGGCGGATGTGGGGCTCATGTCACGCTGGTCCGCCTGCTGGCTCCCGCGGGACTCCTGCTCTGCGTGCCTGCCGCCGTCAACGTGGTTGGCAGAAGGCACCCGCGCGCCGTTCTCGCCGACACCGCACTCCTCTGTGCGCTGCTCGCAGCGGGATTCACACACTACCAGCTGTCGCACGTGGCGCTCTCGCCTGACCACGTAGGTCTGAAGCAGACTGGCGTGACGGTCGCCATGCGCACGCGCGTAGCGGAGATCCGGAGGACGCCCTCGGGCCACGCCAATGTCGTGGTCGAGGCACTCGAGTTCAGAGACACCCAGAAACCGGGACTGCGCCGCGGCCCCGCCAGTGGACTCGTCTGGGCTCGCTGGCCGGACGGCGAGCCACTGCCCGCGAGAGGTGACGTGGCCGTACTCGCAGGCGAGCTCGATATTCCGGACGGGCGCAGGAACCCGGGCGCGTTCGACTTCGCGTTCTACCTCAGAAACAGACGCATCCACCGCACGCTGCGACACTGCGAGCTGATCGAGCGCGAGCACGCCGACCGACGCCTCGGCGTAGCGGACTGGATCTACCGCACCCTGCCCCAGAGAGTGCCCGGCATGCCCGGCGAGGTGCTGCGTGGGCTACTGCTCGGTACCGGACGGGAGCTGCCGGAAGAGCTGACCGAGTCATTCAGGAGAGCGGGCACGGTCCACGTGCTCGCCGTCTCGGGCCTGCACGTCGGCTTTATCGTTCTCATCGTGCACGCGGTTCTGAGGTCGCTCCGTGTTCCGCGAAAGCTCGCTCGACTCCTCGTACTCCCGGCTCTTGTCGGGTTCGTGCTCATCGTCGGACCGAAACCCTCCGTCGTCAGAGCAAGTACCATGGCCGCGTTCCTGATCACGGCGCCCTTGCTCGAGCGGAAGCCGAATCCCCTGAACGCCCTGGGGGCGGCAGGCCTGGTGCTCCTCCTCACACGCCCGGGGTCGCTCTTCGACCTGGGCTTTCGGCTGTCTTTCTCTGCCGTCGCGGGGATCCTCCTGCTGCACCGTCCGCTGGAAGAGGCGCTGTCAGTTCCGCTCCGCGCACTGGGCAGGTTCGCCGTCAAGCTCGCCGCACCGATCGCGCTGTCGCTGTCGGCTCAGATAGGCGTGGCAACCATACTCGTCGGGGTCTTCGGGGAAGCCTCGGTGGTTTCCCCGATAGCCAACCTCGCGGTCGTTCCGCTGGCCGGCCTGTCGGTTGCCTCAGGCATCGCGATGCTCGTGACCGAGTCGCTCGGGAGCTGGCCCGCGTCCGCTTTCGCCGCTGTCGCCTGGAGTTCGATCCAACTGCTCGTGCTTATCACCGAGCGCCTCGGAAACTGTCCCTGGGCGACCGTCCAGGTCGCGTCGCGCTTCTGGCCGGCCGTTCTGTGCGCGACGACGGGATTCTGTCTTCGGGCAAGGACCACATCCGGTCGCACCAGGCGCGCAGGTGTGGCCGTCATGCTCGGGTCGGTTGTCGTCGCCGCGTCGCTGTTCCTCACCGGACCCGGCAGAAGCTACCCGCGAGTGGTCTTCTTCGACGTGGGGCAGGGGGACTCGATCTTGCTGGAGCTGCCGCGCCGTCAGTACGTTCTTGTCGACGCGGGGCCGGGCCCCTCGTCGGGGGCGCAGGCAGGGAGGATGCACGTCCGTGACGCGGGCAAAGACGTCGTGCTACGACATCTCCGGCGCGAGGGCATCGGGCGGCTTGCTGCCATCATCGTTACGCACGCGCACGCCGACCACTACGGAGGCGCGGCTTCCGTGCTCACGGGCGTCCGGGTCGACACGCTACTCCTGCCTGTCGGAAGGGCGTCCGACGTCAGACTGGCCCACCTGATGGTGGTGGCGGAACAGCGCGGGACAGGAGTTCGGGAGGTGTCCTCGGGCGAGACGTTGCGCATCGGGGGCATCTCGCTGGCCGTGCTCTGGCCCGACGCCACCATCGGAGACGACTGGTCCGAGAACAACAGCTCCGTGGTCCTCCGGGGAAGCGTGTCCGGGCACGATCTTCTGCTCACCGGAGATGTCGAAAGACGCGCGGAGAAGCGCCTTTGCGCCGCGCCTGTAGAACTGGGCGCGGGCTTGCTCAAGGTGCCGCACCACGGCTCAGGAACATCCTCAACCGAGGGGTTCATCCGCCGCGTGTCTCCCGAGCTGGCGGTGGTCCAGGTGGGCGAGCGCAACCGCTACGGGCACCCGAACTCTCAGACACTGGACCGTCTCGAGGCCGCGGGCGCGTTCGTCGTGAGAACCGACGTCGATGGGGCGGTCGTTGTCACCTTTAGGAGAGGGAAAGCCACTGCAAGGTGCGTGGCCAGCGGAAGGAAGTGCGTGCTTCGAAGAGCATCAGCCGTCAAGCAGTGAGTCGTCAGGGGGAGTCACGGGACCGACAGTTACAAACGAGCAGTTCTCTGGGTCGATGACGCGGCGGGCCGCCTCCAGAACGTCGTCACGGCTGACGGACCCGATGATGGACGGGTAGCGCGCATCGAAGTCCGAGCCCAGCGTGTGACGCTCCGCGTGGACGAGTCTGCCGGCCACTGCCTCGCTGGTCTCGCGGTCGAGCAGATCCCGACCGGTCAGATACCCGATCGCGGACTCCAGTTCATCCACCGAGGGGGGCTCCTCTCGAATAAGCCTGAGCTCCGTCATGACCCCGCGAACCAGCTGCTCGAAGTGCCCGGGTGAGGTGGCGGTGTAAGCCCAGAAGACGCCCGGCTGCAGTCCCGCCGACCCCGATGCATCGCTCTCGATGACGTAGGCGAGGCCCTGCTCCTCGCGCAGCTTCGTCGCCAGTCGCGAGCCAAACCCAGCGCTGTCGCCCAGGATAACGTCCATCACGGACGTGGCGTAGAAGAACGGGTCCGAACGCGCGATCGACAGATTCCCGATGCTGACGTGAACCTGCTGGCTGTCCATTGCGACCGATTCGACCCGCCGCCCGCGCTGCCGACTCGGAGGTGGGAGTGGGTCGGCGTCCCGTCCGCAGCCCTGCCACGCTCCAAAGCGCTCGGCGGCCAGCTCAAGCAGCTCACCGGCATCCAGGTCGCCGACGACGGCGAGGATAGCGTTGTCCGGCCGGTAGTGACGGCCGTGGAACGACTCGAGGTCGCCGCCGGTCAGCCGTGCGACGGTTTCGGGCAAACCTCCGACAGGATTCCTGCGCGGGTGCCCCCGGAACACGGTCTTCATGAAGTCACGGCGGCACACGTCGTACGCCTGTCCCTCATCCTCGGCCAGCTCCGCGAGCTGCCGGCGCACGCACTCGGTCACGGCGGCAGGGGCGAGCGCCGGAGACGTCGCGACCTCCGACAGGAAACCCAGCGACTTGTCACAATGCTCGGCCAGACCGCTCGCGATGACCGCGGTGGTCTCGTAGCCGGTGACCGCGTCCAGCGAAGAACCCATCGAGTCGACCGCCATCGCGATGGACGAGGCAGAATGTGAGGTTGAGCCCTCAAGGAGGATGCCACCGAGAAGAGCCGCGAGTCCCGAACTGCCCTCGGGGTCGCACCGCGAGCCTGCTTCCACGACGAGCATGGCGGTGAACACCGGCGCGCTGCGCGCCGAGGCTGTCAGAAGCGTCAGGCCGTTCGGAAGGACCAGCCTGGCAGGTATTGTCACGGAACCAGCCAAGCGCTGCTCCTTCCAGCCGGGTCGAGGTAGGTCGCAGCGACGCGCCGGATGTCGGCGGCGGTCACGTGCGCAAGTCGCGTCTCGTGCGCTTCGCCAAGACGCCAATCCCCGAGGCACTCCCAGAACGCTACGGACCCGGCATCGCCGAGACACGTCTCGCGGCCAAGCACCAGATCCACTCGCGTCAGGTTCCTGGCCCTCGAGAGCCCGTCCTCGGAGACGCCGGACTCAACGAGTCTGGACACCAGGCTCAGAATCTCGTCCTCGCATTTCTCCGGTGACACGCCTGCGTGCAGCGAGGCGGACAGATAGAAGAGCCCGGGGTCGGCCTGCGGGATCTTGGATACCGAGACGTCGGTTGCCATTCCAAGTTCGTCGACGAGCCTCGCATACATCAAGGAACTGCGCCCTGAGGAGAGCAGTGCGGCCAGGAGATCCAGAGCAGGAGTGTCCTCGTGCACCGCTGCCGGCGTGCGGAACCCGAGCACGACCTGTGGCAAAGGTGACAGACCCGACAGGACGCTCCGGCGCGGCGCGGTGACCGCTGACTCCTCGACCGGCACTGGAACCTCGTCCTTACGCGCCGCAGGGGGGAGCGGACTCGCCGCGCAGAACAGCTTCTCCACTTCAGCCCGCACCCTGTCATGCTCGACGGCCCCGACAACGGCGAGCACCGCCTCCTCAGGACGGTACCTGCCGGCGTAGAAGGCCTTGAGATCGTTCAGACCCAGTCCC
>JAUVLG010000236.1 GCA_030595835.1 Candidatus Eiseniibacteriota bacterium | reverse complement strand
TGGACTCCTTCCGCAAGTGCCGAGTGACAGGTGTGGTGACGTGGTCTGACTGCATTCGTATCTTCGGCCTCATCGAGGGAGACGTGTGAGATCTCCGGGCCATGATGGAAGTCGCACGCGGGGAACCAATCGTCTGTCACGGCCTCGAGGGCCAGGCTAGTTATCGGTTCATCCCCGCGCCGGGCAGACCGGAACGCCATCAACGCAGTGTCGTCTCAGCAGTCCGTGGTAGGTGTAGTGTCCGGTGGTATTGAGGGGGTGCTCCTCCTTTCGTATGGTCTCTGGTTTTTCCAGACGGCCCAGATGATGCGGGCGAGTTTGTTGGCTAGTGCGACAGCAGCTTTGTTGTGTCCTCTGGTGCGTTCGATCTCGAGAGCCCAGAGCTGGATGGGATCGGGGTTGGTCTTTCTCTTGGCGCTCCAGAGGACGGATCGGGCGCCGTGGACGAGGAGCATTCTGATGTAGGTATCTCCTCGCTTGCTGATGGCCCCGAGCCGGCGAGTCAGGCCAGACGAGTGTTCCCTCGGAGTGAGTCCGAGGTATGAGGCGAAGTGCCTTCCCGAGGGGAAGCGCTGGACGTTGCCTACGAAGGCTACGAGTGCGGTGGCGGTGATAGGTCCGATGCCCAGGATGGTCTGGAGTAGGTGGACATCGGGGATGGACCGACCGAGTGCGTTGAGCTGGGTCTGAAGGTTGGCGAGGCGCCGTTCCAGGAGGGCGATCTCGTCACCGGCGTCAGCAAGCGCGGGTCTGAGCGCGTGCGGGAGTGGCGAGTCTGGATCCTCGAGAAGCTCCGCGAGGGCCGGTCTGACACGCTTCGCGCCGCGTGGTATGAAGACGCCGAGCTCTCGCAGCAGCCCTCTGACGGTGTTGATGCGTGCGGTACGCGCAGAGATCCACGCAGACCGGAGTCGGTGCAGTGCAGCGAGGGACTGCTGGTCGATGCTCTTGACCGGGACGGGTCTGATGTCCTGGTTGCGCACTGCTTCAAGGAGTGCCTTTGCGTCAGCGCTATCGGTCTTGTTGCCGGTGACGTAGGGCCTGACACGATGGGGCGGCAGCAGGACGACGTTGTGGCCGATGCCCTTCAGGGATCTTGCCCAGTGGTGTGCGGATCCGCAGGCTTCGAGGAGCACAGTGCCCGTCTTCTGCTGTGCGAAGAAGGTGAGGAAGCGTTCACGGGAGAGCCTGTGACGCTCACAGACGTGTCCAGGGTTGTGGGAGACGGCGATCTCGAAGACAGACTTGGCGATGTCTACAGCGTAGGTGGTATGGTGGTTCATTGGACTCCTCCTTCCTGGTGGCACAGTGATGCCGGACGCAGCATGGCACGATGATGCCTCTTGCTGCGGGAGGAGTCCATTTCATCATATGCAGCCGACGAGCTTGGC
>JAUVLG010000183.1 GCA_030595835.1 Candidatus Eiseniibacteriota bacterium | reverse complement strand
CGGGGAGTCAACCTGCCGGTGAACACGAAGTCGCGTGGGACGGCACGGACGAGTACGGCGTCGATGTCGCAGCCGGGGTGTACCTCTATCGACTCCGCTCGGGCGAGCTCGAAGAGACGCGCAAGATGATTCTCTTGCGGTGAGTGCCCAGCTAAGGGCACGTCTTGCTAGTCGGCTGTAAGGTGCCGACCGGGGTAACTGTCTGTCAGCCCCGTAGCGAGGGATCGGGCGTCGGCGGTAACGCTTGCGTCTAAGCGATCCGACAAAGCCTCTCGAAGGAGGTGACGCGAACCGGCAGGTCGTAACGCGAGTGAACCTACATGTAGCCTCGTAAAGACCAAACTGGGGAGGGCGACCGGCTATCGCACTTGGGAAGCCATCACCTTGGGACGTAGGACAGGCGCACCGCCCGAGGCTCCTCCGGGGTATCAGGGGTGACATGCCGGGACAGTGGACGTGTCAACTGGGGAGACCCTATCGGGCCCGCGTCGAGGGTGGCGTGGAAGAGGCCGCCGGTATAAGGCCGAGCCGAAGTCCGGCGGAGTTCGTTAGGGAGTCGGATGGGGCCATAGTACTGCAGACCCCGGAGACAACATAACTCCGGGCGAGGGAAGGGCCCCTGCTGTGGGTGCTTTGGAAGCGGGTCTGGAGAAGCGCATTGCGAGAGCTAGTAAGCGCTGGCGGTAAGGTTCAGGACCTTCGGAAGAAGCTAGGGGAGAAGGCGAAGGCAGAGCCTGCGTTCCGGTTCTACGCTCTGTATGACAAGATCTATCGGATGGATGTTCTCCGGGCGGCCTGGCGCCGCGTTCGCGCAAACGGCGGGTCACCTGGAACGGACGGAGAGACCATCGAGGAGATCGAGGAGCGTGGAGTAGACGAGTTCCTGAGTGTGCTTGAGGGGGAGCTTCGTTCCGGGACGTATCGGCCACGACCGGTGCGGCGGGAGCACATCCCGAAGCCTGATGGACGACTTCGGCCGTTGGGTATTCCCTGTGTACGTGATCGGGTGGTTCAGCAAGCGGCTTTGCTAGTGTTGGAGCCGATCTTTGAAGCTGACTTCCGTGACACGAGCTGGGGGTTCCGTCCGAAGCGGAACGCACAACAGGCGGCGGGCGAGGTGGTGAAGTATCTGAACTGGGGACTGACCCGGGTCTGTGACGTAGACATCCGATCGTACTTCGACTCGATCCCTCACGGGAAGCTGATGCAGCTGGTGTCACGGAGGATCGTGGACCGGCGGGTTCTGAAGCTGATCAAGAGGTGGCTGAAGTGCACGGTCGAGGAGGACGGTCGACGTTGGCAGCCTGACCGTGGGACGCCCCAGGGCGGAGTGATATCACCACTTCTTGCCAACATCTATCTTCACGCGCTGGATGCGACGTGGGAGAAGCGAGGTTACACGCGACGTAGCGGCCCCAACGTACAACTGGTTCGATATGCTGATGATTTGGTACTTCTGACGGACAAGGATGCTCAGTGGGCGATGGATCGCCTTCGGGAGCTTCTGTCCCGGCTGGAACTCGAACTCAATGAGGAGAAGAGTCGGGTGGTGGATGCCGAACAGGAGGCGTTCGACTTCCTCGGCTTCACGTTCCGTCGGGTGTGGAACCGGGATCACACGAAGCGAGCGGCGCTCTACTCACCGTCGCGGAAGTCTCAACAACGACTCCGCAACCGGGTGAAGAAGACGCTGAACGCGAGTGCTCCGGTCTCCACGGAGGAACAAGTTGAGCGCACGAACCGGTTGTTACGAGGCTGGGTGAACTACTTTCGCGTGGGTAACTCCTCGCGAGTGTTCCACGACATCCGCTGGTATGTGGAGACGCGGTTACGGCGAGTGCTCCAGAGGAGAGCCGGACGCAGGGGGTTGGGTTGGCAGCGATACGGCTATACCCATCTCTATGATACGCTCGGCCTCTACTCGGACTACCGGGTGCGCCGGCAACCTTCGTGACCCTGAGTTCCCACAGGAGAGCCGTGTGAGGGAAAACCTCATGCACGGTTCGATGAGGGGATGCTGGAAACCGGGTATGGACGTCGGGACTGAGGCCTGACCCGAAAGGAGTCAGGAACTCCCACCCGAGTCCTGAAGCCACGGCGCCTGCTTCCTACTCTACAGTATCATATGACACCGGGAGGGGTGTGGGGAGGGATGGGAGGAAGGTTTATCTTACGCCGGTGGCGGGCGTAGCTGCAAGCTCTGTGTGCACCTCCTTTGTGGTTGTGGGGGTGTCCTGGGACACCGGTAGATCTTGAGGACCCGCCGCCGGCTCTTGTGGCTCGTCGGCGGGTTGTTCTGTATGGGAACGAGGGTCGAGCGGCAGGAGGTCGAGGTACTGCTGGACGACCTTCGGGTTGAGCCTGGCGAGCCGTCCGATCTCAGTGGGGTCGGTGGAGATCTGTGTGAGCATACGGACGGTCTCGAAGTCGCGGAT
>JAUVLG010000190.1 GCA_030595835.1 Candidatus Eiseniibacteriota bacterium | reverse complement strand
CCGCCACCCGAAAGCTCGTCAGCGACCCTAAGAGGCCAAGCTTGCGATAAATTTCGGGCCAGTACGAACTTGTCCCGAGGTCTGAGGTCAAGGAGTACGAGAGGATGTTGGGCGCAAGAAGACCGACAACAGGGACTTCAGCGATTCTGTGGAGCCTGGGGCGTTTTGAGAAGGTCGTCATACATGGCTTCGACTTCTTCATAGATTCATTGGCGCACTACCACGACAGACGGGCGACTCGGTGGCTGGTCGAGAAGGGGATCATCAAGAAGGCCGGCAAGCACGATATGAGACAGGAGAAGGCTTTCGTTGAGCGTCTGATCTCAGACGGACGCGTCCTGAGGCTGAGAGATTGCCTACCATGAACACTGTCGTCATCATCCCTGCAAGGGGCGGGAGCAAGGGGCTTCCCGGGAAGAACATCCGTGAGTTTGCGGGGAAGCCGCTCATCGTTCACACGATAGAGCACGCCCTTGGTGCGCCGCTCGTGGACACTGTCTACGTCTCCACGGACGATGAAGGGATAGCAGCAGTATCAGCCGACGCCGGCGCTTCCATCATAGATCGACCGGCGGAACTGGCGGGCGACACGGCCACCACCGAGAGCGCTATCGAGCACGCCCTGAGCGTGATCACGCCGTCGCCGGACATCGTTGTTCTGCTCCAGGCTACCAGCCCGCTCAGACCCGAGCGCGCGCTTCAGGAGGCACTGGAGAAGTTCGCGGCGGGGAACTACGACTCGCTGCTTTCGATCTCACCCACGCACCGCTTTTTCTGGAAGGTAACGGGAGACACCGCCGTGGCGGAGTACGACTACCGGAACCGCCCGCGGAGACAGGATATCGAGCCCGAGGATGTGCGTTTCGTTGAGAACGGGTCACTATATGTGTTCACCCGCGAGCATTTCGAGGCTTGCGGGAATCGTCTCGGAGGGAGAATAGGCTACGTGGTCTTCCCGGAGGAGTTCAGCGGGGAAATCGACTCGGCCGCTGACCTCGCAATGCTCGAGGCGACTCATTTCGAGAAAGACAGGGACGGAACATGAGAGTTTTCAGCGTCGGCGATACGGGGCGGAAGATCGGTGAAGGTCAGCCGACATTCATAATCGCCGAGATCGGCATCAATCATCAGGGCGATGTGAGCATTGCGAGACGTCTGGTGAAGAGCGCCAAGGAATGTGGCGCCGATGCCGTCAAGTTCCAGAAGCGGACGGTTACGAGGATCTTGACGAGAGAAGGGCTTGATATGCCCTACGAGAACCCCAACAGCTTCGGCAAGACCTACGGCGAGCACAAGCATGCGCTGGAGCTATCCGACGCGGACTACAGAGATCTGATGCAGTATTCGGCGGAGCTCGATGTGATATTCTGCGCGTCGGGATGGGACGAGGAGAGCGTCGATTTCATCGATGACCTCGGAGTCCCCTTCTTCAAGATGGCGTCGGCCGACCTCACCAACTTCCCCCTGCTTGAGCATGCTGCCGGGAAGGGGAAGCCGATGCTGCTTTCGACCGGGATGGCGGACCTGAGCACCGTGAGGCGGGCATACGAGCACACGGTGAGGTTCAACGGGCAAGTGGCGCTCCTGCAGTGCACCTCGACCTACCCGTGCGACTTCGCGGAAGTGCACCTCAATGTCCTGAAGACATACGCGCGGGAGTTTCCCGATGCCGTCCTGGGCTACTCGGGGCACGAAGCCGGGATAGCCATGCCGCCGGTTGCGGTCGCGCTGGGTGCGAAGATAATCGAACGGCATTTCACGCTCGACCGTACCTGGAAAGGCAGTGACCACGCCGCGTCGCTCGAGCCTACTGGACTCAGGAAGATGGTGCGCGATATCCGTCACGTGGAAGAGGCGATGGGGGATGGGGAGAAGCGGATTCAGGAGTCCGAGATCCCCGTCTTCAAGAAGCTCGCGAAGAGCATAGTCTCAAGCGTGGACATCGCGAAGGGCCAGAAGATAACGCGGGACATGCTGACGACGAAGGGTCCCGGGAGTGGTATTTCGCCGATGGAGATGGAGCGGGTCGAAGGGACGACGGCATTGAAGGACATCCCGAGAGATACGGTTCTTGCCGAGGAGGATATCCAGTGGCGGGAGTAGAGGCTTCACGTTCGGGGTCGCTTGCCGACAGGGCGAGAGGTATCAAGCTGGTCGCGACGGACATCGATGGCGTATGGACGGACGCGAAGATGTACTACTCCGCGGAGGGGGACTTCCTGAAGGCGTTCTCGACCTATGACGGAATGGCGGTTCAACTGCTCAGGGGTGAGATGATACCCGTGGCGATAG
>JAUVLG010000199.1 GCA_030595835.1 Candidatus Eiseniibacteriota bacterium | reverse complement strand
GCGAAGTAGCTCACCCAGCGTCGCCTCACCTGCGACCCCGATCCTCAACTCCACGGGCGGGTTCGGCAGGCCATCTTGGACTCTTCCCTGCCTCGGTGCTTGGTTACGCCACCCGCCAACTCTGAAATGCTTTTTCAGCAGCAGCCTAACGGACCGCGTATCAGCCGCGAGCGTCAAGGCTGGCGCGGCGGGTGCGTCGCGGGCGAGAGCCCGCGGTGCAGTCGGCGTGACAGCCAAGCTCGTCGGCTGCATACGCTAGTTAGCCCGCGCACCGCCAGAGTCGACCCGGCTCACGCGCACTGTGTCGACGAGCGCGGACTCACCCGGCCGATGAACGACTACTGTCATGTCGCCCTCGTAGAGCGGGTAGATCTCCAGCTCCCGCCCGCCGAGCATTACCATGACCTCCGGGCACATCGCCATCGGACGAAGAATACCTAGGACCGTGATGTCCACCCGAAGGGAGTCCCGCTCCGTACTGAAGTGCGAGAACTCATGGCACCCGTCCGACCCAACATGACCCCAGAACCGCAGACGAAGCGTATCGCCAACCGTGGCTTCCGGGGCGCACTCAAGTCGGTTAACCCTGATCACGAACTCGTGCTCAGACATGATGGTTGACATGTCCATAGGAAACGTCGTGTAGACTCCCCTGCTGCATCCGGCCGCGGCGAAAAGCCCCATGCACACGACGAAGATCGCGACCGGTACCCCAGTTCTCATCCTCACTCCCCAGACCTCTCTGCGCGGGCTAACGGACCGCGTATCAGCCGCGAGCGTTAAGGCTGGCGCGGCGGGTGCGTCGGGCGCGTCAACGCCCGGTGCAGTCGGCGTGACGGCCAAGCTCGTCGGCTGCATACGCTAGTTAGCCGGCGTCCGTGTTGCGCAGCCATCGCACGACCTCTAGTGATACAGCGCCTTGACGGCACCCCAAGTCGACCGTTCCACTGGATCTGGCCACGTGAGGTGGAGCAGGTCAAAGGCCGGAACACTGTCCTCACCTCCGGAGCAGCCGAGCCCGACAAGCTGTCTTTCAGGGGGCGGCTCACACGTCTGGTCGAAGATGAGTACTTGGTCAATGGAAACCCATATGTGACCGGACGGCGGCTCCGCATCCGTGATGAACACTGTCTGCCATCCCTCTACGGGGCCGCCCGTTGCGTGCACGAGCGTCCAGTCCTCTGTGCCGTTGTGCCACATGAACTGGCACTCCGGGCACTCGCCAGGGTCAGGACACGACCAGGACACCTTGGACAGAGAGTACGCCCACGCGCCATGGCGATCATCGTGAGACAGCCGCATGCACGTGCCTGATCCTGAATCATCCATCTCGATGCGCCACGCGAACTCCCACTCAGCCCCGAGAGCATCGAATCCAAGCCACATGGCTGGAAGCGGAGGATCACACCACCAGATGTAGTGAGCCGATCCGGGCTGTGTGTGGACGAGAGCCCCGCCCTGAATCGCCAGAGCCCCCACGTCGTCAGGATCACCCGTCGAGAAGAACAGCGTCGGCAGGCTCCCGTCGGCGCCGTCGAAGAACTCCTCGCAATCCAACCCCGACGCAACACATTGAAGACATACCACGAGGAGAATCGCTAGCACCACACGCATGCTGATCACCTCCTCCCTCTCAGACGGAACCCATCCACCAAGCCCCCTGTGGACGCCGGCTAACGGACCGCGTATCACCCGCGAGCGTCAAGGGTGGCGCGGGGTGTGCTGGCTGACGCGAAGCGGAAGCCCCCCTTGCAGACCACGTGACAGCCAAGCTCGTCGGCTGCATACGCTTGATACTTATTGAGGCCTCCCCCTCAGCCTACCACTTGGGTATGCTGACGTAGTACACAACGCCTGGCAACCAACCAGAAAGGAGAAGGCCCCATGAGTTTCTACACCCAACAACACAGGCATGACTGCGGCGTCGATCTACACGCAAGATCCATGTACCTCTGTGTCATCGATCACGACGCCGAGGTGCTCCTGCACCGCAATCTGCGCGCCGGACCGGAACCATTCCTCAAGGCCATCGAACCATACCGCGACGATCTCGTCGTCGCCACCGAGTGCGTCTTCACCTGGTACTGGCTCGCCGACCTCTGCGCCCGCGAG
>JAUVLG010000245.1 GCA_030595835.1 Candidatus Eiseniibacteriota bacterium | reverse complement strand
TCAAGGCCCTGTTCAGAGCGCCAGCTAACTAGCGTATGAACCCGACGAGCTTGGCTGTCACGTCGACTGCACCGCGGGCTGCCGCCCGCGACGCACCCGCCGCGCCACCCTTAACGCTCGCGGGTTATACGCGGTCCGTTAGGCGACATCGCCAGCCTCGTGGGTAGGACCAACGCCACAATGGTAGAAAGCACAGGAGGTGGCCATGCGAGGGATACTAGTAGTAGTGCTCATAGGGGCCGCCGCGACCGCCTCGTTTGGCCTCGGGTACGACGACTTGTTCGAGCACCCAGACGGGACGTTTCCGCCGAAGTGGACGTGGACTGGCGATCCCCGGGGAGGCGGGTCGTTCCTTGTGTACGACGGAGCCTTCACTCACGTCAGCGGGGGATACGTCCACTACTTCCGATCGGATAACACCGATCGCCGTCCCGGACTCGGCGCGTACTACAGCTTCTTGGCCAAGGACGCGCACTGGATCTACGCCTGGCGGATCACGACCTCGAATCCGATGGCAGGGCGCTGCCTCTGGCTGGCACACGATGATCTCTGGGGATCTTGGGGGTACACCTTCGCGGAGTTCAGCTGGCAGACACTAGATCCGGTTCAGTACCCAGACGGCCAGCACATGTGGCACAACGGGACCGTTCTGCGTGTAGTCCACTGCCCGACAGACGGCCCTCTTGAAGGCTGGCATTACGTCTCAATCGATGATGAGTCTGAGGTACGCGTGATCATCTCGGTCGATTCAGAGGTGATCTTCAACGAGCCATACGAGTACTACTCAGTAGGCGAGGGATTCCAGGGCATAGGCTGTCTCGCCGAAGGCGAGATGACTCCTGCGTTCGATCAGGTGAGCGCCAACTGGCCCGATCCCGTGGAGTCTGGTTCTTGGGGCAGCATCAAGGCTCTGTACAGATGAGCACCGCGGTGAATGTTGGCGATGTCGCCTAACTAGCGTATGCAGCCGACGAGCTTGGCTGTCACGTCGACTGCACCGCGGGCTGTCGCCCGCGACGCACCCGCCGCGCCAGCCTTGACGCTCGCGGGTGATACGCGGTCCGTTAGGCAGCCATCGCAGATCAGCCTCAGTCCCAGGAGAGCAATGTGGTTCTTGGACGATTCGCGGACCTGAGTCCCGTAGTGCAGGCGCTGGTGGCGGGGTGCTTCACCTGGTTCGTCACGGCCTTG
>JAUVLG010000114.1 GCA_030595835.1 Candidatus Eiseniibacteriota bacterium | reverse complement strand
TGTTCCTCGGCGATCGGCGTGAGGCACAAATGGCCAGCGCGATCCTGTTGGGGAATCAGGCGCGGCCGTTTGGCGTCGGGCGCTGGCAGTTCCGGACCGAGCTCGCGATCGCCGCGGCCGAGGACGATCTCAACGTCTATTGCACGACGGACGACATCCCGTTTGTGGCCGGCGGTCTCGCTTTGCTGTGGACGAGCGCTTTCGATTGGGAGGTCCAGACGATTGCGTCCGTCGAGAGCGATCATCTTGTCCTGACGAGCGGGCTCCGTTCGTCGTGGCTGGCCAGGACGACGGCCGTCCTGCCGGCGGTTGTCGGGCGGCTCTCGACGTCGGAGGCGCTCTCTTGGGAGGATCTAGACAAGGTCTCTCAGCGCGTGGAGTTCAGCGTAGACGGGTTTAATCCGTGACCTATCTTGGCTACGATGTGTTGGAGCTCAACTACAACCGGCGCGGACCGATCGAGGAGACGCTCGACCACGATTTCATTCTCCTCGACGCGAGGACCGGCAAGCGCTACGCGGACGATCATGCCGAGAGTCCGGCGGCGTCGCGGCCGTTTATCTGGACGGCCGACGATCGGGCCGAGAGCGCGACTATGCGCGCGTTCCTCGCGGCGCGCAAGGGCCGGGCGATCCCGTTCTGGTTCCCGAGCTATCAGTGGGATCTCGCGCTCGCGGAGGATTGCCTGACGGCCGCGACGACGCTGACGATCGAGTGGGTCCGCTACACTCAACAGATGTTCGGTACGACCGGCGCGCGGCGTCACGTGGCGTTCTGGACTCACGGCGTACCCGGCTCGATGGACTACTACAGAATCGACGATGCTGACGATCCGGGGACGGAGGTCACGGAGACGCTCACGCTCGACCCGGCCGCCGTCCGAGACTACGACGCCGAGACGACCGTCGTCTCGTTCTTGAAGCTCTGCCGGCTGGAGCCCGATCTCGTCGTGATTCGGTATCCGGACGGAGTCCACGCGGAGGCCGAGATCGTGGTCCGCGAGCTCCCGAACGAGGCGCCGACGGAGGCTCCGTAGATCCGCCGGAGACCGTCGTTTTGGGGGCTCCTGAGCCCGAATCGCGTCTGAGAGACTATCGCCGCCGGCCCGGACTCAGGGGTCCGGCCGGGCCGAAAAGACCCGTCAGACGGGCTGTATGGAGGCCGTTTTTCGAGCTGGTTTCGGAGGAGCTCAGAATCTGAGCTGGTTTAGTCTCCGGCCAGGGCGACGCGTAGAAGGAGCCAAAGGGCTCTCTAGGGGCCGATTCCGCGCGCGGATTTGTAGAAGATGCACGTTCTTGCCGACGACGGGGCGGTTTCGGCGAAAGAGGGACGAAATGGCCGGTTACAGCGATCGCGAGGAGTCTCAGCACGGCGGTCAGCCGATCGAGGGCTACCGCTTCGTGCAGGGAGCGAGTTCCTGGCTGTACACATCAGCCGATCGCGAGATCACACTTCCGATCGGGACGTTCGCGCCAGATCCGATGATCCGGACCGCGTTCTCTCAGTCGAAGGAGGATTCGAGTGGACAGATCAATATCACAGTCCCGAGGACGAGTCCCGTCGCGGCGCTGTTCGTTGGGGAGGTTCCTTCGACGCCGGTGTGGTTTACGCTCTACCGGGCACATCGTGGTGACGAGGCGGAGACGCTAACGGCGTTCAAGGGGCAGATCTCCGCGGTTACGTTCAAGGGTTCAGAGGCCGTGCTCACGGCGACGTCGGTCTCGGCGACGCTCGTGCGCGGGATCCCCGTCGTGCAGATGCAATCTCCGTGCAATCATGTTCTCTTCTCGGCCGAGTGCGGCGCTGATCCTACATCGTGTCGCGATCCGGTTACGGTCGCAACTGTGGACGGGAGGACGGTCACGTCCAATGACTTCGCGCTCCGCGCTGATGGCTGGTTCAATGCTGGCCGGCTGGAGTGTGGTGACGAAATGCGCTTCATCGCGGACCACGTTGGGAACACGATCACGCTCCTTTCGCCATTTCCGGGGCTCGAATCGCTCGCGGAGTGTTGGGCGTACTGGGGATGCGATCATCTCGAAGCCACGTGCGCCGCGAAATTCTCGCGGCTCGTGAGCTTCCTCGGTTGGTCGCGGCTCCCGTTCAAGAATCCGTTTCGGTCCAGGGTAGACACGCCGGCCGAAATCACAGAACTGTGAGGTTGATGCTCTATGGTCGCTTTTTGGGTTATGGTCCTGATTCAAATCGGGCTCCATCTTGCGTACGATCTGATCAGGCCGAAGCCAGAATTCGACGCGCCGGACTCCGCTGGACTGTCGGACTTTAAATTTCCGACGGTCGGCGAGGGGCGGGTGCTTCCTCTTGTGTGGGGAACGGTTCTGCTCTCGGGGCCGATGGTCTCGTGGTACGGCAATCTACACGTCACTCCGGCCGAGGAAAGAATAAAGACGGGGATTTTCTCCTCGGAGCTGAGACTCGTCGGCTATCTGTACCAGCTCACGCTCGATCTTGTCCTGTGCTCGGGCGAGCTCGATCGCATCGTGAGACTGTGGAGTGACGGGGAGCCAGTCCCCATGGGAGGGGATCACGGCGCGACCGAAGGCCAATATGTCTGGCCGCAGGACGGCGGGACGTGGACTTGGATTAATGTTCGAGCGAAGACGCTATACGGTGGCGTCGAAGAGGAGGGCGGGCTCCTCGGCGAAATATGGGTCTACCACGGGCAGGATGACCAGGCAGTGGATACCCATCTTGAGGACAAGATGGGTGTAGATCTCCCGGCGTGGAATGGCGTCGCGCACGCTGTGTTCCGGTGGGGGATCTATAGCGAGCGGGGCTTCTATTTCGGGACGTCAGCCTACTGCAAGGACATCGGGTTTGAGGTCCAGAGATTCCCGAACACGTTAGCTCTCAGCGGCGGCGACGAAGACATCGACAACGATGCCAACCCCGCGTGCATGATCTACGATCTACTGACAAGTTCTCCCGCGAAAAACGGTCTCGGGATCCCTGTCGGAGAGATCGACCTCGATGCGTTCCGGACCGTCGGAGCGACGCTCGCGGCCGAGGGGCTCGGGCTGTCGATGGTCCTAGATAAGCAGGCGGCCGCGAAGGACGTCGTCCTCGACATCCTGCGGCACGTCGACGGGATCGTCTACGTCGAGCCGTCGACGGGGCTTCTGACGATCACACTGATCCGTTTCGACTACACCACCGAAACGCTTCCCGTCTTCGACGAGACGAACTGCAAGGTTACGTCCTACTCACGCGCGGCGTTGTCCGCACTCAAGAATCAGGTCCGCGTCCAATACTGCGACCGGCGCCACGGCTACATTAACAAGACCGTGATCGCTCAGAATCAGGCCGCGATCGAGGCCGCTGGCGGGGAGATCTCGACTCAAGATCTCAGCCTCCGCGGCTTCTCGACCGCGGAGAACGCGGCGAAGGCGTGCTCGAAGGCGCTCGCCGGGCTCTCGTATCCGCTCGCGGCGCTCGCGATTGAGGCCAACCGTACGGCGTGGGTGCTCCGGCCGGGGAGCGTGTTCGTGCTCAACTGGCCGCCACTCGGAATCGCCGGGATGGTCTGCCGCGTCACGAAGATCGGAAAGGGCGAGCTGATCTCCGGCTTGATTACGTTTGACGCGCTTGAGGATCAGTTCGCGATCGACTGGACGGCGTACACGCCGCCCGATGACAGCGGGTGGGTGGATCCTGTGGGGCCGGTGCCGATGCTCTTAGATCAGGAAGCCGTCCTCGCGCCGTACGAGGCTGTGAAACTGACCGGGCTCCCGGAGGGCGGTGCTCAGCAAGCGGTTGTCGTTGCTTCACGAGCCGACGTTGGGATCTCCAAGGGATTCAACGCGATCGTCGACGACGAGGTGACGCCGTTTACTTGGTTTACGCCGAGCGGACTTCTTTCTGGTGCGATCACCGAGAGCGCGACGTCGATCGTGGCAGATCTCGGAACGGACGCGGAACTCGTCGAGTCACAGAACGTCGCGAATTGGGACGCCGGCTACAACGTCGCGCTCCTGATCGGAGGAACGGATCCAGAGCAGTCCAACCTGGAGGAGTTCATCGCGTTCAAAACGGTCGTCGTCGATGAGGTGGCGGGGACGATCACGCTCTCGACTCTCGCGCGTGGTTGTCTCGATACGGCTCCGACATCGTTCGGAGACGCGACGCGGATCTGGTTCCTCAGCTATGCGTCAGGTATAGTGAATGTCGATGGCTCGGGTGCTACGTCGATCAAGTTCCAGCCGTTTAACAACATCGGCGGCTACGACCTCGACCTTTGCCCGTCCGAGTCCGTGACGGCGCTGACGACGGCGCGTCGCGAGCTCGTGTACTGTCCGACGGACGCGCAGTTTAACGCCGCGAGCTATCCGGTTTCGATCTCCGGGGAGCTTACGGTCTCATGGGAACACCGAGACCGGCTCGGCGTGTGGGGCTACGCACATTCCGGGGAGACGTCCGCGCCGGAGGACGGGACGAGCTACACGATCAAGGTTTACGGGGAGAGCGACACTCTTGTCCACACCGAGAGCGCGCTCACCGGGACAAGCTGGACGTACCTCGAAGCCGACGAGATCTCGGAGTCCGGGCTCGGCCGGCTCAATAACTCGCTCCGCGTCGAGATCTTCACGCTCCGCGGCGGCGTCTACTCACTCCGCAAGATCGTTTGGGCTTTCGACCGCGTCTAGACTCGCGCGGTCGCGAGATCTTCGCTTGACAGAAATCCCGCCGTCGTGATACACCGTCCGAGAGAGCTCGCCAGGACAACGACCCGCCACTGATCGGAGGGCCGAGACTATTTCACACGCTAACGGCTATTGCGCTCGGGCACTCCCTCGCTGGCATACGCGATTCGGTCAGGCCGTCGGCGCGATCGGCGTCCCGACGATCGTCGAGGCACTCAAGACCGATCCGGAGACGCGGATCACGAAGGGCGGCGTCTACGAGTGGCTTCGAGGTCACTGTCCGACGACGGAGCGCGCGGAGGCGCTCGTCCGGATCTCCGGAGGCAAGCTCACGATCGAAATGATCTACAGCCACAAGCGCGAGCTCGTCCAGCTACGACGCGCCGCTGACTCGGGAGGAGAGCCGAAACCGTGAGCGATCAGCTCCGGATCGACGTCAAGATCGACTCGACATCCCTGATCCGACGGCTCAAGCACGGCCAGAGCCGGCTCGGGATCGCCGCGGTCAACGCGATCAACAAAACAGCGAAGCACATACAGCGCGAAATGCGCGAGGCCGTAGAAGACCAGTTCACCATCCGGCGTCCCGAGTTCATGCGCCGGATGGCCGCTGTTATCAAGCCATTCGCGTCCGTCAAAGAGGCTCGACCTTACGCCGTGATCTCCGTCGGTGAGAAGCCGCGGCTACTCCTTTCCAAATACGAGCGCGGAGCCGAGCGCCGGCCGGCCACGCCGGGCGCGCATGTGCTCGCCGTCCCTGTGATCGGAGGGCCGGCGCGTCCGACGTTCGCGTCGTCCGTCCCTCAAGAACTGCAGATGAAGCGCCTTCGATTCGACCGCACGAAAACGGGCAAAGTCCGGGCCGGCGCGTCTAAGACGGGGACGTTTCTGATCCCGGAGCGCGGGATCTTCCAACGGCTACCGGGTCAGGATCCGCAAGCCGTCTACTCGTTCGTCCGGACGATGAGAATCCCGAAGATGCTCGGCTGGAGACGGAGGGCGTCGGCGCTTGCCGAACGCTGGTTCCGCGAGTACTTCGAGCGAGAGGTAGTCAAGGCTATCGGACGGTCGAAGGGAGGAGGACTCTAGCGCGCTCCGCGCGTGGTGGGGCTCGGCGTCTGGACCAGCGCCGGGCCGGGGAGCTGGTCCGCGGAAGGAGATTGACATGCAAGATACGATCGCGAGGTCTATCGTCGGCGCGTCCGGCTATCCGCGCGGGAGCGAATCCCCGCGAAGCCGGCACGTCGTAGCTGGCCGCCGGGAGATCGGCGGCCGTTGCGTTGGGAGGAGCACATGAGCCGGCCAAGCGCTACACCGTTCACGATCAGGAGACGGCTCGCCGGGCTTACGAACGCCGACGTTGGCAAGCTTCTCAAGATGACGCCGGATCGCGCCGGCGAGCTCCTCGGGGAGCGCGGCGCGTTCGCCGAGCTCTCTGAGCTTCGATGTGAGCTCAGGACGGCACTCAATAAAGGGCC
>JAUVLG010000105.1 GCA_030595835.1 Candidatus Eiseniibacteriota bacterium | reverse complement strand
ATCCGGTACGTGATGCCGAATCCGTCCACGGCGCACGCGAGCATCGGCTACACGCTTCCCAACGGCTGGCGCTCTGCCCGGCTTTCTGTCTATGATGTGGCCGGTCGGCTCGTCCGACGGTTGAACCCCGCGACAGGAGCTCGAGGTTTCGTCGCGGTCGACTGGGACGGGACAGCCGGTTCGGGTGAGCGTGTTGCTTCCGGCGTGTACTTCGTGCGGCTTGAGGTCGACGGCGCGGTGGCGACGCAGAGGATGGTGCTGCTGCGCTGAGCCAGGTGGTTCGTGAGGGACAGGTCGTCCAGCGCGTGGCGGCTGCCGCGCGTGGCACAACCCGAGCATTCAGATGATCCGAGGTCACCAGGTTTCTGTGTTGCACTGACTGAAGGAGGGCGGGCGTTATGAAACGAGTGTCAGTAGTTCTGAGTCTGGTCTGCTTTGGCATGTTTGTTCTCAGCGCGGGTGTCGCGCACGGGGAGCCCACCGCGTTCGGAGTGGGATGGGGCTCTCAGGTTATTGTGGACCCCTCAGTGTTTGACGGTGGTCTCAGTGCGATCGCTGGGGGCTATGAACACAGCCTGGGCCTCACGCCCGACGGGACGATCGTGGCCTGGGGGAACAACGACTACGGCCAGTGCGACGTGCCCGCGCCGAACAGCGATTTCACCGCGGTCGCGGCGGGCGGGTCTCACAGTCTGGGCCTCAAGGGTGACGGGACGATCGTGGCCTGGGGACAGAACGACGATGGCGAGTGCGACGTCCCCACGCCGAACGACGATTTCGTTGCCATCGCGGCGGGCAATGCCTACAGCTTGGGCGTCAAGTCCGACGGGACGATCGTGGCCTGGGGGAGCAACTTTTACGGCCAGTGCGAGATCCCCGCGCCAAACACCGACTTCGTTGCGGTCGCGGCGGGCGGGTATCACGGTCTGGGTCTCAAGTCCGACGGGACAGTCGTGGCCTGGGGGGATAACTACTACGGCCAGTGCGACGTTCCCGGGCCGAACGAGGATTTCACTGCGGTCGCGGCGGGCGGGTACCACGGTCTGGGCGTCAAGTCCGACTCGACGATCGTCGCTTGGGGCAACAACTACTACGACCAGTGCGATGTCCCCGGGCCGAACGTCGATTTCGTAGCGGTCGCCGGTGGCGAGGAGCACAGTCTGGGCCTCAAGTCCGACGGGACGGTGGTGGCCTGGGGGAACAACGATTCCGGCCAGTGCGACGTACCCGATCCGAACGCCGACTTCGTTGCGGTCGCGGGGGGCGGGTATCACAGTCTGGGCTTCAAGTCCGACGGGACGATCGTGGCCTGGGGGTCCAATAGCAAGGGCGAATGCATCGTGCCCGCGGTGAACGCCGACTTCGTTGCGGTCGAGGGCCACTCTGAGCACAACGCGGCTCTCACGTCCGACGGGATGATCGCGGCTTGGGGGTACAACTACGCGGGCCAGTGCGACGTTCCCGAACCGAATATCGACTTCCTGGCTGCTGCCGTGGGCGAGTCTCACAGCCTGGGTCTCAAGCCCGACTCGACGATCGTGGCCTGGGGGTACAACGCCTCCGGGCAATGCGACGTCCCCGTCCCGAACGGTGACTTCGTTGCGGTCGCCGCAGGCTGGAACCACAGCCTGGGCGTCAGGTCCGACTCGACGATCGTGGCCTGGGGGAACAATGGCGACAGCCAGTGCGATGTTCCCGCGCCGAACGCGGGCTTCATCGCGGTCGCGGGGGCCCGGAGCCACAGCCTGGGTCTGAAGTCCGACGGGACAGTTCTGGCCTGGGGATTGAACGACTACGACCAGTGTGATGTTCCCGCGCCGAATGCGAACTTCATGGCAATCGCGGGGGGCAGGAAACACAGCCTGGGCGTCAAGTCCGACGGGACGATCGTGGCCTGGGGGAACAACGACTACGGTCAGTGCAACGTGCCCGCGCCGAATACCGACTTCATTGACGTTGTGGGGGGCAGGGAGCACAGTCTGGGTCTCAAGTCCGACGGGACGATCGTGGCCTGGGGGAACAACGGCAATGGTCAGTGCAACGTCCCCGCGCCGAACGCGGACTTCGTGGCGATGGCGGCGGGCGAGTACTACAGCCTGGGCATCAGGAGCTACGACACGCCCGTTGAGAGCGTCTTCTACGCCACGCTCGTGCCCGAGGATCACACCGTGTTGCTCAGGTGGATGCTTCCCAACTGCCCCGGTGTCGGTCTCAGGGTATACCGCGCCCTCTCCGCGGACGGTCCCTACACCTGTCTGACCCCGAACCCGCTCGATCCTACGCTGGGCAGCTATGTCGACGAGACAGCGTGGCCCGGTGGCACGTTCTGGTACGAGCTGCGTGCGCTCCTGGGTCCCGGCGAAGAGGTCCTCGCGACCGACGTACGCGCCTCAGTTGTTGTGCCCGGGACGTTGGCGTTCGGGATCCGGTACGTGATGCCGAATCCGGCCACGGCGCACGCGAGCATCGGCTACGCGCTTCCCAACGGCTGGCGGTCCGCCCGGCTCTCGGTGCATGATGTGACCGGTAGGCTCGTTCAGCAGTTGGATCCGACGGCCGGGACCAGGGGTTTCGTCGCGGTCGACTGGGACGGGACAGACAGTTCCGGGAAGCGGGTCGCTTCCGGCGTGTACTTCGTGCGGCTCGAGGTCGACGGAGCGGTGGCGACGCAGAGGATGGCGTTGCTGCGCTGACCTCACTCGTCAGTCAGCTGCGGTTCGGTTGCAGCCAGACCCACAGCGGGCAGCAGGTACTCATGAAGACCGGACTTCTGAGGTTCATCAAGTCACCGCGGATCGCGGCCAGGATTCGTCGGTTGATGGTGGTTGGCTTTGCTCTGACGGCTGCTATCAACTGGTGGATGGTGGTAGATGAGGGACCGAGTAACGCGAGGGTGATCACAGCGATAGTCACGACTCTGGTGGTGGTCGTCGAACTCACAGTGCGCAGGTGGCGGCGCGAGCCGGAAGAACGGGGCACGCCATGAGATTCAGATTCGCCTTCTAGGCATTCGTGCGGGATTCGTGGCGTGAGGCAGGCGTGCCACACCACTTCTTCGATGAAGCAAGCATCCGCAGTGCGTTCGACGGATGGGAGCTCCTATCCCTGGTCGAACTCAGATGTGACTACGTGGAGAGGTGCTCGGACTTCCTGGACGTGAACCCGTTTCGATACACGGCGTGGGGCGTGCTTGCAAGGAAGTGACCGGAGTGGAGAGGATATGACTTCACTTCGTGCCGCTGTGGTGGTTCACTGTTGGTAGTAAAGAGAGCGGCGTGAGCCGCAAGGAGCGTCAACTTGAGCATCGCATCCAGATTCGTTCAGCGTCCCCGGGCGTGACCGGTACGGATTTCACCGTTCCCGAGTTGGATGCGCGGATCTACGTAGAGATCGCCAGGTAGCAGAATGGAGGACAGCTTGAAACGTACGAACGTCAACTTCCTCGTAGACGCCCTGGCTCTCGTGGTGCTTGTCTTCCTGGCCGCGACGGGCGCGATCATTCGCTACGTGCTTCCCGCGGGCTCGGGATACGGGAGCGCGGTGTGGGGCCTGGACCGGCACGGCTGGGGACACGCGCACTTCTGGATCGGCATCGCCTTCTGCGTGGCCATGGTCGTGCACCTCGCGCTTCACTGGGGATGGATCACCTGCGTGGTGGGATGGGATACGCGTGGTAGGTCGAAGGGCCGCGCTGTGCTGGCGCTGATCGCGGTGATCGCGCTCCTGGCTCTGGCTGCGGCTCCGTTCTTTGGAACGGTCGAGGAGATCGAGGAGGGGCGGTGGGGCGGCCGGGGCGAAGAGCGAGGAGGCCGAGGCAGGGAGTACGAAGGCGGGTCTGAGGATCACGAAAGTGGGGACGCGGAGCATGAGAGCAGCTCCGCCGGTTACGAAGGCGCGGACGCGGAGCACCTCGGCGAGGACCACACCGTCCACGGTTCGATGACGCTCCGCGACGTGCAGGAAGTCACCGGCGTGCCCGCGGATCACATCATTGCCACACTGTGTCTACCCGCCGATGTGCCGCGCGACGAGCGACTGGGGAGGCTCCGCCGTTCCTACGGATTCGAGATAGATGACGTCAGACGGATAGTCAGCAGTTACGGGACTGAGGGTCGGGGGGGCACAGGAGGCGGCCAGTGAGTTCGGGCAAGCGCATATCCCAGAGCCTCTATCTGTGGATCCTGTTCGGGTCGATCGTCGTGGCTTTCGCGCCCGCGCTGCTGATGCGCTCGGGCAGGAGTGAGACGGCCACGTGGGCGCTCATAGCTACGGGGGCGGCAGTGCTGACGGCGGCAATGATCATCCTCCTGGCGTTCTGGCACCGGGCCTGGTCCGCGATCCAGGACGGCCATGCGCGCACCACACCGGCCCGGGCTGTTGGATTCGCGCTCATTCCCATCTTCAATCTCTACTGGATCTTCCAGCTCGTCTGGGGGTTCGCTGTCGACTTCAATGCCTACGCCTCCCGGCACGAGCAGGATGTGCCACCCCTCCCGGAGGGCCTGTTTCTGGCGCTGCCGATCGTGGCTCTTGCGACGTCGCTCCCGCTGCTCGGCATTGTGGCCTCTCTGGCGGTGGTCGCCCTGTACGCTCTGGTGATCATCAGGGTCTGCAACAGCGTGAACGCGCTCGAGTCGAGCGCCGACTAGATTGTCCAGTATCGAACGGCGTTTCCCCGGAACGGACCTGTCTCCCTCCCTGCGCCAACAGAAGGAGAGTACATCGTGAATGGGTACCTGCCTCTGTACGGACGCATGCTTCAGATCGCGCTGGTTCTCGTCATCACGGTCTCGGTGCCGCTGATTCTGGCGGAGGACGCCGGAGCAGATACCGTCGTCGACTGGGTGGAGCGTGACAACTGGGCGCCGCTTCAGACCGGCTACCATCCGGGCGCAGGCGATCTGGACGGAGATCTCGACATCGACCTCATCGTCTGTGATCCGCTCGGAGCGGTCGAGAACGTGGGCGGCACCCTCCTGCCCCTGTGGAGCCAGAAGAACGAGTGGGTCGCGGGGATCGTCCTGCCTGTTGAAGAGGCGCAGGCGGATCTCGGTGACTTCGACAACGACGGCGACCTCGATCTTGTCATCGGATGTCACGGAGAGGGCATCCTGTACTTCGAGAACACGGGATCTTCCTCGTCGCCGGCATGGACGAGGAACGACGATTACTTCTACGCGTCCGGTTGGACGACTTGCCCTCCGAGCGCAGTCGATCTGGACGGCGACGGGGATCTCGATATCGCCGTGGGACATCATGGCTTTCCCGGCGCCATAGGTTGCTACTGGAACGACGGCACACCCACGGAGCCTTCCTGGGTTATGGACTGGACAGCGTTCGGCGGGATCAGCCCGTGTGGCGCCTACCACGACCTGAACTTCGGCGACATAGACGGGGACGGGGACTTCGACATGATCACCTCGCCTGAGGCCGGCACCGGTGTGCTGCAGGCGTACGAGAACACGGGCAGCGACACCAGCGCCCAGTGGCTCTTCAATCTCGGCATGATCAGCGGTATGCCCCAGTACGGTGATATGCGGGGAGGCTGCCTCGTCGATCTCAACGGCGACGACAGGCCGGACTTCCTTGTGTACCGTGCCTACGGAGCCACCTGCTACAGAAACGAGGGGCCCGACACGACGGCCGTGAAGGAGATCTCCTGGGGGCGCGTGAAGGCCGAGTTCCGCTAGCAGCTGGGCGAGTGCCCCGGACAAGAGAGCCATCCTGGTCCACTGCGGGCTCTAGTGTGGTGGCTGTATGGGATACACCGGCGTCATCGCAAACGCGCGCGAGGCCTAAAAGGTCCCGCGCGCGTTTGCAGTGCTGAGGTTCTTCTGTTTCCCGTCCGTCTTCCCGCCTACCGCTCCATAACCGGCTTCGTCACGTGAGCGGGCCGCAGATCTCCCAGAGGTGGGCTCGCACTGAACTCGTTGATCAGTGTGAACTCACCGGTCTCCGCGTTGAGCTGTCCCACGTGCCACCAGTAGCCCTCGCCACACGTTCCGGTCGGAACGTTGAGAACGCGGATCAGGTTGTTGCCGGCATAGACCTGGACGACCGCGCTCGAGGTCGCGAGCGTTCCGTCGCCGGCCCACTCGTGGACAGCGTATACGTACTGCCCCTCGTACTCGGGCAGAAGGGTAACGGTCTCAGGACCGAAGCTGTACATGTCGTCGACGTCGAGTTCAGCGTAGGGCGCAGCCAGGAGCGTCCCTCTGTTCCAGAAGCAGACGTGGAAGTGCTGGCCAACGCTTGTCGGAACCCACAGATGCGAGTCGAGATCCCGTGGTTCCTGTCCCCACGTCAGGATGAATCTATACTGGTCGGCCGAATGAGCCGACGGCACAAGGACGATATCCTGTTCCACGGTCTCGCCGTCGGCTACCGGGATTACCATGGAGAACGGCTGGTAGCCGCTCGCCGAGGCCGTCACGAGCGCGTTATCGCTCGGGACCACGTCGGTGACGGAGTAGCTTCCGTCCACTCCGCTCGTTGTCTGGACGCCGTTGACCGCGACGGTCGCGTCGGAGATGCTGGCGCCGGTCGTCGCATCGCGGACTACACCCTGGACCGTACCGAGGTTCGTGGTCGACACGCAGCCGGGCGCTGTGGCCACGGGCTCGATCAGAGCGATGCCAAGCGCGGGCCGGCCGGTGCTCGGCCCGTCCATGTTGGCCAGTCTCACCTCCTGCGTTTCGCAGTAGCCCTGTGCGAGGTACACGCCGTCCTTCAGCTCCTCAAGGACGCCGCTGGGGGTGGAGTAGTCGGCCCAGCAGATGTAGACGAGGACCGAGCTCGAGCTCGGAGGGTACGTCGTGGCCAGAAGAAGACCCGAGGTCCGCGCCTCAAGTGCGTCCGCGATCAGACCGTCGTCCATGTCGGCGATCTGGTCGGTCGCCAGCTCTACCAGCGACGAGCGGATCTCGTCCCAGTTGTCCTCGGGTACCCAGGC
>JAUVLG010000108.1 GCA_030595835.1 Candidatus Eiseniibacteriota bacterium | reverse complement strand
TGATCTGCCGGCGCGCGTGATGAGAACGGCGAAAGGCAGGATCGTGTCGGACCCTCCTGTCATCGATGGAGACCTGTCGGACGCCTGCTGGACGAGCTGCACGCCGGTCAGTAAGCTCCATGCGCCCTACGACGCGACCGTTGAGGGCGAAACGGAGTTCTTCTTCGCCTGTGACACGGAGAACCTGTACCTCTCCGCGATCTGCTTCGACCCTGCGATGGTGAACGTAACTGCGAGCATCGAGGAGCGGGACGGGTCGATCTATCGTGAGGACTGCGTCGGTTACTTCTTCCAGCCGAACCCCGAGCTGATGACCGTCTACCAGATATACGTCAATCCCCTGGGAACGGTCTTCGATCAGGAGATTACCTTCGACGAGACCATGTGGTACACCGCCAACAAGGAATGGGACGGCGAATACGACATCGCCACACAGCGCACCGACGATTGGTGGAGCGTGGAGATCAGGGTACCGCTCACCCAGATCGGCGGCGACGTCGAGCAGTTCCCCACCTGGAGAGCCAACTTCAGGCGGAAGCAGGCGAGAACGAGCGCGGCGGCCGACTGGCAGGTGCCTATCGACTACGACCCGGGTACCTTCGGAGAGGTGATCTTCGAGTAGCATGGGAGTTCCTGTTGTGAGCGAATCGTTCGACGTCATAGTGGTGGGCGCCGGTCCGGCAGGGAGCAGCTGCGCGCGCCGCGCCGCTGAACTCGGGCTCTGCGTTACCGTCCTGGAGAAGGCCACCTTCCCGCGGTTCAAGCCCTGCGGTGGCGGTCTGACGGAGAGGTCGCTGCGGCTGCTGAACGGGGAGCAGGCGCCCGTCGAGCACCTGCGCTTCGACACGGCCGAGATAGCATTCGACCGATACCTCTCGCTCCTCGTGGGCGGGCCCGAGACGCTCCTTGCTACAACCACCCGTGCCGAATTCGACACCCTTCTTCTGCGTGCGGCCGAGGCCGCGGGCGCCGGGGTGGAGTTCGGACGAGCCGTGACCGATCTTACGCGCGACGGCGAAGGAGTCCAGGTCCGGGTCGGGAGCGACTCCATGACGGCGCGACACGTGGTCGTCGCGGACGGAGCGCGCGGCGCCGGGCGCCGTATGCTCGGCCTGAGTCCGCTCAGAATGGGCGGAGGTATCTACGTTCGCGCGTTCCCTGACAGCGATGGGCTACCAGAGCTGTCGAGCGGGCGGGTGCTGTTCGACCCCACCGCGGCCAAGCGGGGCTACGGTTGGGTCTTCCCCAAGGGCGACCATCTGAACATCGGCGTCTTCAGTCAATGCGAACTCCATGCGAAGCTCAAGCGCGACCTCGACGCCTTCGTGGCTCTCCAGGGACTCGGCGCGTGGCGCAGTGAGGGCCCGTTCGCGTTTCCGATCCCCGTGGGCAGGCCCGCGGACGCGCTCGGCACCGAGCGCGTGCTCTTCGCTGGCGATGCGGCGGGGCTCGTCAATCCCGTGACGGGCGAGGGCATCTCCTCTGCCATTATGAGCGGGCGCCTGGCGGCCGAGGCCGTGTCCGAATCGCTGGATACGAGCCGGGCAGTGTCCGCCTCGTATGCGCGGCGAATCGAGGCTGTGGTCGTGCCGATGACGGACGGCAGCAGGAAGAAGGGCGACTTCGTGTACGGTCTCGGTCCCGGGTTTCTGAAGTTCGTTGCCCGCACTCCCGTCATGAAAGCGGTGATCGCACCTGCCTGGCGGGCGGCGATGCGGGACAATGGAGGGTTCTCGCTGACGGTCGCCGGTGGGTCGGAGGCGTCGGGGCCAAGCCGCACGCCCCGCCGTGTGTGAGGAGGAGCACCAGTGTGCAGGATGATCGCTGCCGTAGGGCGTTTCGAGATGGCGCCTCTTGTTGATGCCGTCAGGGTCATGGCGTCGAACATGAACCCGACCTACGACCACGAGCTGCGCGGGGAAGACGAGAAGCTCGTTCACGACTGCGGGTGGGGCGTCGCCTTCCGGCAGGGGGGCAGGCTCGTCAGGCGCCGAAGCGCGGCGTCATGCCTGGACGACCCGGAGTTCGACTCCATGAGCAGGGTGGAGACAGATCTCGTCATTCTGCACGCGCGGCGGACCCCGGACCGCGGCACCATCAACATTCTGAACTCCCACCCATTCATACAGGAGTGGCGCGGTGAGGAGTGGGCCTTCTGCCACAACGGCGCCGTCAGTGATCTGACGCAGCTTCGGAGCGACGAATCGCTCGTCCCTACGGGCGGCATCGATTCCGAACTGTTGTTTCACCACGCGCTGACTCTGCTCGACACGGGCCGGGTCGCCGAGTCCCTCTCTGAGATCCTGCGTGAGATACGCGACTTCACCTGCCTCAACTGTTTCCTTGCGACCAGCGAGCACATCACGGTCCACACGCGCGTGTCGCCCGGCACGTCGCGCCCGCTCTACTACACGCCGTGGATCGCTCACGGCGGCGACGTCACGGTCGTGTCGTCGGAGGCCGTCTCCCTCGGCGCTCTTGAGTGGGAGAGGGTCACCGACGGAAGCGCCTTCGTGCTGAGTCCCTGACGGGCCGCCGTCCACCTGATCATTGATTCAGCGTGTAATTTGTGCTATTATAGCTATTTGGGGCGCGTGCGCCCGTTCCTCGTGTTGTCTCAGGCGATCGTGGTATTGCCTCAGGCCATCGCGCGCACGGCTCCGTCATGGAGAACTAGAGAGTCACATGGACGCACCCAAGATGAAGGAGTGTTCGATGCGGAATCCGTCCGGACGTTCATCGCTGGTGCTCGTGCTGCTCGCGACCGTATTGCTGGCCGCGACGGCCTCGGCGAACCAGCCGGAACCCGTTGTGACGCAGGCGCGCGTCGAGTTCGACTCGATGGAGGAGTGGCGCGAGTTCCAGGGCATTGAGGGACTCGACATCATGCGCTCCAAGCCCGGGGTCGGCGTGACGCTGGTCACTGACCTTGCACAGATAGAGGAGCTCAGGGGCCTGGGCTACGACGTCACCGTTGAGATAGCCGATATGAAGGCTCATTACCGCACCTACGCGCCGCGAGAGGATTTCGGTGACTACTACACGAACTCCGAGATGCTCGATTTCCTCGATGCGCTGCACGCCGCCTATCCTTCCATAACGACTGCCCGGGACTCTGTCGGCACGTCTTGCGAGGGGCGCGCGCTGTGGGTGATGAAGATCTCCGACAACCCCGACGTGAATGAGACGGAGCCCGAGGTTTTCTTCGATGGGCTGCACCACGCGAGGGAAGTGGTCACGCCGATGGCCATCGCCCACTACATGACCTGGCTCTGCGAGAACTACGGCACGGATGGTGAGGCGACGTTCCTGGTCAACAACCGTGAGATCTGGTTCATGCCGATCGTGAATCCCGACGGATTCATCTACAACGAGATGGGTGGTTGGGGAACGATGTGGAGGAAGAACAGGCGGGACAACGCGGGGTCGAGCTGCTACGGCGTCGACCCCAACAGGAACTACGACTACATGTGGGGTTACTCCGGCACCTCGAGCGACCCGTGCAGCGACGTCTACAAGGGACTCACCCCGCACTCCGAGCCCGAGATTCAGGCCTACACGGACTTCGTTTCCGCCCACGAGTTCATTACCAACATTACGTTCCACTCCGTCGCGGGGATGATCCTCCTGCCGTGGGGTTACGACCATAACTTCCACACCGCCGACGACGCGCTGTTCCGGGAGATGTGCAACGACATGGCCCAGTACAACGGCTACCAGGTGGGCCAGGCGGGCGAGATCCTCTACGACTGCGCGGGGACGACGTGCGACTGGTTCTACGGGGTCGAAGGTGGTCTGTCGGTCTGTGTGGAGGTGTCCGGTAGTGGTTTCTGGCCGTCGGACAGTGAGCTGCCAGGACTCGTCGCCGAGAATCTCTGGCCGCAGCAGTATATGACCAGGGTCGCGGGCTCGTACCTGGCGCTCCGCGACAACTACACGCTGGCCGGAGGCAACGGCGACCAGAACCCGGACCCGGGCGAGGCGCTGGACCTCACCGTCACTATCGACAATCAGGGCGTGGCCGTTGGCGCTTCGAACGTCTCCATCACGCTCTCGACGGACGACCCGTACGTCCAGCTGAACGATGCGTATTCCGCTCTGGGCGCGATAGCGGCGCGGGACTACGCGAACAACTCCGCGGACCCCTTCTCCTTCACGCTCGACCCGTCGACGCCGGATGGTCACGGTCTGGTGATCAAGATTGAGATCGTCGCGGACGACTTCCAGGACGAGGAGGAAATCGTCTGGATGGTCGGGTCTCCCACGCTCATCTTCTCGGACGACATGGAGGGCGGCGGCGGGAACTGGGTGGAGAACGATGGCTACTGGGGGCTCACGTCGGCGCACTTCCACTCGATGAGCACCTCCTATACCGACAGCCCGAGCGGCTACTACGGCAACTACAGGAACACGTGGATCGAGCTGGCCGACCCGATCGATTTCTCCAGCGCAGCGGCGGCCG
Organism: Candidatus Eiseniibacteriota bacterium; assembly: GCA_030595835.1. Lineage (GTDB taxonomy): Bacteria > Joyebacterota > Joyebacteria > Joyebacterales > Joyebacteraceae > JALGZG01. The sequence goes on along the minus strand of JAUVLG010000108.1, from coordinate 2,320 downwards.
AACTGCGTTTCTGGCACAGGGTCGACACCGAGGAGAACTACGACTACTGCTACGTGGAAGCCTCGGACGACGGAGGGACGACGTGGCTGCAGATGGGCGAGAGGTTCCACGGGAACTGGCCGTGGGCCCAGACCGTGCTCCCGCTGGACGACTTCGTGGGCACGGCGAACTTCAAGGTGAGGTTCCGCTTCACCTCCGACACGTATGTTACCGAGGACGGGTGGTACGTGGACGACGTCGAGATCTACGGGCCGCCGACCGGGAACGCGGCGCCATCGGCTCCGGCTCTGTCGGATCCCCCGGAGGGCGGCACGGTCTCCTCATCGACGCCGACACTCACTGTCGCAAACGCCTCCGACCCGGATCCGAGTGACGTACTGACGTACGGCTTCACGGTCTATACCGACGAGCTCTGTACATCGGTCGAAGCGTCCACGTCCGGAGTTACGGAGGGAGCGAGCACCACGTCGTGGGTCGTCGACACGGCACTTGCGAACGGCACCTACTACTGGCGTGCATACGCGGACGACGGCACGGAGCGCGGTCCCCTCATGGACACCGGGAGCTTCATCGTCGACTCCACGGGCGCGGAGGGAGTGTCGCGCGTGGCGCTTCGTCCCGCACATCCGAACCCGTTTGGCGCTGAGACAACACTGGCCTTGGAGCTGCCGCACACGACCGACGTCACACTCGCCATATACAGTGTCGACGGCCGCCTGGTCACGACACTCGTGGACGGTCAGGCAGGTCCGGGGACGGTCGAGATCGGGTGGGACGGTTCCGACGAGCAGGGGAGGAAAGTGGGAAGCGGTCTCTACCTCATCAAACTCATTGCCGGTGACGACGTACGACGCGGCAAGCTGATCATGCTGAGGTAGCCGGCACGAAGATGCCCGGTCGACGGGGGAGCGCGCCTGCGGCCGCGGTTCATGGAGAATTGAGGAGGGTCGACCCACTGGGCCGGCCCTCCTCTTTCCTCTTGGTTGCATGTTGCAGCAGAGAAGTCCTCACGAGTCACCTCCGCCTGTCTGACTACCGGTGCAGAGAACGTCCCAGTCCGCGAAATTCCCGGAAAACGTCCCACTGGAACGTGGATTGCATCAAGTGGGCGGGGGGCGAACGAGCACGACATTCGGGGCGGTCGTCTGACCGGCCGGACGCGCTAGCCTGGACGGCGATTCCTTCCTTTGGCTCGCCGCGTTGCGTCCGCCGTGTTGGCCCGCCCCGTTCTAAATGAGGGGGCAGTCACCGGTGACGGCGAATGCCCCCTGTTGCTGATGCTCGCCCCAGCGCGGCCGACACGATCTCGCGGAACCTCCACTTGCACGGCAGCGATGTGCCGACACACGGGCCTGCCCGCTCGTTCTTGCCACACGCGCGGAGTTCTGTCCCACTCCCGCCGCTCTCTTTACCGAAGCGCACTCAAAACTCCTTGCGTAGCTGTCGGTTGTTGACTAATATTGGAACGGTCCATTGGCAGTGAAGTCACGTGCAGGCGGGCGGCGGTCGCAAGCTGAGCTGCGGCTCACCTAGCTGCAAGCGTTTGGCACCAGCGTGAAGCGAGGTTCAGTCATGGCCAGGAAGAGAGTTGGGAACAAGAGAGAACGGATCATCGCAGCAGCCGCGAAGCTCTTCGGTGAGAGGGACTACCACGACACGACGACAGCGAAGATTGCCGAGTCCGCCGGTGTCGCAGCGGGCACCATCTATATCTACTTCCGGAGCAAGGAAGAACTCCTCGTGGCGGTGTTCGAGGAGTTCCTCGGCAGGCACATGGATCGACTGCGCGAGGGAGTGGAGAGGGAGAAGATGCCCCAGGATAAGCTGATGCGTCTCCTGACCCTCGGGCTGGAACTCATGGAGGACAATCCGGACAGCGCCAGGATCTTCCTGTCGCAGCTCAGGCAGAGCACGAAGATGATCACGACCGTCGTGAAGCGCAGCAGCCGTGCCTACAAGGACATCATTGAGGACGTACTCACCGAGTGTGCACGCCAGGGCCTCTGCCGCGACGTCAATGTGCACGCGGCCGCGAGCATGCTGTTCGGGGCGTTTCAGAGCACCGTTCTCGATTGGGTCGCGCACGAGTGCTCCTACTCGCTTACAGACATGAACGGAGAACTTACGGAGTTCATTCTGCACGGCATCTGTAGTTCCGATCGCGAAGAAGAGAGCGCTGCGCAGTAGAGCGACCGTCGGCCGCTCCCGTCCGCGATGTCCCGGAGTCAGGGAACAGAACAAGAGAATCTCATACGATGGGGCGCGCCCACAGCGGTCGCGCCCCATCGGTCGTGATGGCCGGGATGGCGCTGCGCTCTGC
>JAUVLG010000111.1 GCA_030595835.1 Candidatus Eiseniibacteriota bacterium | reverse complement strand
CTGCGTCGGCCCTTTCCGGGCGGTATGTCGATGATGAGACCTCCGAGTCGGACGCAGTTGTCATTGGCGACGGTGGCCTCATAGGCGAAGGCGATCTTGAGGTATCGCTCCTTCTTTGAGACCGTCTGGAAGTCAGAGTCTTTCTGTGCGGGTTCCTTGGCGAAGCGTCTGTTGTAGCGGTCGATGAAGACCTCTTCGAGCCACCTATTGGCGTGGTCGATGTCGGTGATGCCGTGGAGTCCGAGCTCAGCGATGAGTCGGTCCTGGAGGACACCGAAGCCACGCTCGACCCTTCCCTTGGCCTGTGGTGAGTAGGCCGTGATGGGTCTGATGCTGAGGTCTTTGAGGACCCTTCCGAGGTGAGTGGGGAAGCGAACGCCTGCGATCTCCTCCTCGAGGCTCCAGTAGTTGTCGGCTCGTTTGTGGATGGTATGGCGGTCCTGGTAGACGGAGAGAGGCTTACCGTGTCTTCTGATTACCATATCAAGGAGGCGGAGATACCCGACGCACGACTCATGAGGAACGAAGACCGCTCCGAGGAGCCTGCCGTCGGCATCGTCGATGGCGCTCATGAGACAGCACGGCGGGTGCTCTGGTCCGAACCATCTGTGCGGGCTTCCATCCCACTGCATCATGATGCCCACCCTGGGTCTGCGTTCGCGCCTGGAGTGGTGCTTGGGAGGCCGGCGCCTGCGCTTTGGTGGTTTGCCGGCCGCTCTGAGGATCCGTCTGACGGTCTCCCGGCTGAGGTGGATGTTCTCCCGCTCCTCGAGCATCTCGGTGAAGTGGGTGTCGTTGAAGTCGCCGTATGTCAGCTCGTGGAGAGCGACGACCCGCTCGGCGTCTCCCTCGGGGAGCGCATGTTCTACGGGCCGGCCTCTGTTCCGGTGAGCAAGTGCGGCAGCTCCACCCGCGGCGTAGCGCTTCTTGAGGCGCCTCGCCTGGCGATAGCTGACGCCGAGCAACACGGAGGCCTGCCTGAGGGTGAGAACCCCGACAGTAACCCGTTCCAACACCTTGGCTCTATGCGTCTCTCTGTGGCTCAAAACGATGGTCCCCTTCATGTGTGCCCCCTCCTTGGAGAGGACATTTTCTCATTGCAGTTGCTGAGGACATAGTCTGATTGCTTAGACATGCGAATCTCGCCCGGTTGACCCTCCGGGGCGTCGCTGTTAGGCTCTAACTCATATGATGCGAAGAGCACCAGAAAGTGTCGACATAGCCGTCATCGGGGCCGGACCGGCCGGTTGCAGCGCGGCGTTGCCCGCGGCCCGCGCGGGACTTCGTGTACTCATCATCGAGCGCGAGAAGGCCGCCGATGTCGGGCGGAAGGTGTGCGGGAACACCATCGGCGTCGAAGGGCTGGCTCCGGTCGCCCACCAGGTAACGCCTCCCGGAGGAGCCGAGGTGGCGGCGCGCCTTGAGAGCGGCACGATGTACATGCGCGATATGAAGACGGGCGTGAGGTTGCCGGCGCCGGGCGTCGTCCTCAATCGCCTGATCTTCGGCCAGCGGCTCCTGGCCGACGCCGTGTCCGCGGGAGCGGATCTCGCGGACTCCTGCTCGTGCATCGGCTGGAGCGACCGGGAGGCCACTCGCATACGCCTTCGCTTCGACGACGGTGGTGAGAGCGACCTCACCGCGAGGATCGTCATCGATGCCTCCGGGTTCCGTTCGGTACTCGCGAGGAACGGTGGCACGACACACGACGACCCGGTTGCCAGAACGGAAGTGGCCGTCGCCTACCGGGAGATAGTCTCTCTCCCCGACCCCATCGATGAACGCACCGGTGGATTCGTGGTCCTGGCACCCTCGGGTGCGGAACAGGGATACGCGTGGGTGTTCCCGATGGGAGGCAGGCTTGCCAACGTCGGGATAGGCAGCACTCTGGCCGATGTCACGGGCTCTCTCAGGGAAGCCTACGGTGTCTTCGTCGCGGGCAGGCCCGAGCTCAGGGGCGCCGAGCGAATCTCCGCTGGAGCCGGGATGGTCCCCGTGAGAAGAGCTCTGGCGAGCCTGGTCGGAGACGGATTCATGGCCGTCGGTGACGCCGGATGCCAGACGAGTCCGATACACGGCGGCGGGATCGTCCCGGCGATACTGGCCGGAGTCAACGCGGGCGAACAGGCCGTGCGCGCGATCTCAAACGGTGGTACATCCGCGGAGGCGCTCTGGGAATACGGGGCGCAGTTCATGACGACGATCGGCGCGGCCTACGCCACGCACGATCTACTGAAAAACCTCATCTACTCACTGTCGAACAGAGACCTGGTGTTCCTCTTCACTCAGATCGCTCAGTCCGAGAAGCTCATCCACGCAATCCAGAGGGGCAGCTTCCTGCCCGGCGTCAGTGAGGCGCTCCGGCGCCTCGCCGCGTTCACTCTCAGGCCCCGCCTGACAGTCAGAATCATAAGCACCGGCAAGGCGATGGCGTCCATCCGCCGCCACTACGAGGCCTACCCGGACTCTCCGTCCGGACTTGACTCGTGGATGGGGCGCGAAGAACTCCTCAGAAGATCTCTCAGCAGGTCGTGATTCGTCGCGAAATACAGGAGGTCCGCAATGAAGAGCGCCGCATGGATCCTGGCCCCAGTCCTTGCGCTTCTGACGGCGACAGTCTCGCTCGCGGAGACGGTCTTCGTGGACGACCTGAACGACGGCGCGTTCGGTACGGGCTCGCTCGATGACCCCTACCGCAATCTCCAGTTTGCCATAGACCACGCTGGCGACGGCGACGTCCTCCGGCTTGCGCCGGGGACCTACGCCGCGGAACCGGGGGTCTTCGTGGAGAACCTCTGCGGGAACTGCGAGCAGCACCGAACCGACGTGGAGGTGACGGTCGGCTTCGTGATCAGAGACATCGCCCTGCACATCATCGGCAGCGGCGCGGGCGAGACGATTCTCGAGACGAACGCAGGATATGGCGTCTACTTCGAGGACAGCCGCGGCTCGACGGTGACCGGGCTCACGATCACCGGCGGAAAGCGCGACGCCGACGGCGCAGCGACAGACGCGGGCGTGGTGGCGCGCCGGAGCACGGTGACGCTGACCGAACTGGAAATCGCCGACAACACCGACCGCGCTGACGACGTGGTGGTCGGCATAGGCGGCGTGATGGGACGCGAGGGAGCGGAGCTCTTCATCATCGGGAACACGATCCGCAACAACGGCTGGGACGGTATCGCGCTCTACAGGGGAGCGACCGCGTTCATCGCGGACAACGATATCTCAGAGGGCCGCGGCGCGGGCGTGGGGATCACGTGGGACGCGACCGCTACGGTCCTGCGCAACCGCGTGTCGGGCTACTGGAAGGGCATCGGCTCCTTCGGCAGCTCGAGGGTGGTCGTGAGAAACAACGCGGTCTTTGACAACCTGGGCTGGGGTATTGTCGCCACGGGGACGTCGCACATGGAGGCCGCGAACAACGTCGTGGCTCGGAACGGGAACTGCGGATTCGCGCTCTGGAGCGACGAGGCTACCGGTGTCTTCACGAACAATATCGTCGTTTCGAACGGATGGCGCGACGAGTGGGTCTGCCCTCAGGTCGGTATATGGATGAACGGTCTGTCGGAGAAGGTCGAGATCAGCTACAATGATGTGTGGGACAACGTAGCGGGCGACTATCGCAATATGGACGAACTGACAGGCGCCGGCGGCAACATCTCGCTCAACCCCTCCTTCGTCGACAGCCTGGATTTCCACCTCTCCCCGGAGTCGCCCTGCCTGGACGCGGGCAACCCGATCTTCACGGACCCCGACGGCGGACCATCCGACATGGGTATCTACGGTGGACCTGCCGCGAGGTAGCGAAGGAACATTACCGTGAGAACGAAATGCACCATGTGCGCGGCTGCTCTGCTCCTCCTGCTCGCGTCGACCGTGCTGGCGGCCGGAACCGGAAACCGAACTCCGGCTGTCGTGAAGGACTACCAGCCGACCGGCGTGCCAACCTACGAAGGACGCATTGAGGGTGACACAATAGAGGACCCGTTCGTGATCGACGACCTCCCCTTCACAGGCTCGGGAGACACTTGTCCCTTCGCGCACGACTACGACGAGGTCTGCCCGTACACGGGCTCGGCCTCCCCGGACGTCGTTTACCGCTACGACTGCGAGTACACCAGCCCTGTCATCATCGACCTGTGCGTCTCGCAATACGACACCAAGGTCTTCGTCTACGAGAACGAGTACGTCCACGGAGACCCCATCGCCTGCAACGACGACTTCCCGGGCTGCGGCCCGAACGGCTACCGTTCCTGGCTCATGGTGGAGTTCTACGCGGGCAACACGTACTACATCGTTGTCGATGGATACGGGAGCGACTGCGGCGTCTACGAAATGTACGTCCAGAACTTCATGCACTGTGCCCCATGCCCGGGGGGCGCCTTCATCGAGACCGAGCCCTTCTGCATCGACCCCGAGAACGACGTGCACAACGGGGGCTGCAACTCCGACCCGCCGGTCTTCGACTACCTGGAGCCGAGCGAGGGTGTCATCGACATCTGCGGCACGAGCGGCACCTACCACCAATCAGGAACCGACTGGAGGGACACTGACTGGTACCAGATCGACCTCGCGAGCGAGAGCGAGATCACGTTCCTAGGCATCGCTCAGTTCAGCCTGAGGATCGGGTTCGTGGACGGACGCGAGGGATGCGAAGGGGGCTCTGGGTTCTACAGCTACATCGACGTCCAGCCGTGTCACGTGGCTGAGCTCGTCGAAGTACTCCCGGCCGGCACATGGTGGTTGTGGGTGGGCCCCGTGGACTTCGCGGGAGTTCCGTGCGGCGAGCCGTACGCGTGCGAGCTTACGGGCTACACGACCGTCACTCCGGTCGAGAGCACCTCATGGTCCATGCTCAAGGCGCTGCACAGGTAGGCACAGACGGCTCGCAGGTCCTGCGCCGTGCTATGGACTCAGTACGTGCCTGGTGGACCTTCAGACACCCATACGTCGCCGGTCAAATTCTCCTGCGAAAACACGAGCAGTCGACCCTCCTGAGATAGATCGAACAACCCATAGGCTCTCTCCGTTCCGAACAGGACCGCAGGCTCGAAGAGCTCGGCCTTACCGGTTTCCGGAGAAACCGCCCAGAGTGACCTGCGCTCCTCCCCACAGGTCGCTGACGCTAGGATCATCCCGGTGGCGGCGTCCCATCGGATGCGCGCGGCGTTCACTCCGTCCGTCAACTGCCTGGCGGGCGCTCCGCCATCCGACGGAACGAGCCAGACCTCATTGAGGTTGTCTGCTGAACCCACGAAGGCAATCTCCGAGCCGTCGGGAGACCACACGGGAGAGATGGCGGAAGTGCTGCCGTCGGTCAATCTTCGGGGCTCGCCCGCGGGCTTGCCTTCGCGCACGGGCGCGGCCCACACGTCACGTGTCCCGGCCCTTTCCGATATGAAGGCGAGCATGCTGCCGTCGGGTGACCAGGCGGGGTGGACGTCCTGCCCAGGATCGTCGGTGAACTGGAACGGTTGCCCTCCGCCCGTGGGGACAATCCAGATATCCCGCCTTTCCTCGTTTACCAGGTAGTACGCAATCCACCGCCCGTCCGGCGAGTAGAAGGGATGAGATGCGTTGCCCTCCTGATCAGTCAGTCGCCGGGGAGGGCCAGAGGGAACCCCGCCGTCCAGCAGCTGCTCCGCCAGCTCGCCGCGCCTGTCCCACCGCTGGGACATGAACACCATCCGACCACCGTCGGGAGATAGAGACACAAGGAGGATGCTTCTCATCCGACCTATGGCGGTCTGCTGCCCCGTGTCCAGATCGACGAGGACGACACCCGAGCCTGGATTGCCGGTCGAGTAGGCAAGTCTGGACCCGTCCACAGACACGCTGGGCTCCGACTCCCAGCCGGTTCCCTGAGTCAAGCGCTGGGGCTTCCCGCCCCTGCTCGGCACACGCCACAGGGCAAGACTGCCGTCGCGCCAGGAATCGAAATAGATGTACCGGCCGTCGCTCGACCACGCCGACCCTGAACCACCCTCCCGGTTCCTCGTCAACCGACGCGGAGCGCTCCCCTCTGCGGAAACCGTCCACAGGCTGGCATGCGCTGAGTAGCTGAGAGTTCTGCCATCGGGTGACCACGCCACACCGCCATGGTCCCACAAGCCATGCTCGCTCATCGTGAGCATCATCGCGTGCGAGGGGTCGTCGAGCGGAGCCACCCAGACGCGCAGTCCACCGGAGCAGTCGGACCTCGAGAACGCAATCCGCGTTCCATCGGGTGAGACAGCCGGATACTCCGCATCCTCAAGGAGCATCGTCGCGCCTCCCCCGAACTGTCCTACCTTCCACACGCTTCGCGTCCCGGAGCGGTCGGACACGAAGGCGACCGCCGAGCCGTCGGGGAACCACGTCGGCGCGAAGTCCATGCCGGGGTCGGTGGTCAGCTGCAGGACGCGTCCTCCGAGCACATCAGCAACGTACACGTCGTCATTGCCGGATTCGTCGGACACATAGGCCACGCGCGTTCCGTCCGGCGACATCGCGGGCTCGCCCTCCCACTCCTCTCCGCTTGTGATCTGCATCGG
>JAUVLG010000191.1 GCA_030595835.1 Candidatus Eiseniibacteriota bacterium | reverse complement strand
AACGACTTCGAGAACAACGCGTACTTCCACGTGTTCAATCTGAGTGCCGCGACCGTGGATGCCGACTACAACTACTGGGGCGACGTGTGCGTGGAGGAGGGCTGGTTCTACGGTCCTGTCGACTACATCCCATGGACGGATGCCGCGCACGAGAACGCCTATACAGAATGCCCGAATTCAGTGCCGGATGACGGAGTGCCGGAGAGAACGCTCGCGAGCTACAACTTCCCGAACCCGTTCAACCCGACTACCGCGATCAGGTATGCGATCCCGGCGCCGGGCGGACGCGTGGTCCTCTCGATCTACGATCTTTCCGGGCGCAGAGTGAAAACCCTCGTGAACGCCGACGTTGCGGCAGGCACCTACACGGTGACGTGGCGTGGCCTCGATGAGGCCGGTCGACAGCTCGGATCCGGCGTCTACTTCTACAAGCTCGAGGCGCCAGGGTTCAGCGTGCAGAGGAAAATGGTGATGCTGAAGTAGTATCATCACAATCGAGGTTTGAAAGAGGCGGACAGGGCTGGTCCCGTATCGGGACCAGGCTCTGTCCGCCTTCTTGTGTGTGAGTGTTTGTTGCAGTGATGTGCTCTGCAGGTGTAGATGTTGGGCAGGCTCGAGGCCTCGGTAATGAAGTAGGGGCGTTGTTGCGACCCCGGAAGTCAGGTGGATGGCTCGGCCTGCCCGACAAGACCCCGATTGAGGGAATGGAGGCCGGAAGATCGGACCTCGGATGAATGACTAGTGTGGGGTACCTGTAGACAGGGGTCGGGTAGAATCCGGGTGGATCGCCTCGGGCCCGGCATGATGGTCTCTTGTGCGGAGGTGCAATATGAGCACGGAGGGAACATGGTATGTGGGGCTCGATCTTGGGAGCCGGGAGCACGAGGTGGCGGTGTGTGACGAGCGAGGAGACCAGATTGGGAGGTTCAAGATCCCTCGAGGGGCGAGTGGCCGACTGCAGCTGCATGACGAGATTGGCGAGTTGGTTCCTTCGGGCGGACGTGCGGTCTACCTGGTGGAGGCTGCGGGGAACTTCTGGCAGGAGGTCGTGCATCCGTTGGACGCTGCAGGAGAAGAGGTGTGCCTCCTCAGTCCGGTGAAGTGCTCGGATCTTCGGAAGTTCTACCGCCGCCACACAAAGACGGATGCGATCGACGCGCTCGCGACGGCTCGTGTGGGCGTGAGCGATCACAACCTCCGTCGTGCGTGGGTCGGTACGCCCGAGCAGGAGAGCCTTCGGCGTCTTTGCCGCCTGGCGTGGAAGCTGAGTCAGGAAAGCAGGAACCACAAGCGGCGTGTGTCGGCGCTGCTGGAGCTCGTGCTTCCTGGGATCGGGAAGGTGTGGAAGAACCGCTACTGTGCGAGCGCACGGCTGTTCTACCGGCGCTATCTGGATCCCGCGCGAGCGCGGCGGCTGGGTCGCAAGCGGTTGGGCGAGGTGCTTCGTCGGCGTGCGTGGGGCAAGTTCTCTGAGCCGACGCTCGCGAAGCTGTGGGGAGTAATCGAGAACGCGCCGGAGCTTCGGTACCGGTACGACGATCTCATGCTCGAGGTCCAGAACGAACTCGACGGTCTCGAGGCGATCGAGCAGCGTCGGCAGGTGCTCCTGGAGCGGATCGAGGAACTGTACAGCGAGGTTGATCCCGTGCACCGACTCGAGAGCGTGCCGGGTCTGGGCGGGTTCTTGGGTGCAGCCCTCACCTCAGCGATCGGTGATGTCGGCCGTTGGCGTGGCGCCGATCAGCTTGTTGCATCGAGCGGTCTGGTGCCCCGCAAGAAGGCGTCATCGGGGCGGGAGAAGGCGAACCAGCAGCTGACGAAGCAGGGAGATCCTATGCTTCGCTGCTGGCTGTACGTAGCCGCTGAGCTGGTGCGTCACTACGATCCGGAGATGCAGGCGTTCTACCTTCGTCTTACCCGGCGAGGTCTGCATCACAAGGCAGCGATCTGCGCCGTGGGCACGAAGCTGCTGCGCCGGGTCTACGCGGTCCTGAGAGACGGGGTAGACTACAGAGTGTTCGCTGAAGAGAGGATCCAGAAAATGGAGAAGCCGGTCCGGGAGTCTGTGCGCGAGGTAGCGCAAGCGCTCCTCAGAGACCAGCCAGACGCGGCCTCTCCTGGGCCATCGTATCCCGCCCAGCAGCCGGCTGCAAGGACGACGCTTGCCGTATCTGGGACACTGAGCGTAGACTGAAGACTGTCGCGTCACACAGCTAGAACAGGTGAATCTGATGTTAGGGAACCTGATATGGGA
>JAUVLG010000075.1 GCA_030595835.1 Candidatus Eiseniibacteriota bacterium | reverse complement strand
CGTATCGATGTTCTGCGCGTCGGGGAGCTTCTTGAGATTCCCGTACTTCGCTACCGAGGCAGCGACGTTCAGGGCCCTGGGCGCCTCATCAAGCAAGCGGTGTCTGAACGACACACCTACCGAGTATCCCTTGCGGCTCGATTTCGTCGGTCCGAAAAGGTCGTAGAAATCGGCACGGTTCTGCGCCGCGTTGAAGGTCCAGCGTCCGTGTCTGTACTTGACGCGGTAGTGAGAACGTTCGTCCGCGGCGAGATTCTCATCGGGCGTGTACGAGTACGCGACGTTCAGCGCATGCAGCCACGCCGGGTCGGTGAAATTGAACCTTACACCATAGGCGGTGTAGTCCTTGTAGCCCTCGACAATGGGATAGGCCGAGGCGAGCCGGATACTCCGCAGGCCCTTGTACTTGCCGGCGTAGATGGTCAGAGAATCGAGATTGACATCTCGCGGCGAACCGAGCATCCAGTCGCGGACCAGAGGCTGCTCGTCCGCGACTGCCTTGCCGAGGTAGTGAATGGCACTGACGTCCTCAAGCACTACATCCGGGATCATGACGGGCACGAAGCCGTCGCCGGTGTACCTGAAAACGATCAGCGAGTCCTCGGACGCGGGCACCGGCCGGAAGAACCCGGTCTCACAATTGCTTATGGCGTCCATCTTCTGCGTCGCGAAATCGTACCGAAAGACGTTGGATGTGCCGGTGTAATACGAGGTTCCGTAGAGCCGGCTCCCGTCCGGTGAGTAAACGAAGTTCGAAGGAGCGTTGTCGACGAACTCCCACAGCACGTCGTAGGAAGGATCCCACGAGAGGAGCGCGTCCATGTCCATCCGGATAAGGCGCTGCCTGCCGTTCACCTCCACGAGTGACGCCGTCAGGTGCTTCCCGTCGGGGGAAATGTCGATGTCGTAGAGATCCTTCCCGTACTTGAAGACCAGTATCTCCTGCCACCTGTCGTACGGCGCGGGGAAGCGCACCAGTCGCGACTTGCCCTCGTGGTGCTGGATCCCCCAGATGGACCCGTCGGACCGATTGAACGCCAGATCTCCCGTCCGGCAGTTCTTCGACAGAAGCCGGGACTCACCCGTGTCGATGTCCACGGCGTGCAGGTCGCGCCACCGCCGCCCGTTGTCGGTTGTGTAGAACACGGTGCCGCTCGACGAGTCGTACGCCAGCCACGACACGTAGTACATCGCCGGCGTGGATATCTCACATATTCTCTCAGTCTCTCCGGTCTGAACGTCGATGGACGCAACCTGCGCGAACTCGCCCGGGTAGCGGACCGCCGCATAGAGACGGCCGCGCTCGGGATCGAAGAATGCCCGGGAGACCGACCCAAGCGCTCTGTCCGAAAGGGCGCGATAGGGAGTCGTAGGAAATCGTCTGATGGAATCGAGGTTCGCCTGCTGCCAGCCTTGCTCCCATTCTATCCAGTTCGACCACTCGTCATCGAGCGACACACCGTAAGTCTGTTTGAACTGCGTGGAGAAGTAGCGGTGCGTGCCGTCGACGCGCGTGAACCAGTCCAGGACCTTCTCCGGACCGTAGTGGTAGGCGAGATAGTTGACGAAGCGGGTGCCGTACAGGTACGAGTTCTGGCCGACCTGGAAATCGATGGTCGTCCCCTCCGACTCCAGACCAACGATGTCGTAGAAGTAGCTGCCGTCCCTGACCATCGTCCTGAACGCCATCTCGTCGTACCCCGCCTGCGCACGCCCAATGCCCCCTGCCATCCAGGTCTCGAGAAACGTGGCGATGCCCTCGTGATACCACCTGGGGGAGTAGTACCGCGGATTCGTGAGGAAGCTGTAGAACACCGAGAGCGGGTCTTCGTCGGACGGCACGACCTTGCCGAAGAAGGCGGTCCGGAAGAAACTGTCCGCGCCGGCGGCCTGATCGCAACACACCACGTGGACGAGTTCGTGGTTCATCACCCAGTTGATGCGCTCGTTCGTCGGACACGTGTCGTAGACGTACTCGAACGGCTCTATCCCCAGGGTGATGAAGTTGTAGGGAATGGCCGTGGTTCCCGCGTAGCCGTGGTCGTCCAGATCCTGAAGACTCACGGTCACCGCCTCGCTCGGCTCGTAGCCGAAGAGCTTCTTGTGGAACTTGAAGGCGTTCTCGAAACAGCGGGCGACGTGGGGTGTGATGAAGGTGTGCGCATCATCGTAGTAGAGGAGCCTCAGGTCCTCAGTGACGATCACGCGGTAGTGCAGTTCCTCTTCCTCCTGCGTGTGTGCAAGAAGCGGGAGCGGCGACAGCGTCAGCGCCCCCGCGAGCGTGAGAACCAGCAGCGTCAGGGCGGCATTGCTCTTCATATCCGGCTCCCGCGTGTGGGCCGCGCGTCGGAGCAATGCTGCTGCGATGCGCAGCCGTCAGGGCAACGTCGCCCGAGAAAGCAGGCGAAGGGAGATGCCTTAGCTCCAGCATCTCCCTCGCCGTCCCTGTGTCTCTGTCGGGTCCACTGCGCAATCGCGTCCGTTGATCTGTGACCGACCTGAGACACGCAGGGATCAATGTCACTCAGATCAGTCCAGCGTGTGTACCTGCTCGGTGCGCATCCGCTCGTAGAGCACCGCCTGATCCTCGATCGCCATCCTGCCGAACATGACTGCCTTGTCGGTTGACGCAACATGCTCGAAGAAGTCCGGACCTTCCGGCTGAGCCCAGATCGGGCTCCTGCGGAGCTGCGCCAGCTTGTTCTCGATCGAGAGCCTGCCAAACGCGGCGGCCTTCCCCTCAACCGGCACCGCGTCGAACGCGTCGGCCTTCTCCTCCATGGGGAGGCGTTCGAAGAAGGTCATGCCGTAGGGCTGGCTCCACACAGGGCTCTTGCGGAACTGCGCCAGCTTCGGCTCGATCTGCATGCGGTCGAACACCGCGATCTTCTCTTCCTCGGGCATGCGCTCGAAAAAGCCGAGACCGTAAGGCTGCGCAAAGACGGGGCTCCGCTGGAGAGCCACTACCTTGTCCTCGATCGGAATGAGGTCGTAGCCAATCGCCTTCATCTCGACCGGCAGCCTCTCGAAGAAGCTCATGCCGTAGGGCTGCGACCAGACGGGACTCTTGCGGAGCTGTGCCAGCTTCGGCTCGATCTGCATCCGGTCGAACATCGCGACCTTTTCTTCCTCGGGCATGCGCTCGAAGAAGGTGAGACCGTACGGCTGCTCGAAGACGGGACTCCGTTCGATGAACGTCACGCGCATCTCGATGCTCATACGATCGAAGTACGAGGCCTTCTCGCTCACGTCCATGCGCTCGAAGAAGCTGAGAGCGTACGGCTGCGAGAAGACGGGACTCCGCTCGAGCACGGACGCGTAGTCCTCCAGCGACATCGCATCCAGCACCGCTACCTTGTCCTCAAGCGGCGCACGCCGGAAGCTCATCATGTCGTACGGCTGAGACCAGACCGCGCTGCGCTCGAGAATCTGTGACAGCTCCGCCTCGGGCATGCCCTCCAGGGACTTCAGCCTGTCGGCAGTGGTCATCCGCTCGAAGAACGCGAGCATCTCGGGCTGCTCGCTCACCGGGCTCTTCTCGAACTTGATCTTGTCGGCGACCTCTTTCTTTGCGGTCGCGCCGAAGAACTCGAGAGCGTACGGCTGTGAGAAGACCGGGCTCTTGCGCAGCTGAGCCAGCTTCGGCTCGATCTGCATCCGACCGAAGTACTCGATGCCGTAGGGCTGACTCCACACCGGACTCCGCTCGAGCAACGTCGCCTGGTCTTCGAGCGACATCGCATCGAGCACGGCCACTTTGTCCTCAAGCGGCGCGCGCTGGAAGCTCATTATGTCATACGGCTGAGACCAGACCGGGCTGCGTTCGAGAATGCCGGTCAAGCAGTCGGTGGAGCACTGTTCCAGGAAGAAGATGCGACTCTCGTTCGACATCTTCCCGAAGTACGAGGCCTTCTCGACCACCTGCATGCGCTCGAAGAAGCCGAGTGCGTACGGCTGCGAGAAGACGGGACTCCGCTCGAGCACGGTCACGTGGTCCTCCAGCGACATCGCATCCAGCACCGCTACCTTGTCCTCAAGCGGCGCACGCCGGAAGCTCATCATGTCGTACGGCTGAGACCAGACCGCGCTGCGCTCGAGAATCTGCGACAGCTCCACCTCGGGCAGACTCTCCAGGGACTTCAGCCTGTCGGCGGTGGTCATCCGCTCGAAGAACGCGAGCATCTCGGGCTGCTCGCTCACCGGGCTCTTCCCCAGTTTCTTGGCGACCTTCTTCTTCGCAGCCTTCCCGAAGTACTCAAGAGCGTACGGCTGCGAGAAGACGGGGCTCTTGCGCAGCTCCGCAAGCTTCGGCTCGATCTGCATCCGACCGAAGTACTCGATGCCGTACGGCTGAGACCACACCGGACTCCGCTCGAGCGCCATCGCCTTGTCCTCGACGCTCATCTTCTCGAAGAACTCTATGCCGTAGGGCGTGCTGAACACGGGGCTCTTCTGGAGAACCGTCACCTTGTCCTCGATCGGGATGAGGTCGTAGCCCATCGCCTTCACCTCGACGGGCATCCGCTCGAAGAACTCGATACCGTATGGCGTGCTCCACACCGGGCTCTTACGGAGCTGCGCCAGCTTCGGCTCGATCTGCATGCGGTCGAACATCGCGATTTTCTCTTCCTCGGGCATCCGCTCGAAGAACTCCATACCGTAAGGCGTGCTCCACACCGGGCTCTTCTCGAGTACGTCGAGCCTGGCCTCGAGCGACATCTGCTTGAAAAGCGATGCCTTGTCGTCGACCGACATCTTCTCGAAGAAGACGAGTCCGTACGGCTGAGTGAACACAGGACTCCTCTCAATCAGGCTCTTCTGCGTCTCTGCCGGGAGAGCGTTGAAGCAGGACATCTTCTCTTCGTAGCTCATCGCTCCGAACATGGCCGCCTTCTCGTCGGCCGAAGCAGCATCGAGCAGTCCGGCGAGCTCGCTGACGGCGCTCTCGGACAGAGACCCCTCGCCGGCGAGAACAACATCGTCGTCGCTCATCTGCTCCGCTCTGTACTTCTGGACGGCGCCGATCGTACCGACGACATCATCCTCAGGCGTGGGCGGGAAGAAGAAACCGAAGTAAACAACGGCGGCAACAGCTACAACAACAACACCGGCCAGGATTGCCTTCGTCTTACCCATGACCAGACCCCCTTTCTCCTCTTCTGGTCCTACCACTTACACCCTTGTTTGTACCGGCAGCGGGATGATGCTTCACTCAAAACAGACCTGCTCTATTCTCGCTCCGGTGGAACAGAACTCTCGAATACCGATCGTCCTGCCGCGAGCACGCTCATCCGCAGCGGCAGGTGGGATTCCGCGTGGTCAGTGAAGAGGAGATCGTAGTCGCGCGTGCCCGTGTGGGTCAGCTCGGCGCGGTGGCCCATCACTCTGACGGCGTAGTCTCCGCCCTGGAGCGCCCTCAGACCGTCGAAGTCGACGTCCTCATCGTAGGAGAAGACAACGACGACCTCGGATTCGGACGACAGACTCAGTTCGAGCGTCACGGTCTCCGCCCAGTAGCGGACGCCGGCGCGTCCCGAGGCCCCGGGCACATCGAACGACACGGGATCGGCCGCCACGAAACAGCGCTCGCGGCCCCCGATGGTCCCAACGAGATTCGCGGCGTCGCCCGGCACCATCTGGGGGAGGGTAACCAAGATCAGAGCGAAGAGACAAAGCCCCACGGCTATGCCGCCCGCGAAGGCATAGGCCGGCCTCATCCTGGGCGCCGGGCTGAGCACCTCTTTCATCCGCTCCAGGAACCCCACCTTCACATCAGAATTCCCGCCCGCGGCGACGGCCCTCATGATCGCTCTCCTGAGAGCCTCGGGAGGGGAGACCTCGTCCGCCTCAGCGAGAACCCGACCGACGTCCTTCAGCTGCTCATAGTGGCGGCGCGCGTCCGGATTGGCGTCGAGGTGCTCGTGCAGCTCACGGGATCCCTCCGGGGAGTTGACCCCGTCGATCTCCGCGTTCATCAGCTCTATGAGCCTCTCGCCGATCACCTGGAGTATCCCCTTTGCACCAGCGCCTGCCTGAGGAGCTCTCTGCCCGTGAACAACCGCGACTTCACTGTCTTCTCAGGAATTCCCACGATGTCACCTATCTCTTTGTATGACATCTCCAGGAAGTACTTCAGGACCACCACAACTCTGTAATCCGTCTTGAGCGCCCGAAGCGCTCCCTGGATCAACTCATCGCGCGCGATGCGAGCAAGATGATCGACAGAATCACCTTGACGTGCAGCGACAACGTCCTCGAGCGGGCGCTCCCACCTGCGCCGCTTTGCGAGGTTGATGGCCTCATTGACAGCGATTCGGTAGATCCAACTGAAGAACTTGTGCTCGGGCTTGTAGGTCCCGAGCTTCTGGTGGACCTTGAGGAAGACCGTCTGAGTAACATCCGCTGCATCTTCATAGTTGGCTACTATCCTGTAGGCTGCGTTGAAGACCGGCTTCTCGTATCGTTCGAGGATCGTTTCGAAGGCGCTGCTGTCACCCTCTCTGGCCATCTCTATGACACGCGCCTCATCTATCATAACTACAGTCCGTATACCTTGGATGTTGGTGGGAATCGGCAGTGAGACCACCCGACCCCCCGGGCAGCGGGGGGCCGGATAGCCGAGCGCGGGCTCAACTAGCGGATCTCGAAGATCAGGTCGAACCCCGCGAGCTTAAACAGGTCGGCGATGTGTACGCTCAGATTCGTGATTACCAAGCCGTGTCCCGCCTCGGTCAGACGCTTCTGAGCCTCCAGAAGCACACCGAGACCCAGGCTCGAGATGTACTCGAGTTCGGAGAAGTCGAGAGTGCACGACTGGGTGATGGCGCTGAGAACGGTCCTGACGCTCTTCACATGAGAAGCGTCGAGCCTCCCCGATAGCAGGACGCGGCCGTCGGCGGCGAGCTTGATGTCAAACATTCGACCTCCCGATTCTCTTTGTCGCCGTGACGCACATCACCCCATCGGAGCACTCGTACGTCAGGTCATCGAAGAAGCTCTTCACGAAGTGCAGCCCGAGACCGCCGGCCGTGCGCTCACCCAGCGGCCGGCCCACGTCCACCGGCTCGCGGTCGACGATGTCGAAGGGCTCGACGCTGAAGTCCCACAGTTTGAGAGTCAGGAGACCCGCGTCCACATCGAGGCTGATCTCGACGCGATCCTCACCACCCTCGTTGTGTCTGACGAGGTTCGCGAACAGCTCCTCGACGACCAGCCTGGTGGCGAAAGCGAGCTTGCCGCTCAGACCCTCCCGCTCGACGAAGACATCGACGAACTTGAGGATCTCACCGAGGGAATTCAGGCTTCTACCGAACGCTCTCTGCATAGCGGACACGCCCGCGCACAAACTCCGCACGCTCCCACGCACGGCGCACCGCTCGCAAGCGGCGCGCCTGCGCCGGACCGCGCAGGGCCAGAATTGGTAATCAGTCATGTGGACGGAGATGATTCTACGCGATTCCTAAATGCCAGGGAAGCGGAATCTCCACAAGAGTGGCGGAAGCTCGGCAAAGATTGCTGCAGTAGTCTAGCGGTGGTCCAGTGAAGCCATGCTGGTGGGGATGCCGCGCGCCGGACCGGAGAGGCCGGAGCGTCGCCCGGACCAAGTATGGAGGTTGCCGGTCTTCAGCCGTCCAGTCCCATCTTCGAGAGGAGCTCTCTGAATCGCGGATCTGACCGAACATCATCGTAGACCGGATAGACCTTGAGTCCCAGGACGCCCTTGTCGCGCTCCCGGAACGCTTCCTCCAGACACTCGAACGCACGGTCGTTCTCGCCCAGAGAGAAGAGCACCTCCGCGAGATCCGAGGGCTTGACGAACGCTTCCCGGGCATGTACCGCCAGACGGCTCAACACCTCTTCGGCCTCATCACGCATGCCAAGTCTGACGTAGGCGCTGCCGATCCTTGTATCGACTCCGGGACTGAAACCCCCGGAGGAATCGAGTTCTCTCCGGAACTCGGCCAGCGCCTCCTTCTTCATGCCCTTGTGGGAGTAGACCTCTCCGAGGAGAACGTGAGCCACGGGGAATCCGGGGTCCATCTCGATGGTCCGCGTCAGGACCTCGATGGCTTCGTCGTAGCGCCGCGCGAAGATGCAGATCTGGGCGAGGTTCCTGTTGATGACGAGCGAGAGCGGGTCGAGCTCGCGGGCGGTCTCGATCCTCTTCATCGCCTCTTCCATGCGACCCATCCACATCAGATGCAGTGCGAACCAGTAGTGCGCGGTCGCGTAGGAGGGGTTGATCTTTATGGCGCGCTCGAACTCGCGCTCGGCGCCTTCCCAGTCCCAATCGTAAGTGGTACGCACGAGCGCGAGAGAGGCGTGCGCCTCCGCCAGCGTATCGTCCAGCTCCAGGGCACGCATGACGGCGTCCTTGGCCTTAGGGCAGGCCGTGCGCGGAGGGACGGAGCTGTAGTCGGGGAGGACGATGTAGCAGTCGGCGAGCCCGGAGTAGGCGAGGGCATACCCCGGGTCGCGCGCGATCGCCCGTTCGTACTGGTCGATCGCTCGTCTGAGATTCTCCTCGGTCCGTTTGTTCCAGAAGAAGCGCCCTTTGAGACAGAGATTCAGTGCCTCGGGGTCTTCGGTGTGCCGTCTGAGGAGCTTCTCTTTGTCATCCGATACGAGGCGGAGCCGGAGCTTGTCGACGATCGCCAGCGAGATGTCGTCTTGTACGGCAAAGACGTCCTCGACGTCGCTGTCGTATCGCTCCGACCACAGGCGGAATCCGTCCTGCACGTTGACGAGCTCGGCCGTCACGCGCATGCGCGAGCCCGACTTCCGAACGCTTCCCTCCAGCAGGGTTCCAACCTTGAGCTTCCTGCCGATCTCGCGTATGTCTTCGTTCCTGCCCTTGAACGCAAACGCCGACGCCCTGGCAACGACGCGAAGCCCCTCAATATGCGTCAGGGCGTTCATTATCTCCTCCGCCATGCCGTCACAGAAGTACTCCTGGTCCCTGTCCGCGCTCATGTCGACGAACGGCATGACGGCGATGGACGGCTGGGGTCCGGTGCCCACCGCGGTCGCGGGAGACGACAGGGACGTCCGGGTCATGTCGGTCACCGTGAGCTGCCGGAGATCCCGGACCACCTCCGCCGCGTCCGTGTAGCGCTCTGACAGGTCCTTCGCCAGCATCCGGTTGACAACACGCTCAAGCCCGGGGGGCACGTCGGGACGTTCCTGAGACACGTCGACGAGGTCGCTGTTCATGATCGAGTACATCACCGTGAGCTCGGTGTCGCCTCCGAACGGCGGCCGGCCCGTTATCATCTCGTAGAGCACGGCGCCGAGCGCCCAGATGTCCGCCCTGTGGTCGAGGTTCTCGCCGCGGACCTGCTCGGGCGACATGTAGGCGGCCGTCCCCATGACCGTTCCCGTCCGCGTGATGCGCGTGGCCCCCGCGAGCTTTGCCAGCCCGAAGTCGACTATCTTGATGCGTCCGCTGTCCGTCAGCAGAATGTTGCCTGGCTTGATGTCGCGGTGCACGATGCCGCGTGAGCTGGCCTCGGCGAGGCCCTCCGCGACCTGGAGCGCGATGTCCAGCGCCTCATCCACGTCGAGCGAACCCGACGCGATTCGCGCGCTCAGTGGCTCGCCGTCGTAGCAGGCCATGCAGATGAACAGCTGACCGTCCTCGGTCTCGCCGATCTCATGGATGTTGCAGATGGAGGGATGCTCGAGGGCCGAGGCGCTGCGCGCCTCGTGCATGAACCTGGCCTTGGCGTCCGGGTTCAGAGTGAGCTCAGGAGGGAGGAACTTGAGCGCGACGGTGCGCCTGAGCCTCAGGTCCTCGGCCTTGTAGACGACACCCATGCCGCCCTGGCCGATCTTCTCAAGAATCCTATAGTGCGAGATGGTCTTGCCTATCATGCCGCGTGTCCCCGCGTTCATTCTCCCATGGCCCGTGACCGAAGTTCATTCTACGGGACCGACACGGCGCGGCAAAGCAGATTCCTGCGCGGCGTTCGTGGCCGCGCGCCAGCGGGAAGCGGGGGTCGCGGAGTCCCGCCTTGAGACGTGCGCTCAGATGTGGTAGCAG
>JAUVLG010000064.1 GCA_030595835.1 Candidatus Eiseniibacteriota bacterium | reverse complement strand
GACGAGAGAGCTGGTAGGGTGATGTGTACGGACGCGCGGCTCCCGCTGCGCGCGACAGAACCACCCCGAACGATCGCGGGTCCAAGGGCGCCGCGACCCGCGATTGACAGAAGCCCCCTCCGGCGCCTCTGCACGGGAGCTGGCTATGCGAAGACTAAGCGCGACATTCGCCATTCTGGTGCTGTGCGCCTCCGTGGCGTCGGCCAGGATAACCGAGGTGAAGCCTGGACTCGAGTTCGAGGGCTGTGACCGCGGGAACGAGGTCCTCTGGTTTGACGACATCGAGGGCACGGTGGATGGGTGGCTCCACCTCAGCTTCACGACCAACGAGTGTGGCCGCTTCCACCTGGATACGTACATGGCCTACGAAGACACGTATTCGTGGTGGTGCGGTTCCTTCGACTACGACGCGGACGGCGGCTACGGGAACTCCTGGGACGAGAGGCTCTACACGCCGACCGTCGACTGGACCGGCTACACCTACCCGGTTCTGACCTTCGCGTTCCGTTGCGACTCGGAGACCGGCTGCGACTTCACGTACGTCCAGGCCGAGAGCAACAACGTCTTCGTGAACCTGAATTACGGCTACGACGGCACGCGGCCGTGGCTGGACCTTGGTCTCTACGGATACGTCGTCCGGAACCACGGCAATCCGTTCGTGGGGCGCCTCCGTTTCGTGTCTGACGGTGCGTGGTCTGACGAGGACGGTCTCTACTGCTCGACGGGTGGCGCGTTCATGGTCGACAACATCCGGCTCTTCGACTACTACACGGGCTACACGTTCTTCCTGGACGACTGCGAGAGCGGTGGCCTCTGCTGGCCCGAGTCGCCCTGGACGCCCTGCAGCTGGTGGCACGTGATCGAGAACCCGGACGCGGCGTTTTCGGATCCGCGTTGCTGGTGGTGCGGCAATGACGCGGCTCCGGACCTGATTCCTCCGAACCTCATGAACGGTCTGTTCACACCACTTGTGGACATCAGCTCCGTCGCCGCATGCACCTGCCACTTCGCGATCCACTTCGCGATTCCGATGGTTGACAACGACTACATCACCTACAGCGCAACGTGCGACGGCTCGATGTACTATCAGATCGGCGCCTACTGGGGCGACTTCGGCACGCTCGACGGCTGGGACGCGACGGCGTACAACGTCGGCTACGACATGGGCCAGTTCTGCGCTTCGGGCGACCTCACGGTGGGCAGGTTCCTGTGGACCATGTACACGACGGACAATGGCTGCGGTCCCGGCGCGGCGGGAGACGCCGGCGTCATGATCGATGACGTGTGGATGGAAGGTCCGAGTGCCAGCGCCACCACGGAAACGAGTTGGGGCGCGATCAAAGCCATGTACAGGTGACCGGGTAGTCTACGGCGCGCCCACCCCGCTACGGTCCCGGCAAGCAGCCCATAAGCGTCCCACGGCGCGCCCTCACGCAAGGCTTTCCGCTTGACGACCACGACCTCCGGGTCTACGCTTACAACACACTAGACGGTGCAAAGTCCCTTCCCGACGGCGGAGCGAGACCCGCGAGATGGCAAGCATCCAAGACAGCCGTGACGACAGGGAGATCTCCCTTGACCGGGTCGGTGTGACCGATCTCGTTTACCCGGTGACCGTGCCCGACAGGGCAAACGGCACGCAGGGGACCATCGCCACCGTCGGCCTGTTCGTGGAACTGGCCCAGGAATCCCGCGGCGTCCACATGAGCCGTCTCGTGGAGGCCTTCCACGCCTCAAGGGAAATGCCCCTCACGTCGGAGAACCTCGAGAGCATCCTCGCGAAGCTGCGCGCCGCGGTCAACGCCTCGGCGGCACACATAGAGTTCGAGTTCACCTACTTCACTGAACGGAAGGCGCCCGTGTCCGGCGCAACGAGTCTCCTCGCCATCCCGGTCGGGATCGAGGCGACCCTCGACGAGTCGTTCGACATGACACTGACGGTCGAGGCCCCGGTGCTCTCCGTATGCCCCTGCTCGATGGAGGCCACGGGCGGACCGGCGCACAGCCAGAGGGGTCACGTCGCCGTCTCGGTCCGGATCGACGGACGCATGTGGATCGAGGAACTCGTCGAACTCATCGAGGACAGCGCGAGCGGCCCCGTGTCCGCGCTCCTGAAGGGCGAGGACGAACGTTCGGTGATAGAGGCGGCGTACAAGAATCCCGTGTTCGTCGAGGATCTCGCCAGAAACGTCGCAGAGCGCCTGGACTCCGACGTGCGCGTGCACTGGTACCGCGTGGAGGCGGAGAACCTGGAGAGCGTTCACGACCACAACGCCTACGCCTGCGTCGAGCGGCAACGGTAGACGCGGTCGCACGAACGCGAGTCGCCGGCTCAGCAGAAACGCTGGCAGGCGGAGGCCAGGAACGAGAGGAGGAGTGCGATGGAGAGGAAGGAAATCGGACGGGTCTCGCACTACTTCGGAAAACCTCAGGTTGCGGCCATCGTCCTGACGGACGATCTCAAGATCGGTGACACGATCTCGATCCAGGGACACACGACCGACTTCGAGATGGTCGTGGAGTCGATCCACATCCAGGACGATTCGCTCACAGAAGCCGGGGCGGGCGACAACGTCGGCATCAAGGTCCCCGAAAAGGTGCGAGAGCACGACGTCGTCTACAAGATCATCGAGTAGCCGACCTACACCGGAATCGACAACATGGCAACAGGCACAACGGCGGTGGCGCTGGCCGTGCGCCTGCACCCCAGAGGGGGTGCACCTTCAGGCGATGAGGCAACCGTCCAGGCACTCAGAGAAGCTGCCTCCGCGGTCGGCCGCACGAACCCCGGCATGCTGTCGGGCCCCTCGTCCGTGTCGTCCGAGGGCGTACTGCTGCTATCGCTGGGTGACCCTGGGGTAATACTCGGGGCGATACTGGCCGTCGCGAATGAACTCAGACCCGTCGGAACAACGTTCTGCGCGGCCGTGTCGGCGCGAAACGGGCCGTTTGACGGAACGTCCGGGATCTCCGTTGAGTCTTCCCTTCTCGCCGCCGAGGCGGCGGCCACACTGGCGCTGCAGGCCGTGGAGGAAACGGATGTCAGAGAGCATCGGGTATCTCTGCTCGCCCCTGATCACGCCCCCCTTCTGTCGGCACTCGCGGAGATGGTGCTTGCCTCCTACGACGCCATGACAGAGCGCCAGCGTTTGACCATCTCTCTCATCAAGCAGAGCGACACCCAGCAACAGGTGGCCACGCACCTTGACGTCTCTCGTCAGGCCGTCAACCAGAGCCTCGCAGCAGCGGGGTGGCCCCATCTCCGGCGGGCTGAGGATGCGGTCCGAGAACATCTGTCAGCGCTGTCCGCATCCGCCCCTGGCGAACGCGAGGCAACTACCCGATGAGAGTCAGCCGGGGACTGCGCCGGTGCGGTACTGAACGGGGCCCGCACGGGTCCCTGAAATCGCCTAGGGGGTCTCCGTTGTCAAGTTAGCAGGATTGACACAGCCTTCAGCAATCACGGCCAGCAGCAGTTCGCTGGAGGCGACTCAAATAGGGGCCAGTTGGGGATGTAACATGCGACAGAGGACGAATTTGGGGCACTGGAAGCAGGCTGGTGGCGTGTCGGCGACGGTGGTGCAGCGGGGACTCGTGGTTGCAGTCCTCGCGGCGCTACTGGCCAGCGTTTCCCCTTCGTTCGGACAGACTACAAGCGCGCCCGGAGACCCCTCGGTGGAAGCGCTGCTCGCGCGGGGCATCGCGCACTCCGCTGGATCCGAGATGCGCGCGGGGCTGGACGAGCTCCGCGCCGCGGTGCGTCGCGAGCCCGGACACGCCCTGGCACGCCGGTCCCTGGCAATCGCGCTTCTGAGATCGGGACTGTTCGGCGAGGCGGAGGCGGAGTTCGCGGCGACTCTGGGGGAGAGGCGCGCACTGGAGCTCTCGTCCGGGCGGCTCTCGGCGGCGGACCTCCCGGACTCCACTGACACGGACGTCCTGCTGGGCCTCGCCACCTCCGTGCAGACTCAAGGACGAGCGAGAGAGGCCGAAAGGCTCTACCGGACGTACGCCGAGCTGGTGGGCCCCATGTCGAGGGACGCGGGACGCGCGTACTTCCGGCTGCACGAGCTCGCGACCGACACCGGAGCCGAGTGGCTCGATGCCGATGCCGAGCTGGCCAAGGCGCTCGCTGTAGATCCGGACATCCGGTCCGCGACGCTCCTGCCAGCCTTCACAGATCCGAGAACACATCCGGAGCTCGAGCCGTACTTGCGCCCAATAGAGCTGTCCATCTCGCGAGCGGACACCGCCCTCGAGTACGACACGCTTCCACTCCTGTCGAGGTGGGTGGCCCCAGCGGACACGTCGGAGACGCTGCTCTCTCTTGCGGAGGGGAAGCTGCAGGTAGAGATCCTGGTGGGTGCGGACGGGTCCCCCGACGAGGTGGTCCCGGTCACACCAATCGCCGAGGAGGATCTGCTGCCGCTCACGAGCGCGGTCGGCGCGTGGTGGTTCACACCAGCCAGGGCGACGGGAGAGAACGCGCCAGCATGGATTCTCTTCGGGAAGGCGGCTGAGACAGAGGCGGCTGAAGCGGCGGCAGCCGACGAAGAGTTGGATGACGGAGAAGCGGGTGGGGCAGAGACCGCCGACGGAGAGGCGGATGACCCGGGAGCAGGCGAGCAGAGATCGGCGGGGCCATGGGATGACGAGGCGCCGAACGCGCCCTGAGGACCCTGGCCGCGGTCGGACAACCAGAGACCATCACGACACACACGGGAGTTCCACTTCATGAGACCGGTGCTTTTCTACTCAGATGAATACGAGGCCGACATCGGCCCGCACGTCTTCCCAATGAAGAAGTACCGGTTGGTGAAGGAGCAGTTGCTCGACACGAGCGTCGCCACTTCGGACGACTTCGTCGAACCCGAGCCCGCCTCGGTCGATGACGCGCTTCTGGTCCACACCGATATGTACGTAGCGAAGCTGCTGAACGGCACGCTCTCCGCGCTGGAGGAAGCGACGCTCGAAATGCCCTACTCGAAGGAGCTGGTCGAGAAATCGTTTCTCGGGGCGGGAGGAACGGTAGCGGCCGTCAGATCAGCGTTCGAACGAGGTGTCGGCGTCAACATGGCCGGCGGGCTTCATCACGCCTTCCCCGACCACGGCGAGGGCTTCTGTGTGCTCAACGACGTCGCAATGGGAGTGGCCCGGGCGCTGGAGGATGGACTGGCGACGCGCGTCGCCACGGTGGACTGCGACGTCCACCAGGGCAACGGCACCGCCGCGATCTTCGCTGGTGACGAACGGGTCTTCACATTCTCAATCCACCAGGAACACAACTACCCGATGGCCAAACCCTCAAGCAACCTCGACATCGGCCTCCCCGACGGGGCCGACGGCCCACTGTATCTCTCGAATCTGTCGAGCGCGCTGGACACCATCTTCGCTGAGTTCTCGCCGGAACTGGTCCTCTACATAGCGGGCGCCGACCCCTACGAGCACGACCTTCTCGGAGGCCTCTCGCTCACGAAGCAGAACCTCGCGGACCGGGACGAGGCAGTCATGTCCGCGTGCGCCTCAGAAGGTGTCCCGTTCGTGGTTACCCTGGCAGGCGGATATGCCGAGCGGACGAGCGACACCGCCGAGATCCACGCCGCCGCCATCGCCCGGGCCATCACGACCGGCGAGTCCCTCTGATGGGCAGTCCGTTGAGATCAACCTCCAGGAACGACACCGAACGTGCAATGATCCGGGGCGAGTGGATCGCCCTGGGAGCGATCATCGCGCTTGCCTTGACGCTGCGCCTCATCTACCTCCACGAGATCCAGGACCACCCGCTGTTCAGAACCCTGATGGGCGACCCCGCGGTCTACTTCGCGCAGGCGCGCGACATCGCGCAGGGCAAGCTGGTCCCCGAACACGCGTACTTCCACTCGAGTCCCCTGTACCCGTTCTTCCTGGCGCTCGTCGCCAGGCTTGGGGGCGCGGACTTCGAGCCAATCAGAGTCGTGCAGTCGATGGCGGGAACGCTCTCGGTCCTCCTGATATTCCTACTGAGCAGACTGACGGTCGGGACGCGGTCCGGGCTCATCGCCGCGTTCTTCGCGGCACTCTACGTACCGCTGATGTTCTTCGAAGGCGAGGTCCTCGAGATCACGCTCGTCATCACCGCCTTGCTCGGGTCGCTGGTGTTCCTCCAGCTCGCCGACCGCGGCGGGGGGCCGTGGAAGGTCGTTGCCGCGGGGGCGCTGCTCGGCCTCGCGGGGTTGGGGAAACCAAACCTGCTCCTCTTCGCGCCGGTGGGAGCGCTCTGGCTCGCTCTTCACGGACGGAAGGACCGCGAGCGGCGCGCGCGTGTAGTTCGCGTACTCCCGGCAGTGCTCTTCTTCGCGGCCGCGGGCGTCATGATCCTCCCGGCGACGGTCCACAACTTCAGGGCGGAGGGTGACTTCATCCCCGTCTCCTCCAACGGCGGCATCAACTTCTTCATAGGGAACCACAAGAACTCCCCGGGGGTGTTCCAGGTGCCGCCCGAGATGCGGTTTGATCTGAGGCTGGCATCGAAGTCGGTGGCCGAGCGTGAGACCGGCCGCTCGCTCTCGGCGGGGGAGGTATCCGACTTCTGGGCTGGAAGAACGCTCGCGGACATCAGTGCGAACCCGGGGCGGTGGCTCACGCTGATGGGACGGAAGTTTGTGCTGTTCTGGAACCACTACGAGATCCCCAACCATTATCATCTGTACTACGTGGCGCTGTTCGCTCCGGTGCTCAGGATTCCGGTGGGCACCTTCGGCGTCGTCGCGCCGCTCGGTCTCTTCGGGCTAGTACTCGCCGTGAGACGGCGGAAGCGCGTCGGGCTGCTGATCCTCTTCGGGCTCTCGTTCATGGCATCGGTCGTGCCGTTCTTCATCACCGGGCGCTACAGGCTCGCGATCGTGCCGGTCCTCCTGGTCGGCGCGGGCTTCGCGGTGGAGTCCCTCTGGCGGGCCGCGCGCGGCAAGGACTGGCGCACTCTCGCCGTCGCGGCGATCTCCATCGCGCTGCTGAGTGCGGCGGTGGGAATCGACACCATCGAGTTCAGTTTCGCGGCGATGCACAACGCGGTGGGAACGATCCGCGGTCGGCAGGGCGACATGGCCGGGGCCGCGGAGGACTTCAGGAAGGCAGTAGAAGCAAATCCCGACGACCTCTCCGCGCGGCACAACCTCGGCCTGGCCTTCCTCGAACTCGGGCGACACGACGAAGCCGCCGAGCAGTTCCGGCAGGCGGTGGTGCGGCACCCGCGCTACTACGAGGCGTGGCTGGGATTGGGCAGAGCCGACGCGGAGGCGGGACGCACCGCGGCCGCGCTGGAGGCGTGGGGCGCGATCGTGGACATGGAACCGCCGGCGCCCGCGGGCGTGCTCGCGGAGGCTCGCGCGCTGATATCGGAAGCGCGCCTCCCAGACAAGGATCTTGAGCAGCGGAGAGAGAACCGATGAACACACCTGTCACCGAGGGAGCGATCGTCTTCCGGGACCTGACCAAGAGGTTCGAGGACACGGAGGCCGTCGCGGGAGTCAACCTGACGATCCCACGCGGACAGATCTGCGGGTACCTGGGACCGAACGGCGCCGGCAAGACGACGACGGTGAAGATGGCAACGGGGATGCTCAGACCAACGAGCGGGACAGCCGTCATAGAGGGCTTCGATATCGGCGAATCGCCTCTCGAGGCCAAGGCGCGAATCGGCGTCGTGCCGGAGACCGGCGCGCTCTACGAGAACCTGACACCGCGGGAGTATCTGTCGCTCGTCGGGCACTTGTACCACCTCAACCGCGATGAGGCGGAGGGAAAGGCCGAGACCTTCCTCGAGCTCTTCGGCATAGCCGACGTGTCCGGCCGGACGATGACGTCCTTCTCGCGGGGCATGAAGCAGAAGGTGCTCATCTCGGCGGCGCTTCTGCACAACCCGAGCGTGCTCTTCCTGGACGAGCCGCTGTCCGGTCTGGACGCGAACACTGCCATGGTCCTGAAGGAACTCCTGCGCGAGCTGGCCTCACAGGGCAAGACCATCTTCTACTGCTCCCACGTCCTCGAGGTGGTGGAGAAGGTCTGCGACAGGATAGTCATTCTGAACGACGGGCGGATAATCGCCGATGGGAACGTCGAAGAACTCAAAGACCTGACGAGCGCGGCCTCGCTCGAGGGGGTGTTCAGCGAACTCACCTCCACCGGCGACCTGCCCGACATCGTCCGGGCGTTCTCCGAAAGCGTGACCGGTGTGAAGGGGGACTAAGGAGTTGAGCGGCGAGCGCCCGGGAAGACACGCGGCAAGGGAGAACGGCGTCGACTGGCAGCAGCTGAAGGCCCTCCTCGTTGCCGGCATCAAGCTCGACCTCAGAACCTCACGCGGCGGGATAGGGCGCGGGAAGCTGCCGCCCTTCGTCATCGCTCTCATCACGTACGCCGTGATGGGTCTCCTGATGGCCGTCGGCCTCCGTTCCCAGGGCGACCTCTTCGTTTACTCGCTCTTCGCGATAAGCGCTGCGATGTTCATGACGGCCCTCGCGGTCATCATGGAGTACGTGACCATCGTCGTGCACCCCGACGACTTCGAGATACTCGCTCATCGGCCGGTCTCCTCACGCACCTACTTCTGGGCGAAGATAGGCAACATGCTCTTCTACGTGACGCCGATCGCCCTGGTCATGACTCTGCCGTCGGCGGTGATCGGCAGCTACTCGCTGGAGCCGGGCTTCCTCTTCGGGCTCTTCCATGTTCTGGGTGGTGTCGTCGCGTGCCTGGCGACGGCCGCCGCGGTTGTGCTGATCTACACGGGCACGCTCAAGGTCGTGAGCTACCAGCGCTTCACCAGCATCATGACCTACGTACATTCGGGCGTCACGCTGGTGCTCGTCCTCGCGTACTTCCTGCTGCCGAAGATGATCGAGGACGACCCGATGCTGCTCTCGCTCAACCGCGGCGCGTGGGTCTACGCCGCACCGCCCGCCTGGTTCGCCGGGTCGGTCGAACTGCTGACGGGAACGGGCGGCAGCCAGAACGTCCAGCTGCTCCTGATGGCCGCGGCGGGCTCCGCCCTCGTAATTGCGGCGGCCATGAACACGATATCGCTCGACTACTCCCGGAAGATATCCGAGCTGACGACCTCCTCGGTCGAGGCCGATGAGCACTCCGACGGGCGCGTTAGAAGGCGCCCGTTCTTCAGGCTCGGGCTCGCGTCGCTCGGGACCGGCTCGGAGCGCGCCGGATTCGTGCTCATGGACGCCTACATGCGGCGCGACCGGAAGCTCCGCTCCAGGGTCTACCCGGCGTTCGGCCTGCCACTCGCGGTCTACTTGACGGCCCTCATCCGGCACGACCTGCACAGCCCGTTCGTCCAATCGCCGGACGGAAACCCGGTTGCGCTCCAGGAGATAATGGGGCTCTACTGTATCTTCGTGTCTCTGTTCTTCACGACCGCCATGACGCAGACCGAGCAGTGGAAGGCCAGCTGGCTCTTCTACGCGGCCCCTCTCGAGGACCCGTCAGGAGTTCTGCGGGGCGCACGCAGACTGGTGATCTGGCGCTACCTCATCCCGTTCTTCCTGCTGCTCTTCGTGCTCCTGAGCCTCGCGATGCCGGTCCTCGGGGCGGCGACCTTCGTCCTGATCGTGTTCCCGATGTGTCTGGCCGCGTTCGCCATCCTGTCGCTCGCGTCCCCCCACATGCCGCTCTCGCAGGAGGTGGAAAGGACGAGACAGGCGCGCCAGGTGGGGTTCTTCATGATCCTGGGCACGACGATGATCCCGCTTCTGATAGCGGTTCAGCTCATGATGCAGAACAGACCGGCAGCCACGGGGCCCATTGTGGCGACCCTCTGGGGCCTCGCCTGGGTCGCCGAGCGGCTCGTGGGAGCCCGGCTGAGGCGCAAGCTGGCCCGGGGAGAATTCACAGGATAAGTGCGACTTCGGGCTTGAAGCGGGGGAGGGGTGAGGTTATTATGCCGTGATGGAAGCACCACTCCAGACGATCACAACAGGAGAGAGACATGGCGGAGATGGCCATCACAAAGGGAATGCCCATCGGTGACGTGGTGAAGAGCCACCCGGAGACCGTGCCGGTTTTCATGCAGCACGGGCTTCACTGCATCGGCTGTGCGGTAGCGGCGTTCGAGTCGATCGCGGAAGGCGCGGCGGCGCACGGTATCGACGTCGAGGCGCTTATCTCGGACCTGAACAAGGCGACCGAGGCCGAGCAGGTAGACTAGCAAGTTCACGGGTTTTCACACCGGGGTGAGACAGCGCTAGGAGGTAGCGATGAAGATGGATGAGTTGAAGGGCTGGCTCGACACGCAGGACGGTTGGGACTACCAGCTCGACGACAAGGGCATCGTCATCAGGAATGACAGGTTCGAGACGCTGACTCACGCTACGTTCGAAGCGGTCGAGGCGAACGCGCTCGCGGCCATTACGGCCTCCTGCTCGCAGGGAAGAGACGTGGACCACATCACGAGGGTCACGGGCTACTTCTCGAGAACAAGCGGGTGGAACAAGGGCAAAGCGGGCGAGCTCAAGGACCGTCACAGGACAAAGGTCGTATAGCAAGAGACCGTGATCACCGAACACCCGGCGGACAACCCCCGCCGGGTGTTCCATTTCCGGTCCGGATCAGATCTCACGGCCCGGACCCGGGGGAGAGGAAGAAGCTGATGGGGAAGGACTGCCCCAGCCGCGAGGCCAATCTGGCCCGCTGCAACTGCACCTACGAGCCCTGCAGCCGCAAGGGCATCTGCTGCGAGTGCATAGCCTACCACAAGAGGCTCGGAGAGCTGCCCGCCTGCTACTTCAGCGAGGCCGCCGAGCGAACCTACGACCGCTCGATAGCGGCGTTCGTCAAGGAAAACTCGTAGGGACCTACTGCAGCCAGACTCGCTCCAGGCGCAGCCTGCTAACCGAATTCTCACGTTCCTGCCCCAGACTTGCACTTGACGGATTTTCCAACCTTGTGGTATAATGTACCTACTTGAAGAAGGCACTGAGCTGCGCCCTGCGAAGCACGCGGACGCGGTCGTATACGCATACTTGTCAGGCAAGAGAGGGTCCGGTCGGCCGAGCGCGGGTCGAGCGGTCCGCAGCCCCGAAACAAGGAGGTGGTACCGGGACCTGTTTAGAGACGAATGCGGCTCGGCGGTCTGCTACAGCAGCAGATGACATGCGGGCCGGTGTGTGAGTGAGGCATGATTGGAGAGAGGTTGACTCTCACAGTGGAGGAAAAAATGAAGAAGCTGTTTGTGATTGCTCTCGTTCTGATCGCCGTGCCCGCGTTTGCGCAGCAGACGCTGAACTACAGCTGGGAGAACGGCGGTACGATTCTCGGTTCGTACGGGAACCTCGTGGATGCGATCAACGTCTCTGGTGCGCAGACCGGCTCGCAGGGCTCGGCGACGCCGGACTACACGTGCCCGGGCGCCGTTGATGGCGAGAAGTACCTGCACGTGGCCGAGGACCCGCACGCCTCGACGCCTCAGGCCTTCCTGGCGTGGGTTATCAACCTGAACGACGGTGACCAGGTCGACGCCATGTTCTATGGCTACGACATGACTCCCGGCAGCAGTCCCTCGTGGCGTATCTGGGGTCACTACTCCGACTCCGTCGACGTTACGACGTACCTCGGCTCGGCCGGCGGCAACTCCGAGTACACGGCCGGCACGGGCTGGGATCTCGTCAGCCACACGTGGGCGTTCGCAGGCGGAAACGGCAACGCTCTCGTGATCGAGGGGCGTCTCTACAGCACGCCGAGCACGAGCGACCCCGATCACACTGACTACTGGTGTGACGACATCACGGTGACGGCTCCGGCGCACGCGACGATCATCTTCCCCGACGCTGGGGTGCCGGTCGAGAGCACGACTTGGGCGAGCATCAAGGCTCTCTACAGGTAGTCCAAGAGGCTCTGTTAAGATCTCAAGCAGTTCTGAGGGGCTCCGTCCATGCGACGGAGCCCCTCTCTGCGTCCCCACGGCACCCGCCACTCCCATTGACACGGCCCGCCCTTCGTGCTAGCTTGTTTCTTGAAACAGAACCGCCGGGGGAGGGGTAGCAGGCTTTCCCGGCGCATTGCTGCAAACACCCGCACGGAGGTCACGTTGGGCAAGAGGACACGCATTACGAAGAAGGGGCTCAAGCACGACGCCCTGCTGGAAACGACCGCGAAGAGCACCAAGTTCGTCGAGGACCACCT
>JAUVLG010000178.1 GCA_030595835.1 Candidatus Eiseniibacteriota bacterium | reverse complement strand
GGCGCTTTTCGTGCGAGGTCGATGGCCGAAGAGCTGGGTGACACTGCAGAAGTCGCAGTCGTGCGGGCACCCGCGGGAGTACTGGATGTTCCTCGACGCGTAGTGACGCGACTGGAGCAGGTCCCAGCGGGGGATGGGTGTCTTGCTCAGGTCGGCGTGCTCGCAAGAGCTGTAGATGCGCCGGGCCTCGCCACGCGCGAAGTCCTCCAGGAAGGGTCGAAGCGTCAACTCGGCCTCGTTGAGCACGAGGTGGTCGACTTCCGGGAACTCACCGTGCTCGCTTGAGAAGAGCGGACCTCCGGCAACGACAGTGAGTCCGCTCTGCTTGCATCGAGCGATGATCTGCCGGGCAGAATCACGCTGCACAACCATCGCGCTTACCATCGCGCAGTCGGCCCATTCCAGGTCGTCCTTGCCGAGTTCACTGATGTTGAGGTCGACGAGACGCAGTTGCCACGTGTCCGGCAGCATGGCAGCGACCGTCAGAAGCCCGAGAGGCGGAGAGCTCGCTCTCTTGCGGATCAGTTTCAGAGCATGCTTGAAACCCCAGAATGTGTCGGGGAAATGGGGATAGATGAGAAGCGTTTTCATGCGGTCTCCCTTGGGCACGCGTGCACCGGTCAGATATCGCGAAGAGATCAGAAAGAGCCTGCCGTCCCGCTCCTCTGAATCCAGTCCTGAGATTCAGGGAATCGGCACACTCCCCAGGTCAGAGCATGATGAAGTCAGGGGAGCCGTGGCTCACTGAGCCTGCGGTCTCTGCTGGCGGTCAGGAAGTGCGCACCTACCGCCAGATGAGAGACCGCTCCGGTCAAGACCATCGCTTCGAACGGCCGGTTGAGAAGCGCTCCAGCAAACAGAACGAAGAGCCGCATGTCCCTCTTGCTGAGCCTCGCCAGTAGTCCACTGGGCGGTTTGCTTCCGTAACGGAGTTCGTACTCCTTCTTCGTGTAGCTCGCCAGGATGAAGCCGGTCAGTGCGAGAACGGCGCCGAGCAACGTGAACGCGGTCGGGTGCGTCTGCCAGTGCCCCAGGGAGATCCCTGTCACTACTGCGACGTCTGCGTAGCGGTCGAGCACCGTATCGGCCCACGCACCGAAGCGGCTGGTCTGGAACTTGAGCCGGGCGATCTCACCGTCGCAGCCGTCAACGATCGAGGCGAATTGAACAAGCAGGCCGGCGAGAACCGTCCAGAGATAGCTGCCGACTGCGAACAGTGCTGCCCCAGACAGGGCAATCACGAAACTCGCGAGCGTGATTGCGCCGGGGCTGAGATGAGTAGAGGCAAGGTAGGAGGAGAGCCGAAGTGACACCCTCCGGTTCAGCCAGCGCGCAACAAACCCGTCCTCGGACGGCTTGGCGAGCTTGGCCAGGAGGACGCGCCTTGCGTCGCTCAGGCTCTCGGGCGTGTCTACATCCAGCCAGAAACGATCACCGACATCGACGGCTTTGATCTTCCCTTGATTGATCAAGTGCCGGACCGCTCTGGTCAGCGAGCGCTTGCCGCTCCCGGTCGGCTTCTCAAGTGCGCTGAGCAGAGCCGGGGAGCAGAGGAAGAGGCCGGTATCGACGCCGTCGAACGGAGTGAGTTCCTTGCCGATGGCCGTGATCAGCTGGCCATCAAGCCGTACCTTCGTGGCGTCCTCGAGATCGAAGATCCTGTCGGTGTGCCGATCGACCGCGAGGAGACAACTGTCTGACTCGTCGGCCGCCGTCATGAGGAGTCGGAGGATGGCCGGATCGAAGACGTGGTCGCACATCAGCAGCAGGAACGGATCGGTCAGGTGGGAAACGGCCGCCAGGGCCGAGCTCCCGTTCCCTGTTTCCCAGTTGGGGTTTCGCACGACCGTGATCGAGATGCCGTGTCGCGCTTCCAGCTCATCGATGAGATGGACGATCCTCTCTTGGGCGTACCCCACAACGACGTAGCATTCGTCGACGCCCGCGGCGCGGCATGAGAGGATGGACCGTTCCAGAAGAGAGAGGCCCAGAAGCTCAGTGAGCGGCTTCGGTCTTCCTCCGTTTCCCTCGCGCAGCCGCACCCCCGCGCCTGCAGCCAGGATCACCGCCGGCGGCACGCGGTCTGCGGACCGGGGGGAGATGCTCACGGTTCTTGGAGTGTCAGCGTTCATTTCAGCTCACTGATCAGGGCCGCATGAAGTTCAGGCGTGGCGGCAGCCACGATCGAATAGCGTTCTGTGAGGGACCGGATCGCAGGGATGGCTTTCCCCTCAGGATCGGTAAGCAGCCCTCCTGCTTCCCCCACAACAAGAGAGGGAGCCAGGAAATTCTCTGGGGTAAGGCGACCGCGCACGTCCAGATGGGCGTCGAGGCCGCCGTCTGCGACCATGGAGAGAGCCCGGGTGGCGCAGCCCAGCGTGCGGACGGCCTGCGCCCGCGAGAGCATCCCAGCGAGCCCGGCCTCCACTGCGAAGTGGTTCAGCTCGCAGCTGACCGTGGCTTCTTCAAGCTTCGTCACCGGACTGGGACGAA
>JAUVLG010000100.1 GCA_030595835.1 Candidatus Eiseniibacteriota bacterium | reverse complement strand
AACGAGCCGTCCTAGACAGGCGAGATCAGGAGGATGGAGAGTGTTCGGCGGATCCCGAAGGTTCGTCACAGGTCTGGATGTGGGCGCCGAGAGCGTGAAGGCCGTGAGGCTGCAGCACGCGGGCGGCAGCGTCAAGCTCGTGGGCATTGCGCTGGCGGAGATCGACTATCCGACCGCGAACAGAAGCGAAACTGACGAGGGCGCCAATGGCGCGCGCATGGATGCAATCAAGAGCGCGCTCAAAACCTCCGGTACTGACATCTCGGCTTCCTGCCAGGTGGTCACGGCCGTGGGGGGGCCCAGTATCAGTGTCAAGCACGTGTCCTTTCCGAAGATGCCCAATCCCAGCCTGGCGGAGTCCATCGGCTGGGAGGCCAAGAAGCACGTGCCCTTCGGCGCCTCGGAATTCGTGCTGGACTTTCAGATGCTGGCGCGCGAGACAGGCGGCGAGGAGAACGAAATGCACGTTCTTCTGGCTGCTGTCGAACAGCGCCATATCGAGAACCACGTCGGGCTGGTGTGCGAGGCGGGTGTGGAGCCATACACCGTCGATATCGTGCCGCTTGCCCTCATGAACGAGCTTGATGCGCAGGGGCTCATCGACGACGGCGCCGTGGCGTCCGTCGAGATCGGCGTGAGCACCTTGAGCGTGTCCATTCATCGTGCCGGAGGGCTTCTTCTGGTACGCTCGGTCCGCATGCCGGCCACGACGGGCGCCGGCGGTGCCGCCGGGTCCAACCGAGAGCGTGAGAGCGAGGAGGCGCGTGGCCAGTGGGAGGCGTTCGCGCTCAAGGAGGTGCAGCGCTCCCTGGCTTTCTACAACAGTGAGACCGGGAGACGTGGCATAGACAAGATCTACCTGAGCGGCGGGCGCGCGCTCGCAAAGGGTGTAGCTGAGCGCTTCACGGATTCACTGAGGGTCCCGACGGAGGTTCTCAATCCGCTCAAGAACCTGGCCGCTACCGAGATCGACATCGAGAGCTTGAAACACCAGGGCCCGAGGTTCGCCCTGGCGATGAGCCTCGCGAGGAGGAGATAGCCCGGTGCTCTTCAAGATAAACATGTACCGCCTCCGCAGTGAGAGGGCGGCAGGGGTCAGACGGAAACTGCGCTCCCTCGCGCTGGTTGTTTTTCTGGTCGGCGTCAGCATCGTGGTCTCCGGGCTCTTCATCGTTGCGGTTGTGATCACCGAGCGGGGGATAGCAAGTAAGACCGCACGCATCGAGACAGCCAACGCCGAGTTGCGGGAGGTGCTGGGCGGTGCGGCGAACGCCATTTCGGACGAGCAGCTGAGTCTCATCAGGACCCGCGCCGTCCAGATAAGGTGGAGCAACATCCTCGCGGCGTCCTCCAGACTCGCCACACCTAAGCTCCGGTTCACGCAGCTCAGGTTCAGTCGGGGCTCACTCGTCGGGTCCCGCGACAGAACGGCGGGGTTCCACGTGCACGGGCGGCTCTGGGCGAAGCGCAGGGAGGAGAGCGCGGGCCCGATGGAATTCCTTGCGGCCGTGAGGGCCGATTCGGTCTTCGTGGAGAGCTTCTCGGAGATTCAGCTCGTGAGTTCCAGATGGAAGCAGACGACGGACGACGAGTACATGGAGTTCGAGATATTCTGCCCATTGGGCGACAAGTGAGGAGCTGGGGCGAGCAATGGGAATCCGTAGCTGGATAGGTTTCGCAGTCATCATACTGATCTGTGCGCTTCTGGTTGTGGCGGACGCAACGGTGTACCGTCCTCGCAGGGTGAAGCTTCAGGAGCTGACCCGCGAGCTCGCGATTGCCGAGGGAGGCCGCGCGTACGTCGTCGGGCATTGGGTTGAACTCGACCGGATCCTCGACTTCCTGCCCAGAGAGGTCGAGGGGGTGAACGATGGGGAGCAGCTGTTCCTGTCGGACATCAGCGAGAACCTTCGGGAGGCCGGAGTGGTCCTCACACGTGTGGACCCGGGCCGCGTGCAGGAGGACGGATCATACACTCGCCGCTCGTTCAAGCTGGAGGTCGAGGGGGGCTACAGGCAGTTCACCAATTTTCTCAGATATCTGGAACTCATGCCTGAGGTCGTCATAATCAACTCATTCGAGCTTCACTCGGGACGGACGGGACGCGGGAGCAAGCACAAGCACACGGCGACGTTGGCGGTCACCGTCGTAGGGCACTAGACGGTCCGGTTCGGGCCCGGTATCTTTGGAGGTTCCATGAGAGGGAAGACGGTACTGATTGTGCTGGTGGCGGTCCTGGCGACCGCGGCGTCCACACTCGTGGCGACTCGGGCGATCACCTGGTCGATTCAGGACGGACGTATCGTCACCGCCTCGGCAGAGACCGATTCCGGAGAGATAGAGAACAAGGTGGCGGAGGTCGCGATCGCTGTGGGGGATATCGAGGGATCAAGTGACAAGGAGGCAGTGACGCGCGACGACAGGGATCCGATGGTGAAGTACAAGCCCAAGCCAAAGCCGAAGCCGAAACCAGCATCGGACGAGACGTCGACCCAGCCGAGTGCCCCTTCGTGGCCGGCGTACACGGTGACCATGGTGCTCAGTGGCGACAATGACCCCAGGGCAAATCTCAGACTCGGCGGCGAGAATATGAGCGTGAAGCTGGGCGATGAGATCACCGGGGGGCGTGTGATAGCGATTGAACCAGACGGAGTAACGATAGAGGGTGAGGCCGGGACGAAGAAATACCCGTTCTAGCCCCGGGAATAACCGGAGGATGCTACCGTGAGGATTTCGATTGTCGTAGTTGCTGTGGCCCTGTTGATGGCCAGTGTCGCCCCGGCGATGGCCGCGGGTGATTTCGCGGACACGCCGATAACGCTCCACGCTACCGGCACGCCGCTCATGGATGTTCTGAGCGTGCTGGCGGAGAAGAGCGGGCTCAACATCGTGGCGAGCACCGACGTCGAGACGAGAGAGATCTCGATACACCTGACCGACACGCCCATCGAAGAGGCCCTGAACCTCATCGTGCGCGCGGCAGGCCTGGGCTACGAGCGCATCGGCAACTCGGTGCTGGTCGCTCCGCAGGCGCAGCTGACGCAGGACACGGGTTTTGCGTCGTACGTCATCGAGATCCAGTATGCGGACGCGTTCGAGCTCGTGCCCCTCGTCGAGAAGATCGCGGATAAGGTCGCGGCCGACCCGGGCGGCAACAGGCTCGTGGTCGTGGCGACGCCCGGCATGATCGACCAGATTCGAGAGATCATCCATGACCTCGACGTGCCTCCACTGCAGATCATGCTCGAGACCGAGGTCATCGAGATCGCCACCGACAGGATGGTTGAGCTCGGTATCGACTGGAACAAGATCATGGACCAGACCGTTATCTTTGCTGAGGCGGACCTGATCGGCGATCCGCCGGAGGCTTCGGGATACGGCGAGGTGCCCAGTAGCATGCCCTTCATCGGGCGCTCATTCATCATGGACGATATCCACCGTCAGGCGATGGCGCTCGAGGTCGCGCTGGAGCTCCTCGAGCAGACCGGCGGTGCGACGGTTCTCAGCAATTCGAAGCTCGCGACCCTCAACAACCGGACGGCCGAGATACACATCGGCGACGTCATCCCCTACACGGTATCCAACTTGACGACCGGCGGCGCTATTCAGGTGCAGGTGGAGAAGGAACGTGTGGGTGTCTCAGTCACGGTCACGCCGCGGGCCGCCGGTGATGGTTACATCACGGTGATGGTCGAGCCGAAAGTCAGCACCATCGTTGGTTTCCGGGGCCCCAACGACGAGGTTCCCTGGACCAAGGAGCGGACGGTGACGACGCAGGTTCGTGTCATGGACGGGCAGACGTTCGTGATCGCCGGGCTCCTGAGTGAGGATGAGACCGAGACCATCTCGAAGGTGCCGCTCCTGGGTGACATCCCGGTTCTGGGCTACCTCTTCAGGCACACGGCCACGCAGGTCAAGAGGTCCGACCTCCTGATTAAGATCACGCCGCGCATAATCCCGTAAGCGCGCGTGTGGAAGCCAGCACGGCCGGCGATTGAGGTTCACAAGGGGGCTCGCGATGCGGGCCCCCTTCCTCTGCATGGGGGTGGGTTCGGCCCGGCGGGTGCTCGCGCACGTCGGACTGCGCACGTCGGACTCGTGGCTGGCGCGCCATTCCCTTTTCCGCTATAATACTTTCTTGATTGATTTCCAGACTCGGGCACAGGAGTCGGACATGGAGAAATACGACGTCGTCGTGATAGGAGCGGGGCCGGCCGGTCTGACGGCCGGGATCTACGCGGGCCGGGCGAGGCTCAGAGCACTTGTTCTCGAGGGGATGATGCCCGGTGGACAGGCTGTGGTCACCTCTCACATAGAGAACTACCCCGGCGTCGGTCCAACGACGGGCACGGAGCTGATCTCGGCGATGAGCGAGCAGATGGCGAGCTTCGGGGCCGAGCTGAAGACGGCCCAGGTAACATCGATCGAGGCCGCGGGTGACGGCCTGGTTGTGACCGCCGGTTCAGACGCGTTTGCGACCAGCTCGGCGATAGTGGCGACGGGAACGGCCTACAAGAAGCTGGGTGTTCCCGGTGAGGCGGAGTTCCTGGGCAGAGGCGTGTCCTACTGCGCGACCTGCGATGGGCCGTTCTACAAGGACCTCGAGATCGCCGTCGTGGGCGGCGGCGACAGTGCGCTTCAGGAAGCGCTGTATCTCACGACGTTCGCAACGAAGGTCTACCTCATCCACCGGCGCGACGAGTTCCGGGCGGTGCCCATTCTCCAGGAGCGTGTTCAGGAGAACGAGAAGATCGAGTGCTTCTGCAGCTGCGTGGTGGAGCGCATCAACGGCTCCGGTGGCGTCGAGTCCATCGACCTTACAAATGTGAAGACCGGGGAGCAGATGACCCATCCGGTCGCCGGCGTCTTCCTCTTTGTCGGGCTCGAGCCGAAGACGGAGTTCCTGGGCGGCGTCGTTGATACGGCGGCGGACGGGTTCATACTGACAGACAACGACATGAAGACGAACGTCAGGGGCATTCTCGCGGCGGGCGACTGCCGTTCGAAGCTGCTGAGACAGATCTCTACGGCCGTCGGAGACGGTGCGACTGCGGCCTTTGCCGCGCAGTGCCTCGTCGAGGATGACCAGTGGTAGCAACCGGCTCGCGTACTGCGGTCGGAGATCAGGAGGTGGTGTCTTGAAAGAGCTGCTCAAGGAAGCGATGGACGCGCTTCGCAAGAAGGGCGTGGACTATGCCGACGCCAGGCGGGTCCGCACAACGACGGAGCTTCTCGTCATGAAGAACGGCGAGATGGAAACGGGCTCCGTCACCGAGTCGGAGGGGTTCGGGATCCGAGTGCTGGATGGGGGAGCGTGGGGTTTCTCCTCGAGTTCGGACATTTCGGAGGGAGCCGTCGCGGAGGTCGCCGAGCAGGCTCTGGCCATCGCGAAGGCGAGCGGACGCGTCGGGGACCCCAGTGTGATCCTCGACGGTCAGGAGGCCGTCGTCGACGTCTATAGGAACGAGGTTTCGGAGGACCCCTTCTCTGTTCCGCTGACCGAGAAGCTCAACATCCTGGCCAGGGCGTGCGACGGCATGTCAAAGGCGCCCGAGGTCCGGTTCGCCACCGCCTCAATGATGAGTTTCAGAAACGACAAGCTCTTCGTCAACACGGAGGGCAGCGACATCGAGCAGACCATCATCGAGACCGGCGGCGGCATCGCCGCGACGGCGATGGAGGGTGGCGAGCGGCAGACGAGGTCGTATCCGGCAAGCTTCCGCGGTGACTACGCCACTTCCGGTTTCGAGTTCACTCGTTCTCTCGACCTGCCGGGTCACGCTGAAAGAACCGGACGCGAGGCGGCGGAGCTTCTCCGGGCCGACGAGTGTCCGTCCCGTAACACTACACTGATCATAGGGGGCACCCAGCTGGCTCTGCAGGTCCACGAGTCGTGCGGGCACCCCATCGAGCTGGACCGCGTGTTCGGGACCGAGGCGTCGTACGCCGGCACGAGCTTCCTCGGCGTCGACAAGCTCGGTGAGTTCCGCTACGGGTCCGACATCGTCAACATCGTGGCGGACGCGACCTCGCCCGGCGGACTGGGCTCGTTCGGCTACGACGACGAGGGAGTGCCCGCTCAGTGCACGGACGTCGTCCGAGAGGGGCTGTTCTCGGGGTATCTGATGAGCCGCGAGACCGCGCCCAGGATCGGGCTTCGCAGCAACGGCACGATGCGTGCGGACGGGTGGAGCCGCATCCCACTGGTGCGCATGACCAACATCAATCTGCTGCCGGGTACTGGGACGCTCGCAGACATCATCGCGGACACGGAGGACGGTATCTTCATCGACTCCAACAAGAGCTGGAGCATCGACCAACAGCGGTTGAACTTCCAGTTCGGCTGCGAGATCGCGTGGGAGATCAAGAACGGTCGTCTCGGCCGCATGCTCAAGAACCCGGTCTACACCGGTATCACGCCCGAGTTCTGGGGCTCGTGTGACGCGATCGCGGGTGAGGAGGAGTGGCACATCTGGGGCATCCCGAGCTGCGGCAAGGGCGAGCCGGGCCAGACGGCACACGTTGGGCACGGGACGTCTCCCGCGAGGTTCCGAGGCGTTGAAGTGGGGGTGAAAAAATGATCACCAAGGACGCACTGCAAGCGCTCCTCAGAGAGTCCCTGAAGAACTCCCCGGCCGACGAAACGGAACTCGTGGGCTACGTGAACTCGACGTCTCTGACTCGGTTCGCGAAGTCCGTTATCCACCAGAACGTCCGGGAGGACAACAGCAGTATCTTCGCGCGTGTGGCGGTGGGGAAACGCCTCGGCGTCGCTTCAACGAACCGTCTGACCCCGGACGCCATCCGGTCGGCCGTGGAGAAGGCGGCGGCGATGGCGAAGGAGAGTCCGGAGCAGAGCGACTTCCCGGGCCTTCCGAAGGCTGCGCCTGCTGGCGCTGTGGCCGCCTACTCCGCTGCGACGGCCTCGATGACGCCGGACGAGCGCGCGGACGCCGTGGGGAGGGCCGCGGCGGTGGCCGCGGCGGGCGGAGTCTCAGTGTCTGGCGCCTACCGCGTCGGCAAGCTGTCCATGGCCGTTGCTAATACGAGCGGGACCGAGCAGCACTACGATGCGACCGACGCGTATCTGTCGGTCTTCGCCAGTGACGAAGATGGTATCAGCGGCTCGGCCGCCGACTACGCCATCGACGTGGGTGACATCGACACGGAGGCGATCACGCGCATCGCGGTCGAGAAGTGCCGGGCGGCCGTGGACCCGGTCGCGGTCGACGCGGGAAACTACGACGTTATCCTCGAGCCGCGTGCGACCGGCGAGATCATGGAGTGGCTCAACTTCACGGCGTTCGGTGCGAAGCAGGTGCAAGAGGGCATGAGCTTC
>JAUVLG010000051.1 GCA_030595835.1 Candidatus Eiseniibacteriota bacterium | reverse complement strand
CGCCATGTACTTCGCCAGACCACGCTTCTCCAGACAGAGAGTCATCGCCGACGTCAGCGTCGACTTCCCATGGTCAACGTGGCCGATCGTGCCAACGTTAACGTGGGGCTTAGTCCTCTCGTACTTTTCCTTCGCCATCTTCGTTGCTCCTTGAAAGTCGTGCTTTCCTCTGTGTCGTCCTTCGTCACACTTCCTCAGGAACCTCCACCTAGCGCCGAACGGACGCCTGGAACCTCCCTACGAACCATCTATGTCCAACCCCAGCCGGCCAAGATCTGCTCCTGCTTCTCGCGCGGCACCTCCGCGTAGCGAGAGAACTGGGTCGTGTATACACCTCGTCCCTGCGTGAGAGAGCGGAGTGCCGTAACGTATCCGAACATCCGCCCGAGTGGCACGGTCGCGTCAACTATTCTCGCGTCGCCGCGCATCCGCGTGCCCTCGATCCTGCCGCTTCTTGCGTTCAGATCCGCGATGACCTCCCCGACAAACTGCTCGGGAACGACGACCTCGACGCTCACTATCGGCTCCAGAAGCACCGGGTGAGCCTTGGTGGCCGCCTCCCTCAACGCGATGGAGCCCGCCGCCTTGAAGGCCATCTCGCTCGAGTCGACATCGTGATAGCTCCCGCCTAGAATCGTCACCTTAACGTCAACTACCGGGTAGCCTGCGATGATCCCGTTCCCAAGCGCGCTCATGACGCCCTTCTCTATCGCCGGGAAGAACTCGCGCGGTATCGCCCCGTCTCTCACCTTGTTCACGAACTCGATCCCGCCCGAGGGCTTCGGCTCAATGCGAAGCGTGACGTCACCGTACTGCCCCTTGCCGCCGCTCTGCCTGATGAACTCGCCCGACGCCTTCGCCGCGGATGAGATGGTCTCGCGATATGAGACCATAGGCTTGCCGACGTTTGCCCTGACACCGAACTCGCGTGTGAGCCGTGTCGTCAGCACCTCCAGATGTAGCTCGCCCATACCCGAGATGATCAGCTGACCGGTGTCCTCGTTGGTGCTGATGACGAAGGTCGGATCCTCCTCGGCCAGCCTCTCGAGGGACTGGGTCAGCTTGTCCTCGTCCGCCTTCGTCCTGGGCTCGATAGCCACCGACACCACGGGCTCGGGGAAGGCCATAGATTCGAGGACGATCGGCTTCTTCGGGTCGCACAGCGTGTCTCCCGTGGCCGAGTTCCTTGGCCCGACGACGGCCACTATCTCGCCCGCACTGGCCGTGTCCAGATCCTCCTGCTTGTTCGCGTGCATCAGGAGTATCCGGCCGATCCTCTCCTTCTTGTCGGTCCGCGTGTTCAGGACCTGCATGCCCTTCTTGAGCGATCCGGAGTAGATGCGAAGATACGTCAGCCTGCCCACGTAGGAGTCGCTCGCGATCTTGAAAGCCAGGGCCGCCAACGGCGCGTCGTCGCCGGCGCCACGCTCCTCGTCCTTGCCGGTGTAGGGATTCGTACCCACGACCGCCGGCACGTCCAGCGGAGACGGGAGATAGCGCACGACCGCG
Organism: Candidatus Eiseniibacteriota bacterium; assembly: GCA_030595835.1. GTDB lineage: Bacteria > Joyebacterota > Joyebacteria > Joyebacterales > Joyebacteraceae > JALGZG01. Next base: position 15,258 of record JAUVLG010000051.1, on the reverse strand, counting down.
TCCAGCATCTGCTGCACACCGATGTTCTTCAAGGCAGACCCCGCGAGCACCGGTACGATGGCTCCCTTGAGCGTGGCCCTCCTCAGCCCCTCGTGTATCTCTTGCTCCGAGAGCTCAGAACCACCCACGTACTTCTCCAGAAGCTCGTCGTCCGCCTCGGTGACGCTCTCGACCAGGTGCTCTCTGCGGCTCGAGGCCTCATCGAGGAACTCAGCCGGGATGTCTTCCTCGGCGAAGGTCGCGCCCTGTGTCGCCACATCGAACCTGAGCGACTTCATCCGGACCAGATCGATGATACCGCTGAACGTATCACCGGCCCCGACCGGCATCGTCACAGGCACCGGATTCGTTCTGAGCCTCTCGATCATCATCGTCAGCGCGTTCTCGAAGTCGGCCCCGACGCGGTCCATCTTGTTGATGAACGCGATCTTCGGGATCCCGTAGTCCTCGGACTGCTTCCAGACCGTCTCGGACTGAGGCTCGACGCCTCCGACGCCGCAGAACACCGCGACCGAACCGTCCAGCACCCTGAGAGAACGCTCTACCTCCATCGTGAAGTCCACGTGCCCGGGCGTATCGATGATGTTGATCCTGTGGTCCAGCCAATGGCACGTCGTCGCGGCCGAGGTGATGGTGATGCCGCGCTGTCGCTCCTGCTCCATCCAGTCCATGGCAGCGGCGCCGTCGTGCACCTCGCCCATCCGGTGAACCCTGCCGGTGTAGAACAGAACCCGCTCGGTGAGCGTGGTCTTCCCCGCATCGATGTGAGCCATGATGCCTATGTTCCTGACCCGCTCAAGCGGACACTGGCGCGCCATGTTCCTCTTCCCTGTTCCGAGCCGCCTGGACGGCCTCGCGGAAGGAGAGACAACAGTCCGCTCGATCACACTGCTGTGTGTATCGGTAACCAGCGACTGCTGCAAGACTCCCCCCATGACGGTCTGGCCGCTACCACCTGTAGTGCGCCAGCGCCTTGTTTGCCTCGGCCATCCTGTGCGTGTCGTCTCTCTTCTTCATTGCCGCGCCTTCCTTCTTGTAGGCCGCGACGAACTCGCCTGCCAGCTTCTCGGCCATTGTGTGCTCCGAGCGCTGATGCGCGAATCCTATGATCCAACGGAAGGCAAGCGCCGTGCGGCGCTCGGGCCTCACCTCGATCGGCACCTGATAGGTGCTTCCCCCCACCCGCCTCGACTTCACCTCAAGCATCGGCTTGACGTTGCTCACGGCCTTCTCGAACACCACGAGCGGGTCTTCCTTGGTCCTCTCCGCAACGATGTCCATCGCCGTGTAGAAGATCTTCTCGGCCGTGCTCTTCTTGCCGCCCGTCATCAAGTTGTTGATGAAACGCGTTACCAGTTGGCTCCCCATCCTGGGGTCCGGCTCGCGCTTCCTCTTCGGCACCTCACGCCTTCTCGGCATCTCGTTCTTCCTCCTAATGCATCAGCTCTCTCAGCGCACGCCCGTTCTGTCGCACCTGCTCAACCCGACAGAGCTTGCTCGCTACTTCGGCTTCTTCGTTCCGTACTTCGACCGCGACTGTCTCCGCCCCTCAACCCCGGACGCGTCCAGCGGCCCGCGGATGACGTGATATCTCACACCCGGAAGATCCTTCACCCTGCCGCCCCTGATAAGCACGACCGAGTGCTCCTGCAGGTTGTGCCCCTCACCGGGTATGTAGGCCGTCACGGAGTCGCCCTTCATCAGGCGGACTCTTGCGACCTTCCGAAGCGCCGAGTTCGGCTTCTTCGGGGTCGTCGTGTAGACCCTCGTGCAGATGCCCCGCCTCTGCGGGTGCCCCTGGAGAGCCCTCGCGGGCTTCTTCTTGATCTTCGATTTCCGCCCATGCTTGATCAGCTGGTTGATTGTCGGCAATTCATCCTCCTCGACTTGGTGTCGCGTCGTCTTGTTCGGCCGCCCGAAAAAGGGCGCTCCGCAGGGCCTAGCTTCCCGCCGACGTCAGCGTGCCCACTTCACTCTCCGGAGCCTCATCCGGGCGTTCGATGACTCTTGACTCGGGCTCGGCCGGCGTCAGGACCTGGAGCCTCTCATACTTCGTCAGGCCGGTTCCCGCCGGGATTCTCCGCCCGATGATCACGTTCTCCTTAAGACCTCTGAGGTCGTCGGTCTTGCCCTCGGTGGCAGCCATCATGAGGACGCGAGTCGTCTCCTGGAACGAAGCAGCCGAGATGAAGCTGTCCGTGGTCAGGGCCGCCTTGGTGATACCGAGAAGGAGAGCCTCGTGCCTTGCCAGCTTCTGCTTATCGGCCTTCTTCTTGATGCCCTTGTTCTCCTCGGCGATTCTGTGATTCTCCGCTTCGAAGTCCGAACGCGACACGACCTGTCCCTCGAGGAATCTCGTGTCGCCGGGTTCGACCACGCTCACGCGCTGGAGCATCTGCCGCACTATCATCTCGATGTGCTTGTCGTTGATCTTGACGCCCTGCAGGCGGTAGACCTCCTGGATCTCGTTCAGCAGGTACTCCTGAACCGCCTTCTCTCCCTTGATAGAGAGAATGTCGTGGGGATCGATCGGACCCTCCGACAGACGGTCGCCCGCTCGCACGACGTCTCCGTCGTGAACCCTGAGGTGCGTGCCATGGGGCAGCTTGTAGATCTTCTCTCCGTCCTCGACCTCGTCGTTGACGACATGTATCTCGCGCATGCCCTTCTTGACTTCACCGAAACGGAGCACACCGTCGATCTCGCTGATGGTCGCCGGGCTTTTCGGAGGTCTCGCCTCGAACAACTCCTCGACACGAGGCAGTCCGCCGGTGATGTCGCGCGTCTTGCCGAACTCGCGCTGGATCTTCGCCAGAATCGTGCCCGGGGCGATCGCGTCACCGTCCTTGACCAGCAGACGGGCGCCGGTCGGACAGATGTACTCACCCGTCGACTTCCCGGACTTCGATTCCACGATGATCGAAGGATGAAGCTCCTTCTCGCCATCCTCGATGATCACACGTTCGCGGTGGCCGGTGGTCTCGTCCGCCACACGCTCCATCGTACGGCCCTCCACCACCTGGTCAAACACGACCTTGCCGCCGGACCTGGTGATGATCGGGTCGTTATAGGGATCCCACTCGAAGAGAGGATCGCCCTCTTCCACGTGGGCGCCGTCCTTCACAAACAGCGTCGCCCCGTACGGGATGTTGTACGTCCGCTCACGGCCGTCGTCGCCATCCTTGATGAGCCGCGCGGTCCGGCCTATGACGACTCTCTTACCGTCCCCGTCCGTGCGGAGCACCCTTGATGCGTCGAAAGGCAGCCTGATGGTGCCCGGCGCCGCGGCCTCACGTTTCGAACTCTCAGCAATTCTGCCGGAGGTTCCACCGATGTGGAACGTCCGCAGCGTCAGCTGCGTTCCCGGCTCGCCGATCGACTGCGCCGCGACAATGCCGACGACCTCGCCTATCTCGACTATCCGGCCGTTCCCGAGGTTGCGCCCGTAGCACATCGCGCACACGCCGTGTGCGGACTCGCACGTCAGTACGGAACGAATCCTGACCTCTTCGATATTCATGTTCTGCAGCTTCTCGGTGGCCTCCTCGTCGATCAGCTCATTGCGCTTGACGAGGACCTCCTTGGTGGCCGGGTCGACCACGTCCTCGGACACTACCCTGCCGAGCACTCTCTCGTGCAGCGGCTCTACGACCTTGCCGGCCTCAATGAGAGCGGTGGTCAGAGCACCCCGCGACGTGCCGCAATCTATCTCGGAGATGACAACCTCCTGCGCCACATCGACGAGCCGCCTCGTCAGGTAGCCGGCGTCAGCGGTCTTGAGAGCCGTGTCCGCCAAGCCCTTCCGCGCACCGTGCGTGGAAATGAAGTACTCGAGCGCCGTCAGCCCCTCGCGGAAGTTCGAGCGGATGGGCGATTCGATGATCTCGCCCATCTGGCCGACCAGCTTCTTGGCAGGCTTGGCCATGAGGCCGCGCATTCCGGCGAGCTGCCGGATCTGGTCCTTCGAGCCTCGTGCGCCGGAGTCGGCCATCATGTGAATCGGATTGAATCCGCCGTCAGACACGGCCATGTCCGCGGCCATCGCGTCGGCGACATCGCTGGCCGCACGCGTCCACGCATCGACGACCCTGTTGTAACGCTCGGTGTCCGTGATGATGCCGTCGCGGTGGTAACGCGCGATCTCGTCCACTTCCTTCTGTGCGGCGGCGAGGATCTCTTTCTTCTCAGGCGGCACGAGCACATCGTCGATGCCAATCGTGATCCCGCCCAGTGTCGCATAATGGAAACCCAGGTCCTTCAGGTGGTCGAGCGCATCCGCGGTCGCCTCCTGGCCGAGCACGCGGTGACACTTGCCTACCAGATCCTTGAGCTTCTTGCCGTCCATCGTCTGATTGACGAACCTGAGCTCCTTGGGAAGCACCTCATTGAAGAGCACGCGCCCCGGCGTCGTGAGCTTCGTCTTGCCTTCGAGTCTCACCTTGACCCAGTCGTGCAGGTCGACCACGCCACTGTCCAGCGCGAAGACCACTTCACTCGTGGTCGCGAACGCCTTCATCTTCTGCTCGTCCGGCTCTTCCGCGACCGCCTTGGTCATGAAGTAGCACCCGAGGACGATGTCCTGCGACGGCGATGCGACGGGCCTTCCGTCCGCCGGTAGGAGGATGTTGTTGACCGAGAGCATCAGCACGCGGCACTCCACCTGCGCCTCAAAGCTGAGCGGCACGTGGACCGCCATCTGATCGCCGTCGAAGTCGGCGTTGAACGCCGAGCAGACGAGCGGGTGGATTCTGATGGCCTTGCCCTCGACCAGGATCGGCTCGAACGCCTGGATACCCAGGCGGTGAAGCGTGGGTGCACGGTTCAGGAAGATCGGGTGGTCCGTGATAACGTCCTCGAGCGCGTCCCACACCTCAGGCGTGCGCCTGTCTATCAGGTTCTTCGCCGCCTTCACCGTCTGCGCGTGTCCGAGCACCTGGAGCCTTCTCACAATGAACGGATTGAAGAGCTCGAGTGCCATCGTCTTTGGGATACCGCACTGGTGCAGCCTGAGCTCCGGACCCACGACAATCACCGAACGTCCCGAGTAGTCGACCCTCTTGCCCAGGAGGTTCTGACGGAAACGGCCCTTCTTGCCCTTGAGCAGGTGCGACAGCGACTTCAGGACCCTGCGGCCGCGTCCTCGTACCGCCCTGGATCCTCGTCCGTTGTCAAAGAGCGCATCGACCGCCTGCTGGAGCATCCGCTTCTCGTTTCTCAGGATGATCTCAGGCGCCTTGATCTTGAGCAGACTCTTGAGCCTGTTGTTCCTGTATATCACTCGTCGGTAGAGGTCGTTGAGGTCCGACGTGGCAAACCGCCCACCCTCGAGAGGCACCAGAGGCCGGAGGTCGGGAGGCAGCACCGGGATGACCTCCATCACTGTCCACGCGGGCTCGTTGCCCGAACCTCTGAACGAGTCGAAGACCTGAAGCCGCTTGAGCGCGGTCTTCTTGGCCTGCTTCGTCGTCTCCGTCTCGCGCGAGGCGATCCTCAGTTCCTTGTAGCTCTCCTCGACATCGACGGCCAGCAGCAGCTCTCTGATCGCCGCCGCACCCATCTCCGCCCGGACCTCGAGGTCCGGCGCCATCGAGAACTCCGCCATGCGCTCGCCGGACAGCAGCTCGCCAACCTTGAGGTCGCTCTTGCCCGGGTCAAGCACGATGTACGATTCGTAGTAGAGCACGCGCTCAAGGTCACGGCGCTTCATGTCCAGCAGCCGCCCGATGATGTTCGGGTTGCCCCTGAAGAACCACACGTGTGCCACGGGGACCGACAGCTCGATGTGACCGAGACGCTCGCGCCGCACCTTCGACTGGGTGACCTCGACGCCGCAGTTCTCGCAGATCATTCCGCGGTACCTGATGCGCCGATACTTCCCGCAGTTGCACTCCCAGTCCTTGACCGGCCCGAAGATGCGCTCGCAGAACAGGCCGCCCTTCTCGGGCTTGAAGGACCGGTAGTTGATCGTCTCGGGAAGCGTCACTTCGCCGTGTGACCAACTCCGTATGGCCTCGGGCGAGGCGAGCCTGATCTGGATCGCCTTGAACTCGTGAGGCCCTTTGTGTTCGTCAAAGACGCCGAAATACACCGACCGTACCTCCTAGACAGGACCTATTCCTTGACCAGAGTAACGTCCAGCCCGAGGCTCTGAAGCTCTCGGATAAGGACGTCGAACGAAGCAGGCGTACCCGGTTCTGGAGGATCCTGCCCTTTGACAATCGCTTCATACGTCTTGGATCTACCGACCACGTCATCTGACTTGACCGTAAGGAGCTCCTGCAGCGTGTGTGCGGCCCCGTAGGCCTCCAACGCCCAGACCTCCATCTCCCCAAAGCGCTGCCCGCCGAACTGTGCCTTGCCGCCGAGCGGCTGCTGTGTCACAAGCGAGTACGGACCGATGGAACGCGCGTGGATCTTGTCGTCTACCAGATGCAGAAGCTTCATGGTGTAGATGTAACCGACCGTCACGGGATGCTCAAACCGTTCGCCGGTCCGGCCGTCGTAGAGAACGGTCTTCCCGGACTCGGGCAGACCGGCCTTCTTCAGCTCTGCCTTGATGCCGGCTACGGTAGCGCCGTTGAACACTGGTGTCGCCGCGACGTAGCCGAGCTCGTGCGCCGCCCAGCCGAGATGTGTCTCGAGGATCTGCCCCAGGTTCATACGCGACGGCACTCCCAGCGGATTCAGCACGATGTCGACCGGCGTCCCATCAGGAAGGCACGGCATGTCTTCCTCGGCCATGATCTTCGCAATGACGCCCTTGTTCCCGTGCCGTCCCGCCACCTTGTCCCCTACGGAGAGCTTGCGCTTGGTCGCGACGTACACCTTCGCGAGCTTGACGACGCCGCGCGGCAGGTCCTCACCAAGCTTGATCCTGTCGATGTTCCTGTCGCGCTCGGGCTCGATCAGCTCGAGCCGATCGCGGTATTCGTAGTAGAGAGCCTTGACCTTCGCGTTGATCTTCTCGTCCTCAACGACGCCGTCCTCCCAATCGAGACGCTCGAACTTCAGGAGACTCATCACGTCCTCGTTGACCTTACGGCCCGCGCGGATGATCAGCTCGTTCGTCTTTGAGTCACGGAGCGACTTGGTCTTCAGGTCCTCGATGAGACCGAACACGCGCTTGTCGCGTTCCTTCTTGAGACGCTTCATGGCGGTCCGGGCCTCGGACCTGATCTTGTCGATCTCCTTCTGAACGACCTTCTTGCCGCGTTCGTCTCTCGCCCGCCGCGAGAACAGAACCGTGTCGATGACGATGCCATTCATGCCCGGTGGCGCTTTGAGCGACGTGTCCCGCACGTCGCCGGCGCGGTCGCCGAAGATCGCCCTCAGTAGATTTTCCTCGGGGGTCAGCTCTGTCTCGCCCTTGGGCGTCACTTTGCCGATCAGAATGTCGCCCGCGGACACGCGCGCGCCGCCCCTCACGAGACCGCTCTCATCGAGATTCTTCAGTCGCTCTTCGCTGACGTTCGGAATCTCGGGAGTGAACTCCTCCATGCCGCGCTTCGTCTCGCGGACCTGAGACTCGAATTCCTCAATGTGGATCGAGGTCAGGCGGTCATGCTTGAGGATCTTCTCGGACACGAGGATCGCATCCTCGAAGTTGTAGCCCTCCCACGGCATGAACGCGACGAGCAGGTTGGCGCCCAGGGCCAGTTCTCCGGCCCTGGTGGACGGCCCGTCTGCAATGACCTCACCGGCCTCCACGCGCTGCCCGACTCTGACCATTGGGCACTGATTGATGCACGTGTTCTGGTTCGTTCGCTGGAACTTCCTCAGCGGGTACTCGTCCACGGCCTCCGAGCCGTCCAGCGTGTCGCTGTGGCGGACGCGGATACCGCGGGAGTCAACCTCTTCCACCACACCGCCGTGCTGCGCGGTCGTGACGGCCCCGGAGTCGATCGCGACGCGGTGCTCGATACCGGTGCCCACGAACGGCGCCTCCGTCCTGATGAGAGGAACGGCCTGCCGCTGCATGTTCGAGCCCATCAGCGCTCGGTTGGCGTCGTCGTGCTCCAGGAAGGGGATGAGAGCCGCGGCGGCGGATACCAGCTGCTTCGGGGAAACATCCATGTACTGGATGTCCTCGCGCGCCACCGTCGGGAAATCATCCCTGTGCCTGGCCAGGAGCACCTCATCCTGGATCTTCCCAGTGGAGTCGAGCGGCTCACCGGCCTGGGCGATAATGAAGTGGTCTTCTTCGGACGCCGTCAGGAACCTCACTTCCTTCGTGACCGTCCCCTTCTTCATCTTGTAGTACGGCGTCTCGATGAAGCCGTAGTCGTTGATCCGTCCGTACGTCGAGAGCGAACTGATGAGGCCGATGTTCGGCCCCTCCGGCGTCTCGATCGGGCACATGCGGCCGTAGTGGCTGTAGTGCACGTCCCTGACCTCGAACCCGGCTCGCTCCCTTGTGAGACCGCCCGGACCCAGCGCGGAGAGCCTCCGCTTGTGCGTCAGCTCGGCCAGGGGATTCGTCTGCTCCATGAACTGCGAGAGCTGATTCGAACCGAAGAACGCGCGGACCACGGCCGAGATGGGTCTGGAGTTGACCAACGTGGCCAGGTCCAGTTCATCAGCATCGCCGGTCGACATGCGGTCCTTGGTAACCCTGACCATGCGCGAGAGTCCGGCAGAAAGCTGGTTCTCGAGGAGCTCGCCCACGGAGCGCACCCGGCGATTGCCCAGGTGATCGATATCGTCGACCTCGCGCTCGCCCTTGACGACCTCCAGTACCGCCCTGATGGTCTCGATGAAGTCACGGTGCGTGAGACACACGGTGTCCAGCGGGACATCCTCGTCGGATATGCTGAGCTGGCGGTTGATCTTGTAACGACCAACGTTCTTGAGGTCGTAACGGCTGGGGTCGAAGAACATCCTGTCGACCAACTCGCGCCCGGCCTCGATCGACGGAAGGTTGCCACCCTTCATCGTCTTGTATATCTCCTGAAGAGCCTCTTCCTCCGAGTGAGTCTTGTCGCGCGACAGCGTCGCCTCGATAACCTTGAGGTCGACGGGGTCTATCTTGACGAGCTCGATCCCTCGTATGCCGGCCTTCCTCAGGAGCTGGATGACCGTCGAGGTAAGTTTCTCGTCGTTCTTGACGACGATTTCCTTCGTGTCCGGATGCTTGTAGGTTCTGGCGACTATCCGACCGACCAGCTCGGCGTCTCTCTCCTCGTCCTTGCGGGCGAGAACGCGCACCTTCTCGGTCACGCGAACGTCGACCGCGGTCAGGTCCATGTCCTTCATCGCCTTGACGTGCTTCGGTTCGATGACGTCGCCGGGCTCACCCACGACCTCGCCGGTCTCCTCGTCGATCACGCGCGCGGCGAACAACCTGCCGCACGGCGCGGTAGCGCGCGTCGCCCTGCTCGACGGAAACTCCACGGTCTCCTTCTCGTAGAAGAGTCCGCGGACGTCCTCATCCCGGGAGTAGCTCAGGGCGCGCAGGAAGGTCGACATCCTGAACTGGTGGCGCCTGTCGGTCCGGATGAACATCTCGTCCTTGATGCCCATGCGCACCTCGACCCAGGTGCCGCGGTACGGGATTATCTTCGCAAAGTAGAGCATCGTGCCGTTCGGGTGCACCTTCTCCTGGAAGAAGACCCCCGGCGACCTGTGAAGCTGGCTGACGATGACCCTCTCCGCACCGTTGACGATGAACGTTCCACGTACGGTGATGAGAGGAATGTCCCCCAGGTAGATCTCGGCCTCCTCGGCCTCAAGGAACCTCCGCGGTCCCTTCTCTCTCGGCTCCCACCTGACAAGTCTCAGCGTCGCCTTGAGCGGCGCCTCGTACGTCAGATTGCGCTCCCGGCATTCCTGAAGCGTGTGCTTCGGCTGGCCCAGCCGAAAGCCCTTGTACTCGAGGGTATATGTCCCCTGATGCCCTTCCACGGGGAAGAACTTCTTGAAGATCTCATCCAGTCCCGAAGCCTCCCCGTCGTAGGATCTACCGCTGCCGAGACACGCTCTGAAGGACGCGAGCTGCACGTCCAGCAAGTTCGGCATGGGCAGTTCCTGGTCGACCGGGAACTTGCAGAAGGTTTTTCTCTCTACAACTCGGGGTCCGATCAATGTTCTCTCACCCTCCATCCGGTGACAAGGATGCGCTCGCTGTCACAGGCATCCGCACTTCCTAGAGAGCCCCCGACCGGGGCGGCGGCACGGCCGCCAAGGCGGTCGGTCCTGCTCGTGCCAGACCCCGCGGTCTCGAGCTCGAAAGCTCCAAGGCGGGACACCGGATTCCGGCACCCGCTGTGACCGCGGGGGCCCGGCACAAATGCTACTTGATTTCGGCCTTGGCTCCGGCCTCTTCGAGCTTCTTCTTCACTTCCTCGGCCTCCTCCTTCGTCACGTCCTTCTTGACGACCTGGCCGGGGTTGTCCACGATGTCCTTGGCCTCCTTGAGACCGAGGTCGGTGACCTGACGGATCACCTTGACGACCTGGAACTTCTTCTCACCAGTCTCGGCAAGGACGACGTCCCACTCCGTCTTCTCCTCGTCGGCTCCACCGCCGGCTCCGGCTGCCGGTGCGGCCATCATGGCCATGGGCGCGGCAGCGCTGACACCGAACTTGTCCTCAAGAGCCTTGACCAACTCGGCCATCTCAAGAACGGTCATCTTCTCGATGGATTCCAGGATCTTCTCGATGTTCTTGCTCGGAGCGGCCTTCTTCTTTTCGACCTTCTCCGCGACCGCCGGCTCTTCGGCCGTCTCCACGATTTCGTTCTTCTCGTCTGCCATCATCCACCTCCGACATGTGTGCTGCTTCTTGAAATCGCCCAGTGTGCTGCTTGCTGCTTCCGTCTACTGCTATGTACTTCCGATTGCCTCGATCGATCCTGGCGGCGCGAACCCAGACATGCTCCGGGGTAATTCACCGTTTCCCCGACGCGGCCGGCCCTCCCGATCGACCAGAGGTCTTTGAATCCCGGATCAAGCGCCCGACTCGGCGCCCTTCTGCTTTGCCACCGCATCGAGCGTGGCGACCAGCTTCCTCGAAAGCTCGTTCAGAAGCCTGGCAAGCCCCGCGACCGGGGCCTGGAAGCCGGCGGCTATTTGAGCCAGCAGAACCTCTCTCGGGGGAAGTGCTGCTATCCGACGGATCTCAGCGGCCGTGACGATGGCGGCATCGATGATGCCCATCCGGATCTGCGGCGTCTTCTTGGCTTTCTCAAACTCGACCATGATCCTGGCCGCCTCAGCCGCGTCACCGTCGGTCATGACGAATCCGTTCGGACCGGTCACGTGCTCCATCAGCTCGCCCCACCCCGCTTCTTCCATGGCGAGCTTCGCCAGGGTGTTCTTCACTACACGGTACTCCACTGAAGCCTCGCGCATCCTCTGACGCATCTCGGTGGCCGTAGCCACGTCCATGCCGGTGAAGTCACCGAGCAGCACGGTCGAATTCGACGCGAACTGCTTCTTGAGTATCTCGAGGCGGTCTTCTTTCTGCTGTTTTGTCAGTGGCATTTCCTGGTCCTCGTCTCCTGGTGCCCTTAGGCTACTGCTTGGCTGCGTCAGTGAGCGACCCGATGTCCAGACCGATGCCCGGTCCCATGGTCGTGCAAATGCCTATCTTCCTTATGTAGATGCCCTTGGCGGCCGCGGGCTTGGCGCGGAGGATCTCACGCATCAGCTCGAGGAGATTGCCCTTGAGCAGCGCTGCCTCGAATGACGCCTTCCCGAACACCACGTGGACGTTCGCCGTCTTGTCCGTGCGATACTCCACCTTGCCCGCCTTGGCATCCGACACGGCCTTCGCGACGTCGAACGTCACGGTGCCCGTCTTCGGATTGGGCATGAGCCCCCTCGGGCCCAGTATCTTGCCCAACTTGCCGACGTCCTTCATCATGTCGGGGGTGGCTATGACGGTGTCCGCACCGAGCCAGCCGCCCTTGATCTTCTCGATGTACTCCTCTGCTCCGACGAAGTCCGCACCCGCCTCTTCGGCCTCAGCAACCTTCTCACCCTTGGTCAGAACCAGGATCTTCACTTCCTGCCCGGTCCCGTGAGGCATCACTACCGTGCCGCGGACCTGCTGGTCGGAGTGTCTGGGATCGACTCCCAGACGGAAGACGACCTCCGCGGTCTCGTCGAACTTCGCGCTGGCAGAGGCCTTGAGCAGCTCGAGGGCCTCGTCGAGCCCGTACTGCCCCTCGGCCTTCAACTGCTCCGCCAGCCCGGTGTATCGCTTGCTATGCTTCATGCCTTCAGTCCCTTTCCTTCGGACGCTTCCTTAAGGAACCGTCCTCCCGCATTCCCGCGCGGTAACGCCCGCCCCCGCAATCGGGGGGCGCAACCTCTCCACCTATCCCTCGACCTCGATACCCATGCTTCTCGCCGTTCCCGCGATCATCTGCATCGCGGCCTCGTCGCTCGCCGCATTCAGGTCCACCGCCTTGATCTTCGCGATTTCCAGCAGCTGCTCGCGCGTGACGGTTCCGACCTTGTCCCGGTTCGGGACGCCGGAACCCTTCGCGAGGCCAGCGGCCTTGCGGAGAAGAACCGACGCGGGAGGCGTCTTGGTGATGAAACTGAACGTGCGGTCCTTGTAGACCGTGAGCACCACGGGGATGATCATCCCGGGCTGGCCCTTGGTCTTCGAGTTGAACTGCTTGCAGAAACCGCCGATGTCCATCCCGTAAGGACCGAGCGCCGGGCCGACCGGCGGCGCCGACGTCGCCTGCCCCGCAGCTATCTGAAGCTTGACGGTCCCGATGATCTTCTTTGCCATTGTTCTCCCTCGTGTTGCTCTTCTGTTCAGTTCGTCCCGTCAGCGGGCCTGGCACCACCGGCCTGCGCCGACGACAGGGCTCGCGCTCTTACGAAGACTCCACCTGAAGGAAGTCCAGTTCAACCGGAGTAGCGCGTCCGAAGATCGAGACCATGACCTTGACCTTGCCGCGCTCGCCGTCCACCTCGTCAATGAGCCCCGTGAATCCGGAGAAGGGCCCGTCGATGACGCGGACCTGCTCCCCAACCTGATACGGGATCTCCGGGCGCTCCTTCGAGGGCTTGCGCTCTATCCTCCCGAGGATCCTGTCGATGTCCTCCTGAAGAAGAGGCTCCGGGACCTTCTCTGCCTGCCCCGGCCCGATGGACGCGCCAATGAACGAAGACACACCCTGTGTGTTGGTCACGAGGAAGCGCGTCTGGTCGTCCATCTCCATCTCAACGAGAAGATAGCCCGGGAAGAGCTTGCGCTCCGCGGTCTTCCTCTTCCCGTCCTTCATCTCCACGAATTCCTCGGTCGCAACTATCAGCTGACCGAAACGCTCCTCGAGACCCGAGGTCGTGATCGCTTTCTGGAGCTTCTCGCGGACCTTGAACTCATGTCCGGAGTACGTATGAATCGCATACCATAGCTTCACTGCGGACCACTCCATGCAGTCAGCCCAACGGGTGACAGTGCTCAGTGCCGGCTTGCGTCTGACCAGACGTGTCTAACCGAAGACGATGCTTACCAGGAAGGTGAGCGCCCGGTCGACGAGGCCAATGAACACTGAAAGCACCAGAACGATGACGATCACCACGGTCGTTGAACCGCGGAGCTCGTCTCGCGAGGGCCACGTGACCCTCTTGAGCTCGTTCCGGACTTCCTTAATGAACTTGACTAGCCTCTTGAACATATTTCCCTCACCGGACGCCTGAAGAGCGCAGTCTGTGGCAGGCCTGGAGGGATTCGAACCCCCAACATCCGGTTTTGGAGACCGGCGCTCTACCAATTAGAGCTACAGGCCTGCACAAGCTTGCTCGGCGGACTACCTTTTGGCCGCGGGATCCAGGTCGTACCGACCCGATTCCCGGCCCGCGCAAACGGGATCTGCTCACCACGATCTGCGAGCGCGCCTAGCGCGTCTGCTTATGCACTGTGTGCTTATTGCAGAAGCGACAGTACTTCTTGTACTCCAGGCGGTCCGGATGCAGTTGCTTGTTCTTAGTATATGCGTAATTGCGTCGCTTGCACTCCGTGCAGGCGAGCACGACTATATCGCGCAATTTCGGTCTTCCCCCCAAGCACCTCTACTACGCGGTGCCCCGTGTCCTTACTCGATTATCTTTGTGATGGTACCGGCGCCCACGGTCCTGCCGCCCTCACGGATCGCGAACCGCAGTCCCTCTTCCATCGCGATCGGCGTGATCAGCTCTACCGAAAGCTCCACGTTGTCGCCAGGCATCACCATCTCCGTGCCTTCCGGAAGTGTCGCGTTGCCTGTCACGTCCGTCGTACGGAAAAAGAACTGTGGACGATATCCGTTGAAGAACGCCGTGTGGCGACCACCCTCGTCGCGCGTCAGAATGTAAGCCTTACCCTCGAACTTCGTGTGAGGTGTCACGCTCTTAGGCGCGCATACCACCATCCCACGCTCAAGATCCTCCTTGTTCACGCCGCGAAGAAGAAGACCCACGTTGTCCCCGGCCTGACCGTCGTCAAGGATCTTGCGGAACATCTCCACACCCGTCACCACCGTGTCACGCGTCTCACGGATTCCAACGATCTGGACCTTGTCACCCGTGTGGATCGTACCGCGCTCGATACGGCCCGTACCTACTGTCCCGCGTCCCGTGATCGAGAACACGTCCTCGATCGGAAGAAGGAACGGCTTGTCGATCTCGCGCACCGGCTGCGGGAAGTAGTCGTCCATCGCCGTCACCAGCTCCCAGATCGAGCTGCACGACTCACACTCGTCCTTGCCGCAACCGCACTGAAGTGCCTTCAGCGCTGAGCCCTTGATCACCGGAATGTCGTCTCCCGGGAACTCATACTCGGTCAGAAGCTCGCGTATCTCCAGCTCCACGAGTTCGATCAGCTCCGGGTCATCCACCTGGTCAACCTTGTTCATATAGATGATGATGTGAGGCACACCTACCTGGCGCGCCAGAAGGATGTGCTCGCGCGTCTGAGGCATAGGACCGTCAGCAGCGCTCACCACCACGATCGCTCCGTCCATCTGTGCAGCGCCCGTGATCATGTTCTTCACGTAGTCGGCGTGACCAGGACAGTCCACGTGCGCGTAGTGACGCTTCTCACTCTCATACTCCACGTGGCACGTAGCGATCGTGATACCGCGCTCCCGCTCTTCAGGAGCCTTGTCGATGTCGTCGAACGCCATGTACTTCGCCAGACCACGCTTCTCCAGACAGAGAGTCATCGCCGACGTCAGCGTCGACTTCCCATGGTCAACGTGGCCGATCGTGCCAACGTTAACGTGGGGCTTAGTCCTCTCGTACTTTTCCTTCGCCATCTT
>JAUVLG010000241.1 GCA_030595835.1 Candidatus Eiseniibacteriota bacterium | reverse complement strand
GACTGACGAGACGCACACGGGGACCTACACGGAGTGCGATACGGGCGTGGACGACGGTCCGGTGCCGGTGAAGCCTTATCTGAGCCACAACTTCCCGAACCCGTTCAATCCATCGACGACGATCGAGTATGTGGTACCGTCACCCGGGAGCCGGGTGCGTCTGTCGATCTACGATCTGTCCGGTCGGCCGGTTCGTATCCTGGTGGATGCGTACAGGAGTGGTGGAGATCACGTGACAGTGTGGCGGGGTCAGGACGACGCTGGGCGCGCGGCGGGCTCAGGCGTCTACTTCTATCGTCTTGAGGTAGGGGACACGAAGCTCGAGCGCAAGATGGTCATGCTTAAGTAGAGCCCGATCGCCGTAACGGGGGGAAGCAGCCTGCCCCGCTGATGTTTGGAGGGTGGGCGCCCGATTCGGTCCTGTCGGGATCCTCGGAATTCCGCGTTTGCAGAGGGGGTCGCCTCACGGCGGCCCCCTTGTTCAGTAGTGAGTAGAAATCATTGACACGTGTAGAGGATTAGGGTGCTATAGAAAGGCACAACGACAACATACTCCACTTTCCGCGCCGCGGCCGCACGGAAGACACCGCCTGTGTCCGGGCTCCTTCCTGGGCCGGTGTGGGAACGCCCGGGATTCGTGCAGCCACCGAAAGGAGAGGCATATGCGGCTCTGCTATGCTTCCGTCGCCTTCGCAGTCATCGCCGTCCTGTGTTTCTGCCCGTCCGACGCCGGCGCACAGTTCTTCGCGGCCGAGCGGTACCCGGGCTACATGTACAGCTATGACGACACCGTAGGCACGGTGGTCAATCCTGACACGCTGCTGCCGCACATCGTCGGCATGTCTCTGGATCACGAGGGGCGCCTGCTCCTGGCGTCCCTGGACGGTACTACGGACGTGATTCGGTTCGACGTCGATACGCAGACGGTCGAGCTGCTCGACCCGTACGTGTCCGGGAGCCTGGCGACCGACGTATGCATGGATCTCGGCGACGACCTATGCGTCCTCAAGGAGTTCGGCGGCTCGAAGGGTGACGGTCGTCGTGATTACGAGGCCTGGATCGGCGTTCTGCCCGGTGGCGTTGGTCCTGCCGACACGGCATACATCTTCGACAGCAATGTGCACCTCCTGGACTTCCAGATCTGGCCGTTCGGTGAGCGTGCGGGGAACATGCTGGTTCTGACCCGTGGCGACTACGGCCCTCATCTCATCGAGCTTGCGCCTACGGGAACCGGCCACGATTTTGAGTACGTGGGCACGATTGCCGAAGGCGGCACGATGCCCTACTTCACCGCGACGTGGCGAATGACATCTCTGA
>JAUVLG010000203.1 GCA_030595835.1 Candidatus Eiseniibacteriota bacterium | reverse complement strand
GGCGATGACCTCGCCTTCGCACTCGTGACCGACGATGCCGGGAACACGTACGTGACCGGCCGGAGTTGGGGAGGAGTCGGTACGTGCTACGACTACGCGACGGTCAAGTACGACATCGGGGGCGGCGAGCAGTGGGTGGCGAGGTACGACGGGAAGGGCGGTCAGCTCGACGAGGCGCTGGACATCGCTCTCAACAGCACGGGCAGAGTGTGCGTGACCGGGCGGACCGGGGACGGGATGACCGGGTACGACTACGGCACGATCGTCTACTCCCAGGGCGCCGTGACCGGTATCGCCGAGGGCGTCGTCCTCGCATGCCGCGTCCAACAGAGCATGCCGAACCCCTTCAGCGCGACCACCGCACTTTCGTTCGAACTTCGGGGGCCTGCAGAGATGAGCGTGAGCGTCCACGACGTTTCAGGACGGCTTGTGCGGACGCTTCTCACCGACGCGGGGTATGGCGTCGGGCCCCACGCCGTTTCTTGGAACGGTCTCGACGACGACGGTCAGCAGGCGGCGTCGGGCGTCTACTTCTTCCGCATCGAGGCCGGGACCGAAACCGTGACGAGGAAGACGGTGTTTCTGAGGTGATATGAAACGGTCGGGCCCGACCGTTTCACATGCTCCGTGGCAGGATTCATACGACAACCCGTGGAGGGCTCCTCGCGCATGGAAGCGGGGAGCCAGCATGCGGAAGCCCCGGTCCGTCAAGATCGGGGTCTCTCGGTGCGCTCGAGATGTCGGTTGACATAGTAGTCACATCGAGCGATACTGGATTATCGGATCGACTTCCCCTGCCGACACTCGTTGGGGAGGAACTATGTCGTCATGGACGTATCTCGCAGCGATTGCCTGCCTCGTATTGCTCCCGGCTCCCGCGAACTCCGATGTAATACGCGTTGATGTCGCAGGTGGTGGCGAGTACCTGACCGTCTTCGAGGGTGTAGATGCCGCGTCCCCTGGCGACACGATCCTCGTTGCTCCCGGCACATACGTCGGCACGTCTAACCGCGGCATCTACGTCAGCGGAGTTACTCTGATGTCGGAGGGCGGCCCCGAGGTTACCATCATCGACTGCGACAACGCGGACTGCGCCTTCCAGGTATTTGGTTCCGTACTCGACGGGTTTACGATCACCCGGGCGGAAGGCAGCACCGCCAACGGTTACGCGGCCGTCTACGCGTACTCGGCGACCATCTCCAACTGCGAATTCACGGAGAACCCCGGCCTGGGGCTCCTCACCTACGGCTACAATCTCGTCACGGACTGCGTCTTCCTCGATCACGGAAGCACCAGCGCCGTGATCGAGCCGGGTGGTCAGACCGTACTCAGCGGCTGCATCTTCGAGAACCGGATTGGCCCCGGTCTCTCATTCTACAATGAATGGTATGGGGACGGGCATCCCGCACACGAGGTGCTCGGCTGTGTCTTTCGGGGGATGGGGGGGCGCGCACTGGGAGCCTTCTGCGAGGATCCCGTGGTGGATAGGTGCCTGTTCGTCGACAACAACGGTCCCGCGCTCTGGCTGGACTACAGCAGCGCGTCGATTAGCAACTGCACGATCGTGTCAAACCACTCGGTTTCCTACGGAGCTTTCAACTTCGCGCTGAACGGCCACCACTCCGCCGAGAACATCTGCACGATCGAGAACTGCATCGTCGCGTTCAACTCGTGCGTGGGTTCGATCTCAGGGGCGCCGGATCGCTCGGTCTTCGACGAAAGCTGCTTCTTCGGGAACGCCGGAGGGGACAGCCTGCTGGGCCGCGGAGCGAATCGTTCGAACATCTTCGAGGATCCGCTCGTCTGCGACCTCGCGGGCGGGGACTACACTCTGTGCGAGAACTCGCCATGTCTGGCTGAGAACGAGCCCATCGGTATCACCATGGGAGCCTACGCGGATGCGCCGGGCTGTGGCCCCTGCGACACGCCCGTCGATGTCACC
>JAUVLG010000081.1 GCA_030595835.1 Candidatus Eiseniibacteriota bacterium | reverse complement strand
CCGCGGTTCGCGTAGTAATCGTCCAGCATCTTCTCGAAGTTCTCCGAGCCCACGAGCTTGCCCTCCGCGGGCCCGTCAGGGACAGGCTCCGTCAGGTGGCGTCCCGGTGCGATATCGAACTTGCGTCCGGGTCCGCCGTTTCGCTCGATGTAGTGGCAGCGGTTCTGGTTCCATATCTTCTCGGACATCTTGAAGCACTCGTCGAGAGTGGCGTCCCAGCCCGTGAGGTAGTTGATGGCGTCGACATGCTCTTCCGGAGAAACGTCGATCTCACCCCAGAACAGCCGGCAGCAACTCCACGTGTCGAACAGCGGGCGCAGGTGCTGCAGGTAGATGACAACCGGCGCCTTCCCCTCGATGGTGTCGCGGCCGAGTTCGATGTCTGCGGTGATCGCCCAGCTCTTGCTGTGGTGCGCGCCGATGTCGCACGTGCAGTAGGAGAGGAGCTGAGCCGGATACCAGCGAGTGTCGTATCCGCTGAACTCCATGCCCTTCGCCTGTGAGGCGAAGTGGATCGTGCCCTTGCCGATTCTCTCCGCGGCGCCCTTCGTGCCGTGCGCGAGCGCGTCGCCGATACCTCGCCGGTGGACGATCATGTCGATGACGTGTTCGAAGTCGTCGATGTTGCCCCAGCGGAGCTCGTGCCCCTCGAGGTCGTCCTTCGTGATGATGCCCCGCTGGTAGCACTCCATGGCGAAGGCGACCGTGCTGCCGCCGCTCATGGTGTCCATGCCGACGTTGTCCAGCAGGTTATTGGCGTAGGCGACCTCGTGGATGGACTTGAATGCGCAACTGCCACCGATGAGCGCGATGGTTTCGTACTCCGGCCCCTCGACATATTTATCCGGCTTCCCCGGCACCTTGGCCTTCGAGTACTTGCCGCAGTTGATCCAGCAGCCGAAGCACGCCTTGTCACTGATGAGACACTCCTCGACCAGCTTCTCGCCGTCTATGCCTTTCCAGTCCTCGAAATAGGTCTGCTGGAAATTGCGCGTGGGGAAGCACCCGCGCTCGTTGGACCAGCCGACGAAGTAGGCCGTGCCGTACTTCTGCCACGGCGCCATGTTGGGATGAGTCTTGGTGCGCTGAATGATGTCGTAGGTGAGTTTGGTCAGGCTCGGGAGGTCGCTCGCTTTGAGTCCCTTGCTTCCTCGCACCGCGATGGCCTTGATCTTCTTCGAGCCCATAACTGCTCCCACACCGCACCTGCCCGCCTGCCGCCCGAAGTCGTGCGTGATGCACGAGAAGACGATGCCGTTCTCGCCGCAGGGGCCGATCGTCGCGATCTGGAAATCCTCGCCGAGGTCGTCCTTCATCCGCTTCTCGAGGTCGAGCGATCCCATACCCCAGTAGTCGCCCGCCGGCCGGAGTTCCACGGTGTCGTCGTCGATGTACAGATACTGAGGCTCGGGCGCGATGTTCTTGAAGACGATGAGGTCATAGCCCGCGTACTTCAACTCGGGGCCGAGATGACCGCCCATGCTCGAGTCGGCGTGGCCGTTCGTGGCGGGGGAGATGCAGCCGAACCCGATCTTGGAACCGACCGGAGAGAACGAGCCGGTCAGGACGCCGGGCGCTACGATGAAGAGGTTGTCCGGTCCCAGCGGGTCCGCGTCTCTCGGAACCTCGTCGTAGAGGATCTTCGAGACGAAGCCGCGCGCCCCCATCCACTCGCGCGCGAGCGCAGGATCAGTTGCCGTCTTCTGTATGTTCCCCGTCGCGAGGTCTATGCGAAGAGTCGTGCCTCCGAATCCGTCCATTTTGGTCCTCGGTTTCTTTCAGTGCTTGCTTGCTGAATTCGCTCCGTTACGCTCCGCCGACCACGAGGGACTCCGGCCGGCCATTCCCCTAGTCCTCGACCACGATCGCCCCGGTGTTGCAGACCTCCGTGCACTTCATGCAGAAGTCACAGATGATGGGAGTGGGCAGGTCCGCGTGCGTGAAGATGACTCCGAAGGGACAGGCCTCCACGCAGATGCCACAGTTCGTGCACTCGTCCTTGTGGATGACGTACGCGTCGCCCTCGTGGTGAATCGCACCGACCGGGCACGCCTCCTCGCACTTGCCGCACTGCACGCAGACCTTCGGCAAGAAGTAGCCGGGCTGCGGGAACTGCGCCTCGATCCCGATGGCGGCCTTCTTCGGATTGATCTCGTTGTAGTGGGTGATCGTGCATATCTGCTGGCAGAGCTTGCAGCCCGTGCACTTCTCCTTCGTTACCTTGATCTTCATTGTGCCTCCGTTCGGCGGATTCGCCGCACGCGGATCTCCAGTGTCTCAGTCTCGTCGACGTCTCGCAGGACGTCCGTCATGCCCGAGAGCGCGGATGCCATCACATCCTGTACGAACGTTTTCAGCGGGATCTCTTTGCCGTTGACCAGAAGTCGCGTCGCCCAGGTCTGCTCGGCAGGCTGCGCCGACAGTTTCTCTATGAGATCGCACAGTTCGGACGTCTGGTCGGCGGAAAAGGCCAGTCCTTTGTATCCGTCGGGCGCGCTTCCCACGACCGCGACGACACCATCGAGGGACGCGATGTCCAGGTCGCCGCCAACGATCGCGATCTTCTTCCCGGGCGTGCTCTTGAATCCCTCCGCGAGCACGATGTCTCCGGGCATGGCCACGCGGAACGAGAGTTCCGCGACGCCGCGGCCGGAGGAACGGTGCGCTATCGTGTAGTCGTCACCCGTGAGTGCGGTCACCGCGGCCCCGGCGGCCCGCATGCGCGCCGTGTCTGTGTCCGTAGCCTCGAGCGTGGGCTCGACATGTGTGTGTTTGATGTACGCGACCGTGCGACCCCTGCTCGCGAGTTCGCGCGTGACCCTCTCGAGAAGAGAGGTCTTGCCGGTGTCCTTCGATCCGACTACCTGTATCCAGAAGCTGGCCATCTTGCTCTCCCGTTGGATGTCGTGAGCCGCTCCGCTAGTAGCGCAGCGCCAGCGCCGCAGCTACACCAGCTACTCCGGAGCCTGCCGCGGCGATTCGGTACGCCATCCAGCGCCCCGTGCTCCAGGTGGCAGTGGACCGCGTGAGGTATGCGGACAGCTTGAGGCCGGCAAGGGCGGCGGGGAGTGCCAGGACGGTGGCGATTGGACCCTGGACGAACATGTAGTCGATCATCTTGCCCTGCATCGACCAGTATGGATTGTGAAGCACGTCGCGCGCGAAGTAGGCGAACGCGATGAACGAAATCAATGTGAGTATTGGCGACATGACGAGTACGCTGCGCTCGCTCGCGTGAGCGAAGCTCGGTGATTGCCGGTGCTGGCGCGCCTCGTAGAGGCTGAAGCCGATGTCGAAGATCACACCCACCATCAGCACTGCCGCTATCTTGCATCCCCACATAGGGTGCTGAAGAAACTTGAAGGCGGACGCGACCGCCGCGAGCGTGAGCGAGCTGCCCGGAGAGGCCCACACGCGCCGTCCGAGCACGAGGAAGATGACCCCGATGGCGGTGAGGATTGACGCTCTCGGAATGTCGTTGGCCCACGCGAATTCGCCCAGCCCGAGCTCGGCAAGTCCCCAGATCGAGCCGAACAGGACGACGGTGGCAATGATGAGGTGCTTCGAGTTCAAGGGAGTTCTCCTTTGACCAGCTTGCCTGTGTGTTCATGCGCGTGTGGCGGCGTGGCCTGCGCAACGCCATCCGGTGGGGCCGTGGCGACCCCGGAACCGTCTATCCTATCAGAAGAGGATTGAGTCGTAAAGCAGGTGAGTTGGCTGTGGGACCGCGAGCACAGCGGGACGGCGACGAAATGTCCTCCGAGGTGTGCAGCTACTCGCGCTCGGGCGCGTCGCCCCCAACACCCAGTGCGCCGATCAGGATGCCCCAGCTGTTGTTCTCGGGCAGGCACTCAGAGTCGCCGGAGAGCGTGAGGTCTCCCGAGTAGAGGTCGCAGAAGAGGGGGTCGACGTAGAGCATGCTCGTCGTATACGTGCCGCAGAGCTCGTTCGTTTCCCCGTTCTCGAAGATGCACGAGAGCGTCGTGAAGGGCGTGCTGGCCTCGCAGAAGAGCGCTTCCCCCGGACTGCTGTGCGCGATGATCGTGTGCGTGATGGCCGGAGCGGATCCGTCCCTGCAGTAGATGCTGCCGCCCTGGGCGCCCTCGTTCTCGACGAAGGTGCACGAGGTAATGCTCGGGTGAGACCCGCCGCAGTAGAGAGCGCCACCAAGTCCAGAAAGCCCGGCTGAGTTTCTGCGGAAGATGGTTCCGGTTACAGAGGGCGAGGAGAACATGCAAGCCATGCCGCCTCCCGAGCCCCCCTGCGCAACGTTCCGGAAGAACACGACGCCGGTGAGTGATGCGGACGAGCTGACGCAAAGCAGGCCTCCGCCCTGGATGGCCGCCGTATTGTTGTCGAACAGGACATCTTCGAGCGCGGGCGCCCCGTTGCGGGAGTAGAGACCGCCTCCTCCATCGGTTGTGGCGTTGTCGACGAAGCGCACGTTCCGGAGCGTGGGCGACGTGCCCTCCAGATACATGCCCCCACCCTTGATGGTGTCGCCGCGCGTCACCATCAGGTTCTCAATGACCGGCGCGGCGCCTCCGCCGATGTAGAAGCCGCGGCCGACGCCCTCGCAGTCGATGACAGTCTCATCGCGCGTTGCGCGGCCAATGAGCGAGCAGCTCACTCCGTTGAAGTCGAGGTTCCTGTTGCCGGGGCCCGCGTAGACGCCGGGCGCAACGAAGACCGTGTCGCCGTCGGACGCAGCGTTCAGGCCCCCCTGGATGGTCAGGAAGTCACCGGCGCCGGTGAGATCGACCAGGAAGGTCTGGGGCGCCGAGGGTCCCGCCGGATTGGACGTCGAGCAGCCCGACAGCGCCAGCGTTGCAGCAAGGGCGGCAGTCGGGATGCCCAGTGTCAGGATGAGCCGGAGACGGCTTGCGGTGTGATTTCTCAGGGTCATGAGGGTTCTTCTCCAGGGAATCTCTTTCCTTACAGAGAGGCTTCGGAAGGGTAGCAAGAGCTTATTCCCGACGGAGGCGCCTGTCAATGGAGGAGGACATGCTCGACTGCCTTGATCCGGTAGTTGGCCTTCACGGAGCACGAATGCTACACTCGTCGATGCGCTGATCGATCGGGGTTTCGGAAGGGTCGGCAACGACCAGTGTGTTCGAGTCGCACGGGAGTAGAAACGCACATGGGTGACAAGAACGAAGGTCTGATTCGGGCGGCGATCGCTGAGGCTCTGATCAAGTTCGAGAAAGAGTACATGGGGCGCGGCCCGAAGGACGCCAGGGTCTATCTCGTTGACAATCTCATCATCGTGCGACTCCGGGGTGTTCTCACGCAGATGGAGCTCAAGCTCATCGGAAGCTCCGAGCCGGCCAAGGGTAGGGATCTCATCAAGCGCGTGCGGACAGAGCTCATCGAAGTGGGGCGACCGCTCCTCGAGGCGGCAGTCGAGAAGATCACCGGCAGCAGGGTGGAGAGCATCCACACGGACATAAGTACGGTCACCGGAGAGAGAGTAGTGATATTCACTCTGCTCGGGGGACTCGAGACGAGCTGAGTCTTCGGGGATCGCGCCGGCGGGAGCCGTCGCTCCGCCCATCCATTATCGCGGCTTGACTTGCCGGCGGAGTGTCGGCAATATGGTGAATGTGGCACGGCGTAGCGGTCGCGGGGCGACTCTCAGAGTCGAGCTGGACCGAGCGAATTGCGAGTGAGCACAGACGGTCGGAACTGGGCCGTCCACAGTGCCAGACCAAGGCGACCAAGCCCGTCCGGGCTTCTCCTGCGAGGAGTGCGGTTTCGGGAGTGAGGGCCGATGGACCACCGAGAGCGGTGGGCTTCGGCCCGTTTTCTTGGCCCCTGTGTTGGCGAGCACGTGCGAATCGGCGGAACGCGGGAGGAGACATGGCACTCAGAAAGAACCTCCGGCTGGTCCACGTCTTCAGCATCGCGACAGGAGCGATGATTAGCTCCGGCCTGTTCGTGCTGCCCGGGCTCGCGCACGCGCGCGCGGGGCCGGCGGTTATCGTCTCCTATCTTCTGGCCGGGCTCCTTGCCGCGACCGGGCTCCTGAGCATGGCCGAACTCACGACCGCTATGCCCAAGGCCGGGGCCGACTACTTCTTCGTGTCGCGCAGCATGGGCGTGGCGGCGGGGACCGTCGCCGGGTTGCTAACCTGGTTCTCTCTTTCACTCAAGAGCGCGTTCGCGCTCGTTGGATTGGCCGCCCTCACCCAGTTCGTTCTCCCTGTCGACCCACGTCTGGTCGGTGCCGTGTTCTGCGTCTTCTTCGTCGGGATGAATGTGATCGGTGTCAGGGAAGCGGCGCGGCTCCAGGTCGGGCTCGTGTTTGTGTTGCTCGCGCTCCTGGCCCTGTACGTCTTCCGGGGTCTCCCGGCAGTCGACATCCAGAATCTTCAACCGTTTGCACCCGGCGGGTTCCGGGCGGTGTTCGCGACGGCCGGCTTCGTGTTCGTGTCGTACGGTGGTCTCCTGAAGGTCGCGAGCATCGCGGAGGAAGTCGAGGACCCGGGGCGCGTCATCCCGCTCGCTATGATCATGTCGCTTGTGATCACGGGCGTCGCGTATGTCTTGATCGTCTTCGTCACAAGCGGCGTGCTGAGCGCCGAGGTCCTTGACGGGTCGCTGACGCCGATATCCGACGGGGCGGCCGCGTTCATGGGTGCCGGTGGGAGGACGGCGCTCATCGTCGCCGCGATTCTGGCCTTCCTCACGACGGCGAACGGCGGCATCATGGCGGCCTCTCGATATCTGCTCGCGCTCGGTCGCGACGGCCTGGTCCCGCAGCCGCTCGGCAGGGTCGGGTCGAGATTCGGGACCCCGCACGCTTCGCTCCTGGTTACCGGAGGTCTCGTGGCCGCCGCCCTTCTCGTGAGGTTGGGCACGCTGGTTCAGGCGGCCTCCGTCGTGTTCATGGTGACGTACGTTCTTGCAAACGTGGCCGTCATTGTCCTGAGAGAGAGCGGACTCCAGAACTACCGTCCCCGCTTCCGTGCGCCCGGCTACCCATGGATGCAGATAGCCGGCATCGTGGGCATTCTGTTCGTTGTGCTGGAGATGGGGGAAGGCTCCTTCGCCACGGTCGCGCTACTGGTCGTGGCCGGGTTCTGTGTCTACTGGTTCTACGGACGAAGAAGGCCGAACAGAGAATCTGCCCTGCTTCACGTCATTCACAGGATCGCGGCGAAGGAACTCGTGACGGGATCGCTGGAGGAGGAGCTCAAGAGCATCATCCGCGAGCGCGACGGGATCGTTCGGGATCGCTTCGACGGACTGGTTGAGGACAGCGTGGTCCTTGACATCGACGGCGCCATGACGGGCGACGAGTTCCTCGATCTCGTTTCGAGTGCCCTGGCGCCCCGGGTCGGGGTGAGCGCGCCGGTTCTTCTCGATGCTCTCCGAGCCAGGGAGCGCGAGAGCAGCACCGTGCTGGCGCCCGGACTGGCCATTCCGCATGTGGTCATCGAAGGCCAAAGCGCCTTCGGTATTCTCCTGGCTCGTTCGCGGGAGGGGATCGCGCTGTCCGAGGGGAAGCCCCCCGTCCACGTCGCGTTTGTCCTGGTCGGGACTGGGGACGAGCGCAGCCTTCATCTCTGGGCCCTGTCGGCAATCGCGCAGGTGGTCAGCGGCGCCGACTTCGAGGAGCGCTGGATGGCAGCGACGACCGAGCAGGCCCTGAAGGACATCGTGCTCCTGTCCGACCGCAGGAGAGTCCGGGGTCGCTGAAGACAGGTGTCACCAGAGCGGACCGGGGGGCTTGGTTCTGAATCTTGACCCCGGGTCCGGGGCGCGATATACTCTCTTGCTGCGGCGCCCCTGGCATCCCTCGGGCGCCCCCACGATCCGCCTCGATGCAGTTCCTGGGGCGGTTTGCTTGCCTCGGGGCGGTGTGCCCGTCGAAGTCAACTGCTACAGGAGGACGAGTTGCTGGATCTGAAGTCGCGTCTCGCCGACCGGGCTGCTGGAAAGGAATCCTCGCCCATCCGCGAGCTTCTCAAGTACATGAAGATAGAGGATATGATCTCGCTGGGCGGAGGTTACCCGAACCCCGACACGTTCGTCTTCGACCGTGTCGACGTGCGGTTCAAGGACGGCTCAAGAAGCTCACTCGAGGGTTCGGAACTCACGGTCGCCTCGCAGTACGGCGCATCGGACGCCCACGCGGGGCTGCGAGACGAACTGATCGCCTGGCATCGTGGGAAGGACGGGGTTGAGCTCGACGCGTCGCAGCTCGTCGTCACGAACGGGAGCCAGGAGAGTCTCTTCATCATGCCCTACCTGTTCGCGAACCCTGACGACTCGATCGCGCTCTCCGAGCCCGCGTATCCCGGCGCGCTGTCGGCGTTCAAGTCGTTCACAAAACACTTCGTCTCTGTGCCGCTCGACGAGAGCGGCATGGACACGACCGCGCTCGAGAACGAGCTCGGTCGCATCGCCGACGCCGGCGGCAGACTGCCCAAGTTCATCTACACGGTGCCTTCCGGCCACAATCCTGGCGGCGTGGCGCTGTCGCTTCCTCGCCGCGAGCACATGATGCGTATCGCACAGCGCTTCGACGTCCTGGTGCTCGAGGACGACCCGTATCAGCTCGTGAAGCTGGACGACTCTCCGGTGTTGCCGTCACTGCAGTCGATGGACACGGAGGGGCGTGTCGTCAGGCTGGACAGTTTCTCGAAGATCTTCGCGCCCGGCCTGCGGATCGGCTACGCGTCAGGTCCGCCTGAGATCATCCGGCAGTTCGTGCTCTTCAAGCAGTCGTCAAATCTCCACACGAGCACGTTCATACAGGCGCTTCTTCACAAGTACATGACGTCCGCGGGACACGACGCGTTTCGCGCACACATAGAGAAGAACTGCGAGTTCTACCGCGCGAACCGCGACGCGATGATCCAAGGCGCGAGGGAGTTCCTGCCACCGGCAGTCACGTTCAACGTTCCCACGGAGGGGATGTTCATCTGGTTCGTGCTGCCGGAGGCGTGCGACGCGCGCCGCATGGTCGACGAGCAGTGTGAGGAGCGTCTGGTGCTGCTGGTACCCGGCGGCGCATTCTCGACGACGGGCGCGCTCAAGAACTGCATGAGGGCGAGCTTCAGCATGGTCTCTCCCGAGCGTATCCGGGAGGGCATGAAGCGCTTTGGAGAGATGGTTGGTTCGGAGTTGGAGAGGTCGCACTAGACAGGCACTTACTGCGGTTAGCGTTTCAACACAACAGGAGGGAACGGGTGGCGAAGCACACGATTGTCACGATGCCCGGGGACGGTATCGGTCGGACCGTGTTGCCCGAGGCCCTGCGGGTTCTCGAGGCCGTGGGATTTGAGGCGGACTACGTTCACGCCGACATCGGATGGGAGTTCTGGAAGAGCGAGGGGAACGCGCTGCCCGACAGGACGATCGCCCTTCTCGAGAAGCACCGGCTGGGCCTCTTCGGCGCCATAACGTCGAAGCCCAAGGGTAAGGCCGCGGACGAGATCTCGCCCGCGCTCAAGGACAAGGGCTACGTCTACTACAGCCCGATCGTCGG
>JAUVLG010000136.1 GCA_030595835.1 Candidatus Eiseniibacteriota bacterium | reverse complement strand
GTGATACTCAGAAGGTCCTCCTCGACGTCTCCCGTGAAGGCGAAGGCGTTGCCCTCGTATCCAATCAGGAGTTCGACGTTGGGGACACTATCGGACACGATCTGATACGCTCGGTTGATCGTATTGCTGTCGGGGAGACCCACCCACTGCTCGGTCGGGGGCCTGGTGGGTACCGACAGATAGGCCGTGCTCGGGTCCAAGACGCTCAGGAACCCGGCAATCCCCCTTAGCTGATCCTCGTCGTCGTTCAGGTTCTGAACGAGCATCGTCTCGGTGACGAACTCCCCCTCGTAGCTCTTGGCGAACTCGATCATCCCCTCGTAGATGCCTCCCAGAGCGAGCGCCCGGTGCGGCCGGTTGACCTTCCGCCAGTGAGCCTCATCGGCGGCATCCACCTTCAGCGAGACCCAGTCTGCGAGCGCGAGGGTTTCTCTGACGTCAGACCGCCAGATGAGGGACGCGTTGCTGATTACGGCGATCTTCTTACCGAGCGGACGCAGCAGCTCGATCTCCTGGCCGAGGTTGACGTCGAGCGTCGGCTCGCCGTCGGGAACAAACGTGATGTAGTCGATGTCCTCCTTGACGCGTCGCGCTCTCTCGACCTTCTCTCGGATCTCGGATACCAGATCCTCGGGTTCGTAGAATGCCGATGGCTCGAGCTGTGCGCGCGTCGTCCGTCCTACCTGGCAGTAGACACAGGAATAGGTGCAGATCTTCGGCGGGATGTTGTTCACGCCCAGGCTGCGTCCGAGGCGTCTGGACGGAACTGGGCCGAATGCCCTCATGGTCTTCCCTTCCTTGCTTTGGATCGGACGGAACGTCTGTCTGCCCGCAGCGAATGTACTGACGCCAGTCTCACGCGCCCGGAGCGGCGCTACAGCATCAGGAGACTCCCTGCCATGACAAGCATGCCAAGCACGGTTCCGAGAACTGCGGCGTGGCCGCCCCGGTGTGCTATGGGCAGCACGTCGAGCGAGATGTACACCATGATTCCTGCTACGAAGGCCAGGAGCGCTGCGATGAGCGTGTCCGAGAGAAACGGCAGCAGTACCAGGTAGCCGATCGCGGCGCCGACAGGTTCCGCGAGACCAGACGCGAAGGAGAGCGCGAACGCCTTCCTCCTGTTACCGGTCGCGTAGAGGATCGGCAGCGAGACCGCGACTCCCTCGGGGATGTTGTGGACAGCAATGGCAATGGCGGTGACGGTGCCCAATCTCACACTGGTCAGCGCCGCGCCGAACGTTGCTAGGCCTTCGGGGAAATTGTGAATCGCCACCGCGAGCGCGGTCATGACGCCGACCCTCATGAGGGCCGGGTTCGTCTGTGCTTCGCGCGCCCCATCGGGATCTCCGAAGTGGTGCGGACTCTTGGAGCTGGGAATCACGAGATCCAAGAGACCCGCGAGGCCGACGCCCGCGAAAAAGACAGCGGCTCCTTGGAGTTTGCCCACGACATCCACTGCGGCCGGCAGCAGTTCGACGAAGGAGATGTAGATCATGGCGCCCGCTGAGAATCCCAGCCCAAACGACAGGTAGACAGCCTTCGGTTTTCTGATGGCGTAGGCGATGCCGCTCCCGATGCCGGTGGAGAGCCCGGCCAGCGCGGTCAGGAGAATGGCGAAGCCGACGTTCCCTGAGGCGTTCATCTTGTGCTCCGTTCGTCCCTGTCCCGATCACGCGCAGGCCAGGCCATCGCAGGGCAGGTTCGACCAAAGGAAGTATCCGAGCGGTCCTCGGTCAAGTGGCGACGACGGGCTGCCTGCTGGAGGGACCTTCATGACCGCTCAGCTATACCACTTCTGACGGCGAGATGGAACCCATTCGAATCCGGATGGAGGACATGAGACCCGTTTCGGAAGGGCTGAAACGAAGCAACCGAGTAACCGTTCCGTGGGAAGCACGGCGGACATGGAGGGAGAGAGCCCGCCAGCCTGGGCGCATTGGGGGCGAGCCTCCTGTTGCGCTGGAGTCGTTCAGGCGTTACGGTGGCGGGTAATGGAACGAGGTGGTGTGAGCTTGCGATGGAATCCGCTCCCAACTGAGACGGCAGAGTACGCGCCGCAGGCGTCATAGGCGGTCCGCGATTGCGGTGAGAGGAATGGAGAGGAGAGAGGCAAGTGCCATGGGTGAATAGGGAGATGTGTACGGGGTGTGGAATCTGCGTTGACGAGTGTCCGTCCGGTGCGATCTCGACAGATGGCGGGACTGCGAGTATAGATGACAGCACGTGCATACGCTGTGGTGTGTGTCATGAGGTGTGTCCAGATGATGCTGTGCGTCACGACGGAGAGCGCATCCCGGAAGAGGTGGAATCCAATCTCGCTTGGGTCCGGCGAGTTCTCGAGAACGAGTACTACGCCCACGATAAACAGAGGCAGGAAGCGCTGGTGCAGCGCATGGAGCGCTACTTCGCGAAGAATATCAAGGTTGCCGAGAAGACCATAGAGCGACTTCGTGGCTTGGGGAGCGACTGACCTGCCCGCCGTAATCGTACGACTTCTAGCTACAGGAACTCCCAGTGCCGGAGTTGCCCAACACTGGGAGTTCTTTCGGGTTGGTAGCGGGGGCCCGATTCGCACCTGCGACCTCTAGGTCAGCGGAGTGAGGCTTCCACCACACAGCCAATCCGCGTGCCGGCAGGGTATCCGCTACATGCCGGGCTCGGGCAGCCGCACGAAGAAGGACGTTCCCTTCCCGACTTCGCTCTCTACGTGGATCGAACCGCGATGTCGCCCGCATCGATCCGCGCGAGCTTCAGCCAGTCGGCGATAATGCTGAGCAGCCCCGTCAGGGCGCTGTGCGCGCCCGCGAGTAACGATGACTCTGAGCTCGTCGGGTGTGAACGGCTTCGGGAGGAAGTCGAAGGCGCCGTGCTTCATCGCGTCGACGGCCGATTCGATGGTCGCGTATCCGGTAATGACAATGCAGACCACGTTGGGGTGGGTCTTGAGAAGCTGGTCGAGCATCGACAGCCCGTCCATGCCCGGCATCATGAGATCGAGAAGGACCAGGTCCGGGTCGACCTGGTGGGCGAAGTGAAGGCCCTCGATGCCGTCCACGGCCGTGTGGCACTCGTAGCCGGCCTTGGTCAAGACCTGGCGACACGAATCCCTGATGGGTTCCTCGTCATCGGCCACCAGTACCTTCAGCTGATCGGCCATGCTCCCCCCCCTCGGAGACGTACAGACTGAGGCTCAAGATTGAGGCCGTTTGAGAATACCTCAGGATGTAAATACTTCTGCGTCGATTCTCCTTCGTTCAACAGGATTTCGGCGTGTAAACACCGAAGGAACGGCGGTTTCACTTGCACGAGAGTGCTCCCGGATGGTATCTTGGCTGCTGGTCGTCGCTGCCTCAGAGCACAGGGGCGGCGTCGCCACATGCGGAGTGGGCATCGTCTTTCCCAGCAGTGTCCGGTAGTGGCAACCTACACTTCACCAGAGAATCTACGAGCGTGAACCCAGTGGGGGTGCGATAGGTGGCAAAGCCAAAGGTAGCGCTGTACTGGAATGCATCGTGTGGTGGATGTGAGGAGGCCTGGATAGACCTCAACGAGGACATCCTCAAGGTCGTTGAGGCCGCTGACATCGTCCTGTGGCCCTGTGCGATGGACTTCAAGCGCAAGGACGTCGAGGCGCTGGAAGACGGGGAGATAGCAGTCGCCTTCCTGAACGGCGGCGTCCGCACGTCGGAGCAGCTGGAGTGGTCGGAGCTCCTCAGGAAGAAATCCCAGCTGGTCGTGGCCTTCGGCTCGTGCGCGCACCTGGGCGGGATCCCGGGCCTAGCCAACTTCTCTGACAAGAAGAGCCTCCTGCAGTGCGTCTACGAGACGCTGCCGGGCATCGACAACCCCGAGAAGACGCACCCACAGCCCAAGACGAAGATGCCGGAGGGCGAGCTGGAGCTCCCGGTGCTCTGGGACCGCGTCCACGCGCTCGACCAGGTCATCGACGTGGACTACTACCTCCCGGGGTGCACCGTACCGCCGGACCTTATCATGGATGCGGTCAACACCATCCTCTCGGGTAACCTTCCGCCGAAGGGCACCGTGCTCGCCCCGAACAAGTCGCTTTGCGACGAGTGCGACCGGAACGACAGCAAGCCCGACAAGATCAAGATAACGGAGCTCAAGCGCCCGCACGAGACGTTCATGGACCCGGAGAAATGTTTCCTGGCCGAGGGTGTCATCTGCATGGGCCCGGCGACCCGCGCCGGGTGCGGTCAGCGCTGCATCAACGCGAACATGCCGTGCCGCGGGTGCTTCGGCCCGACCGATGAGGTCAAGGACATGGGGGCCAAGTTCCTC
>JAUVLG010000192.1 GCA_030595835.1 Candidatus Eiseniibacteriota bacterium | reverse complement strand
GTCGTGTCGCTCGGCAGCAAGATGATAGACCCGCCGGTGGTCAAGCGAGCCTTGAGGACGGTCGAGCTGGCCGTCGCTTCCGATGTCCTCTCGGAGAACTGGCGTGAGGGAGGAGGGGAGAATGCCTGATACTAAACTTGTGAAGAACGCCGCGGGACGCATGGTTCCCACTGAGATCAACGGCAGAGAGGTCATTCCGTACAAGGGCGTGGCCAAGCACCGCCCGACAGGAACGAAGGCGGCGCCCGCCATTTCCACCGTCATAGACTACCCGGACAGCGGCGACAAGACAGTCCCAGATATCAAGGCGGCGCTCAAGGCGGTAGGTCTCAAGGATGGGATGACTGTTTCGACGCACCACCATCTCCGAAACGGAGACAACGTGGCGAACGCGGTCTTCGAAGCAGCGGCGGAGCTCGGGGTCAAGGATCTCGTGTGGTTCCCATCGGCCTCGTTCCCGTGCCACGCGCCCATCATCGAACACATGAGAAACGGCGTCGTGCACCACATCGAGGGCAGCATGAACGGTCCCCTCGGACGCTACTGCTCCGAGGGTAATATGAGGGGGATGGGTGTCCTGCGTTCACACGGCGGTCGATACCGGGCGGTCCAGGATGGCGACATCCACATCGACGTCGCCGTGATCGCTGGGCCGACGGCCGATCCGTTCGGCAACGCGAACGGTCTCACGGGCCCGGCGGCCTGCGGGCTCATCGGGTTTGCGCTCGCCGACTCCGAGTATGCCGACAAGGTCGTAGTGGTCACCGACAACCTCATAGACTTCCCGTGCGTACCGTGGCAGATACAGGGCAACAACGTCGACATCGTCACGACGATGCCGGCCATCGGCGACGCCAACAAGATCGTTTCGGGTACCACGCAGATCACAAAGAGCCCGGACAGGCTGCGCATCGCCGAGATGACGGCCCGGTTCGTGAAGGAAGCGGGAATCATGCGTGACGGATTCTCGTTCCAGGGGGGCGCGGGCGGAACCTCCTTGAGCTTCGCCATCTTCCTCATGGACATGATGAGGGAGGAGGGCGTCAAGGCGCGGTTCGTGCGCGGCGGAAGCACGCAGTATCTGACACAGATGCTCGAAGAGGGACTGACGGACTACATCCTCGACGGACAGACGTTCGACCTCGAGGGTGTGCGCTCGATGCGCGAGAATCCCGGCCACGTCAACACGAGCCCTTTCACGAGCTACAACTACCACGGCAAGGGGAACTTCGCGTCGATGCTCG
The DNA here is from genome assembly GCA_030595835.1 of Candidatus Eiseniibacteriota bacterium. GTDB lineage: Bacteria > Joyebacterota > Joyebacteria > Joyebacterales > Joyebacteraceae > JALGZG01. Next base: position 998 of record JAUVLG010000192.1, on the reverse strand, counting down.
ACTGCGTCGTGCTGGGCGCGACCGAGGTCGATGTCAACTTCAACGCGAACGTCGTGACGCACTCGGACGGGTACCTGCTGCATGGCATTGGTGGTTGGCAGAACTGCCTCTTCTCGAAGTGCACCATTCTACCGATCCCCGCGTTCCGCGACAGGATCCCGGTGCTGGTCGACGAGGTGACAACACTCGTGGGCCCCGGCGAGCTGATCGACGTCATCGTCACCGAGCGAGGCATTGCCATCAATCCGCTCAGGGACGATCTGCTGGCGGCGGTCGCGGGGTCGGAACTTCCGATCCGGTCGATCGAGGAGATCAAGGCCGAGGTCGACGAGCTGGTCGGAGGGGTGCCGGAGAAGCCGAACCTGGGGGAGAAGGTCGTGGCGGCCATCGAGTGGGTCGACGGCACGGTCATCGACAGCGTGAGGCAGGTGCTGCCGGGCGAGTAGGACGTCTGCTGCAGCTGCCACCCATTCCTGCTTTGCGGGAGACAGAAGAAGAGCGGGGCCTTCAAACGAAGGCCCCGCCTTTTCACGCACATCGGTGGAGCGCCGAAGCGCCCCCGGAGCTACTTCAGCTTCGGCGGTTTCAGCGCGAACGTGATGCCGGCCGCGATGAGGCACAGCACACCCGTGACGATGAACGCCACAGAGTAGCCGCCCGTCGCTTCGAGCACTCTGGCCGCGAACTGCGGACCCAGCAGGCCGCCGACGCCGTAGGCCATGAAGACGAAGCCGTAGTTGGCGCCGATATTCTTCGTGCCGAAGAAGTCGGCCGTGATGGCAGGGAAGAGCGCCAGGTATCCGCCGAAGCAAGCGCCGACGATCGCGACGCCGATCCAGTAGTACGTCGGGAACGCACCGATGATATTGTAGAGCAGCATCGCGACGCCGCACAGCGTGAACATGATGAACAGGGTCTTCATCCTGCCGAGTGCGTCAGAGATGCGGCCCCAGAAGATCCGGCCCGCCCCGTTGAAGATGGAAAGCAGCATGACCGCC
>JAUVLG010000107.1 GCA_030595835.1 Candidatus Eiseniibacteriota bacterium | reverse complement strand
TTCGACACTATCTTCTTCGCGACCGACGGCGTCTCTTCGAAGAACTCCTGGAGCCCCTCACCCACAATGGACGCGACCAACCCCTTGATCTCGCTGTTGCCCAGTTTGGTCTTCGTCTGCCCTTCGAACTGCGGCTCCTTGACCTTGACACTGACGATCCCCGCAAGACCCTCGAGGCAGTCGTCGCCGGACACCGGCTTCCCGTTCTTCCCAAACAGGTTGTTCTTCTCGCCGTAGCTGTTGATGGTCCGGGTCAACGCCTGCTTGAAGCCGGTCAGGTGTGTCCCACCCTCGATCGTGTTGATGTTGTTCGCGTACGAGTGGATGCTCGGGCGGTACGAGTCGTTGTACTGAAACGCGACTTCAACCGACGTGCCGTCTCTCTCACGCTCGAAGTGGACGATCTTCTTGTGGAGAACAGTGCTGTTCTCGTTCATGAACTTCACGAACTCGCGCAGCCCGCCCCTGTAACAGAACTCGCTCTTCTCACCTGTCCGGTCGTCCGACACCACGATCGTGAGCCCCGCGTTCAGGAACGCGAGTTCGCGACACCGCGCCGCCACTATCTCGAAGTCGAACTCCGTCTCTTCGAAGACCTCGGGGTCGGGCAGGAACCTGGTCTTGTTCCCACTCTTCTTCCTCTTCCCCACAGGCTTGACCTTCGCCTCGGGAACGCCCCGATTGTACCTCTGCGCGTAGACGGTGCCGTCGCGACACACCTCGACCGTACACCACTCCGAGAGCGCATTGACGACCGAAACTCCGACGCCGTGCAGTCCTCCCGACACTTTGTAGCTGGATTTGTCGAACTTGCCGCCGGCGTGCAGTACGGTCATCACAACTTCAAGAGCCGACTTCTTCTCCGTGGCATGCCTGTCGACCGGGATGCCGCGCCCGTTATCCTGGACCGAGACGCTGCCGTCCTTGTGGAGCACAACCCCGACCTTGTCGCAGAAACCAGCCATCGCCTCGTCGATGGAGTTGTCGATCACTTCATAGACCAGGTGATGGAGACCGCGCCTGCCGGTGTCGCCGATGTACATGGCTGGGCGCTTCCGCACGGCCTCGAGGCCCTTCAGAACCTGAATGTGCTTCGCGTCGTAGGACTTGTCGTTCTTGGCGGGCATGGGGAATTCGTCGACGACGGTGTGGTCGATCGACTTCGCCGTACCGGTCGCACTCTTCTTCGCCACCGACGCCTTCTTCGACGCGTTGCTGTTGGACGCACTACCACCAGAAGGCTGCTTTGATCTCGCCTTCGTGGTCTTGGCCACGATCTTCTTAGGTGTCTTCTTCTTCGGGCTCGCCGCCTTCTTCTTCGCGGACCCGGCGGCCGTTGTGCTCTTGGCCTTGCCAGCGCGTGGCTTGCCGGCGACCTTCTTGGGCGTCGCCTTCTTCACCGCTCTGCCCGCCTTCTTCGGTTTCGCTTTCGCGGTCTTGGCCGCAGCCCTGGACCGCGTCGCCTTTTTGGGGCTCGCAGTCGTCTCGGACCTGGCCTTCCCGGCGTCCTTCTTCTTAGCCTTCGCCATCGCCTTCTTCTCTGCTGTTGCGACCGGAGGCGCCATGTGGTCTCGCTCCCCCAAGCACGAAGTGAATGTTGTCTATCGCCTTCCGACCGATACGGTCGTTGATCTGGCGCAGTATGTTCCGTTTCATCAGTGTCAGTTCCTGCGACCACACGGAGCTGTCAACCTCGACGAACAGTCTCCCTCCGTCCACCCTGAGGGCGCGCGCGTGCTCGGCCACTCTTCTGCCGACGATGTCGTCCCACTCGACGACCGCGCGCTGCTCCGAGAGCTTCTTCGAGATACCCAGATCGCGGACGACGTCCGCGAGTATCTTCCCAATCGGCTCCGCCCATCTCACTGACGCTTGACCTCACCCGCTTCCACGACGAAGTTTCTGCTCTTGTGACCCGCCTCGATCGACGGCGCGCCTCTGGTCGATGTCATCAAGGCCTGGCCCAGACCACCCACCAGGTCCAGTAGCGCCTCGGCGCGTTGATCGTCAAGTTCCGACATGATGTCGTCCAGCAGCACAACCACTCCGCGACCGTCGGAATCGAGCACCGCGGCCTCGCCCAGCTTCAGTGCGATGGCGGCCGTGCGGTGCTGGCCCTGCGAACCGAACGTTCTGAGCGCCCGCTTTCCCAGTCTAACCTCGAGGTCATCCCGGTGTGGTCCGACAAGAGTGAAACCCCGACGACGTTCGTCCGTCGCCACGCGCTGAAGTGCTTCGGCGAACCACGACCTGATCTCATCTTCACCCGGCGGCGCGTCGCCGTTTCCGGCGTCGCTCCCAACACCGCCCACCACCGTGCTCTTGTATCTCAGGCTCAGCGCATCCGACCCGGAGATGCTCTTGTGAAAACGTGCGACGGCCAGAGCCAGCTTCGGTAGAAGCCGCATCCTGCCGGCCGTCACCCTGCTCCCATACTGAAGCAGCCGTTCCGACCAGACATCCACGAGCGCCTCAGACTTGTCATCGGGTGTCCAAGACAGCAACGCCTCGTTTCGTTGTCTGAGCGCCCTCCGGTAGTTCGACAGCGCGTGAAGATACGCGGGGTCGAGCTGGCACAGCGTCATGTCCAGGAGCTTCCGTCGCTCCGATGGACCGCCTTTGGTCAGCCATGTGTCCTCGGGGCAGAACCACGCGACCCTGAGGACGCCGACGAGATCGGACAAGAGCGCCTGCTTCTCACCGTCGAGCGTTACTTCCTTCCTGCCGCCCCTTGTGAATCGGAGAGTGCTCGACCTGACGGTACCATCCGCCACGATGTCGCCACCGACCCCGAATGAGGAACTCCCCCACCGCACCACCTCCGCGTCGTTCGCCCCCCGGAGCGATCGCGCGACGGCCAGATAGGAAACCGCCTCGAGAACACTCGTCTTACCGGACCCGTTGGGGCCGGTTAAGAAGTTGAGCCCTTCTTCGAGTTCCAGATCCAACCGTTCGTAGTTCCGGAAGTCAGTGAGCCTGAGCGCCCTGATCCACACCCGCGCACTCCTGAGCGTTTACGAGGTGAGGCGGAGTGGCATGAGGAGACACACGTACTCCTCACCTTCCGTCTCCTCGACGGCACTGACAATCGCCGCGCCAACGGCGGTGCCAAGCATGAAGCGTATGTCCTTGGAGTCCATGTGCTTGAGAACGTCCAGGAGGTAGTTGGCGTTGTAGCCAACCTCCATCGACTCGGCGTTGAACGTTCCCGATATTTCTTCTCTCGCCTCGCCAACGTCGGGCGTCGAGACGACAAGTTCGACCTTCTTCTTTGTCAGCGTCATTCGCACCTGGTGCGTCAACGTGTCGGCGAGTACCGCCACGCGTCGCACGGCGCTCATCAGGCTTTCACGTTCGAGCACAAGTTCTTTGTCGTTGTCTTTCGGAATCACCTGTCGGTAGTTCGGGAACGGCCCTTCGAGGAGTCTCGAGTTGATGGTGGTCGACCCGATGAAAAACGTAACGTGGTTCTCGTGAACCGAGACGCTGACTGCATCGCCTCCCTCGGCCGAGATTATCCGGACCGCGTGCCCGAGCGCCTTTGGCGGGACGATCATATTCTTCCCCGCGAGCGCCTTGAAATCCCCGCTGGTCTTGAAGGTCGCGAGCCTGTGTCCGTCGGTCGCGGTCATACCCATGTGGTCGGCAGCGAATTCCCAGATGGCGCCGTTCAGGGACGGCCGTGTCTCGTCCTTCGAAGTGCAGAAGCTCACCTTGTCGACCATGCGAGCCAGGGTCGACGAATCGACGGAGAACGCACTCGCGCGCTCGCTCTTGGGAAGCGAAGGGAATTCTTCGGTCGGGATGCCGACGATCTTGAACTTGCTCCTGCCCGCCTTGATCGCGATCTCTTCCCCCTCCGCCGACAGCGTCACGTCCGTGTCGCCAAGCTCGCGTACGATCTCCGCAAAGCGCTTGGCCGGCAGAGTTACACTCCCCCCCTCTTCCACCATCGCTTCGGCGCCCGTCGTGACGGTCATATCGAGGTCGGTCGCCGTGATGAGTATCTTCTTCTCCTTCTCGTCAGCCTCTAGCAGGAAGTTCGCGAGGACAGGGAGCGTCGTCTTCGGAGAGACCACCGCCAATACTCTCTGGATCGCCTTGTCCAGATTCTGTCGCGGAATGGAGAACTTCATGAGCAACCTCCAGGGGGTGTGCTTTCCATGCACATGTGCGGCAGCGGGACGCAATCCACCGCCGACGACAGGGCTCGCCTCAGGCCGTCATTATATGGTCGCGGTCAGTACCCTGCAAGGCAAAAGGCGGGCTCCAGAGAGCATCCCGAGAGCGGTCACCGCTGCTGCCAACGACGGACTTGCGAGTGACATCGAACCTCCGCTTCCTCGTGACGACACGGAGGTGATATGACACTGATCCAGATAGTAAGTCTCTACACGATCCTGTCCACAGCGGAAGCACTTCTACTCCTCTTAATATAGAATACTAGTAGTAGTAGTAGGGCCTGTGGAAATGTTGACAACCGGGGTGAGAACACTGCCGGCGCGACGCAAGGTGCAGTGGTCCGGTGCGTGCCCTGCGGGCGCTCTGGCGACGCTGCTCAGTTTCAGATGGGTTGCGACTCCCTGTGGAGAAGGCGTTTGATAAGAGGGCGCGCATTCCCATCGTATCCACACCTCCCCCGGATATCCAGCGCCGTCCACGTCGACCCCCACGAAATCCACGGGTTGTCCAATGCACCGTTCGACTGTCAACCACACACAGGGCTCAGACGTTTCAGCCTCGTACGTCGCCGGCGCGCAGGTCCTCCGGAGGCTCGAACGGCCCCGCTCAACAATACGGGGCCGCGTTTCCGAGACAAAAGGGGTGCGTGCTGTCAGGGAATCTAAGCTGTTCTGAGCATGCGCTTCAGGTTATCAACGTCGCGCTGCGTCTGGCAGGCATGTTCGACCTCCCCGGCTATCTTCCGCTGCGCGTGCAGTACGGTGGTGTGGTCTCTGCCACCGAAGTGCTCTCCCACCTGTGCCAGTGACAGGTGAGTGAGCTCGCGGGCAAGATACATGGCCACCTGGCGCGCGTGAGCGATCTGGCTGGCGCGCCCGCGAGCCTTCATCTTCTCCACGGGAACCCCGAACGTCTCGGCGGCCGCCTGCTGAATGCGGGCTACCGAGATCGGGCCCCTGGGGGCCCCCAGGAACTCGCTCAAGACCTCTTTGGCCAGATCGACCGTGATCTCGCTCCCGGTGAGACTCGAGAAGGCGAGGAGCCGGACGAGCGACCCCTCCAGCTCGCGGATATTGGACGTAACACTATTTGCTATCAAATGAATTACGTCATTGGGAATCGAAATCCCGTCCAGCTCCGCCTTCTCTCGAAGTATCGCGATCCTGGTTTCCAGATCCGGTGCCTGCACATCAGTGACGAGCCCGGACTCGAACCTCGAGACCAGTCGTTCCTCCAGCGTGGCTATCTGTTTAGGAGGCCGATCGCTCGTCATCACTATCTGCTTATGGGCCAGATAGAGAGCGTTGAAGGTGTGGAAGAACTCCTCCTGTGTACTCTCCTTTCCAGCCAGGAACTGAACGTCGTCTATAAGGAGGACGTCCTTGCCTCGGTATTTGTCCCGGAACTTGAGCGTGCTGCCGTGCTGGATGGATGTGATGAGCTCGTTCATGAACGTCTCGGCTGAGACGTAGAAGACTGATAGCTCCGGCCGGTTCTCCTTGACGTACTGCCCAATAGCCTGCATCAAGTGAGTCTTACCCAGGCCGACCCCACCATATATAAATAGCGGGTTATACGAATCGGCGGGTGCCTCCGCCACTGCCATAGTTGCAGCCTGAGCAAAGCGATTGCTATTCCCGACGACAAACGTTGAAAACGTATACCGCGGGTTGAGTTGGCACTCATCGGCCGCTGCTGTGGTCAGTGGCGGAGGGACTGCCCGCCTGGTCGAAACCGGCTCGTACTCGTCGGGCCTCTTGTGCGCGATCTGAAAGACGGCGGCCACTTCGCTGTCCGCGTTCTCTCTCAGGGCTCGCGCTATCAGGCCCATGTAGTGCTCCTCGAGCCAGTCAGCGAAGAAGCGGTTCGGCACTTCGATCTTGACCGCGTCGTCAGTCAACTCGACGCCGCGCGTCGGCTCGAACCACGTCTGGTAGCTCTGGTGCTCCGTTTCCTCTCGGATGGTCGCGAGGCACCGTGTCCAAAGATCGGAGGCTGTCATAGTCGTCCATATGTTATCAACAAGTGGTTAACAAGTTATCCACGGACAGTGAAACACTGAGTATGTCGTAGAGAATCGGTGGCGTTGCGAGAACAGGCGAGTAAAGAAGGTGCCACGACTATCTACAAAGCTTCTCCCCAATGTGGATAACTATGTAAGTTGTTGTCTCATCGCCTACTACGCTCGGCTTAGCAGGTCCTTCTGTTGTGAGCCAGGAGCGGCGGGCACCATGGCTGCTTCAGGTTCCTGATTCCGGGCGATCCTTCCGATCGGCGTCGGGCGGTTATCAACGGCCCTTGTGACGGCGGGGCATATTAGCACGGTGCTCAGAAACCGTGCAAGTACTTTCTTATAGGGGGGCGATTTTTCTGAGGAGGTGGCGGAAGTGTGCGCGAGTAGGGTAGTTGGGAGGGAGGGAAGGGCGTAGCGGAGGGGTTGTGGCGAATGCGCTTGACATGGAGGGGGCAGGTTGGTAAAGTGTTGGATTCAAAGGACGTCAGAAGGACGTCACACAGGGACTACATCGAGGACAACATGAAGCGAACGTATCAGCCGAAGAAGCGCAGAGGCAAGAGGAAGCACGGATTCTTGAGTCGCAGCTCCACTCCTGGTGGACGGAGGGTCCTGGCGCGGCGGCGGGCGAAGGGCAGGAAGCGTCTG
>JAUVLG010000030.1 GCA_030595835.1 Candidatus Eiseniibacteriota bacterium | reverse complement strand
CTACCGATAAGGAACACAATTCCACCTCCTCGCGTATCTGCTACCCTTGGCCGGGTTTTGTCCGCTGACTCTCGGGCCCATACAAACCAAGGGCAAAAGGGGACGCGCTTCGCTATGAGGTGTTCTTCCGCTCCGCTCCTTATCTAGCTACTGACTGGGTGTGTCGATCTCCGATGCCGGCCCGATTTCGTATTCAGTAGGCTCCTTGGGCTCTAAGCGCCTGAGGAACCTGTTAACGGCGTCCAGTGTCGACAGCGCAACCGCCCGCGGAACGTCCCCGCCGGTAAGACACGCTCCGACGAGCATCCGCTCACTCCGTTCGAACACGTGCGCCACGACCACCACTACGATGGGCTTGCCGCCGACGGTCATCTGCTCAACCGCCGTCACGGTGAAGAGACCGCCGTTCTCGAAGTACCGCTGGACGGCCTCCATTGTCGCCTCGGCGACTATCCTGACCACCGAGTCGGTCGAATCGGCGCCCGTCGCCTCTGCGACCGTGCCCACTCCGTCACGCGAGAGCTCTACCCTCGCCTGCGCGACCAGGTTCGACTGCGCCAGACTCACGCCCACGAACTTGATGCGTTTGTCGTCGGCCGCCAGGTGCAGACCGGCGGGAGGCTCAGCCGGTGCTTCGACATGCCTCACCGGTTCAGCTTCGACCGTCTCCTCCGCCTCGCCCTCCACCTGCGCGACACTGATCTTCCTGTGGTCGATGGACAACCCGAGCTTCGCGACGAGCATCGACTCGACGTCCCGGGCCACCATCTTCGCGCTGCGCTCTGTGTCGGCGACGACGTGGACCTCAAGTATCCCACCCGCGTCGTCGGCAATGATGCGCGCAGACCGCACGTCTTTGAGACCGATCAGGGCCCGCTCCACGTCCTCGAGCGGAAAGACCTGGTCCCTTCCTTTTAGTAGAATGGCAATCGCCTCCGGATGTCGTGTCTCAGGTGTGATTGCTCCCGCGCCAACTCAATGCCATATGAATTGTATCATAAACAACAGCCTATGGCGAGGGTGTCAAGGGGAATCGCCATGCCAGGGGAAAACAGAGGCGCTACATCTTGTCAGGGGTGCTGATGCCAAGCAACGAAAGGCCATTCCTGAGAACGATGCGGGTCGCCTGCGAGAGGAACAGCCGGGCGGCCGTCGTTGCCGAGTCGTCCGTCACAATGCGGTTATCGTGGTAGTACGAGTGGAACATCGATGACACGTCACGCAGATAGGTAGTCAGTCGATGAGGTTCCCGGGCGAGCGCGGCGTTCGCCACGAACTGGGGGAACTCGGCGAGCAGGAGCACCAGTGGTTTCCCGTTGCCGGAACTTATGTCGCTCAGATCGACGTCGTCGGGAGAAGGCACCGCCTGCCCCCGCTCCTCTGCGAACCTGACCAGACTGGCCACGCGTGCGTGCGCGTACTGCACGTAGAAGACCGGGTTCTCATCCGTCTGCTGACGCGCGAGGTCCAGATCGAAGTCGAGGTGGCTCGCCTGCTTCCGCATAAGGAAGAAGAACTTGGCCACATCAACGCCGACATCGTCCACGAGGTCCTTGAGCGCGACAATCTTCCCCGCCCGCTTGGACATCTTGACGACCTCGCCGCCCTCCAGCAGGTTGACCTGCTGGACTATCTGGATCTCCAGACGTTCTTTCGGGAAGCCCAGGATCTCAAGCCCCGCGTGCGTCTCCGCGACGTGCGCGTGGTGGTCCGGCCCCCACAGGTCGATGACGGGGTCGAACCCCCGTCCGAACTTGTTCACGTGGTACGCGAGGTCCGGCAGAAGATACGTAGGCACGCCGTCGCCCTTGACGATGACCTTGTCGTCGTTGGTGCCGTGCAGCTGCGTCTTCAGCCAGACGGCGCCCTTCTTCTCGTAGGTCTCGCCGGAGGCCCGGAGCGCATCCAGCGTCTCCGTAACCGCCCCCGCCTCCGCGAGCTCGCTCTCGTGGAACCAGCGGTCGAACTCGACCCCGAACGCTGCTAGGTCGCGTCTTTGGCTCTCCACCAGATGCTTGATGGCGGCTCTCTTGAAGAGGCCCGCGCGCTCCGCCACTGACATGTCGGCAAGATCCGGGTTCGCGTCCGCGATTGCCCTGGCCACGTCCGCGATGTACTCCCCGTGATACCCGCCCTCCGGGATCTCGAGCGACTCGCCCGACAGCTCACGGAACCGTGCCTCGACGGACAACGCGAGCTTCTCAACCTGCTGCCCGGCGTCGTTGACGTAGTACTCGCGTTCGACGTCGGCGCCCGCGAACGCCAGCAGGTTCGCCATCGCGTTCCCGACCGCCGCCGCACGCGCGCTGACCACGTTCACCGGGCCCGTCGGATTGGCACTGACGAACTCTATCTGTATCCGCCGACCCGCTGCGACGTCGGTGCGTCCGTACGCGTCGCCCTTCGCCACCACGTCACGCAGCGCGTCCTCATACCACGCGGGCGCGAAGCGGAAGTTGATGAACCCCGGTCCCGCGATCGCAACCTCAGACACGAAATCCGGGGCCAGCTCGAGCGCACCGACAATCTCAACCGCAAGCTCGCGCGGGTTGCGCCCCTCGCGCTTGGCTAGGGCCAGCGCGACGTTCGTCGCCGCGTCACCGTGCGATGGGTCACGCGGCGGCGTCACGTCGATGCGCCCGGCTTCGAGGCCAACCTTGCGGATGGCCTCGGCCAGTTCCGTTCTGAGGATCTGCTCGAACAACGGGTGCCTCCGCTACTGGACGATGTCGACGAGCTCGATCTCAAATATCAGCGTGGCGTTCGGGCCGATGACCGGCGGAGCGCCTCTCTCCCGATAAGCAATGTCGGGCGGCGCAAAGATCTTCACCTTGCCGCCGACCTTCATGAGCTGGAGCGCCTCCGTCCAGGCCGGGATCACGCCGCCAACCGGGAACTCGGCGGGCTGCCCGCGGTCGTAAGAGCTGTCGAACTGGGTACCGTCGATCAACGTCCCAGCGTAGTGGACCTTCACGCGGGAGTCCGGGGTGGGCGTGGCGCCCGTGCCCTCTTCGATAACGATGTACTGCAGGCCGGAGGCGGTCGTCTTCACACCCTCGGCCGCCTTGTTGGCCTCGAGGAAGGCGGTGCCTTCCGCCAGGTTCGTCACTGCTGCAACTTCGGCTTCGGCCATCTGCGCCTCCCTCATCTTGGCAGCGTAGTCCTGCATTACCTGCATCTTCTCCTGGTTGCTCAGAAGTGGCGACTGGCCTTCCGCGGTGTCACGGAACCCCTGCACGAAGCAGTCGACATCCAGCACCAACCCCGACCTCAGCATCGAGGTCGCGACATCCATTCCGTACGCGTAGCTGGCCCGCTCGACCTCGGTGTCGAGCGACGCCTTCCGCGCCTCGCCCCCGCCTCCGCAGGAGACGCACGTCAGCGCCATGGCGAGCAGAGCTGCAGCTACAAGAAGCTTCTTCACACTCACGTCCTTTCCCATGCCAATGACCCACTGAGGATCTTCAACACGTGCAACGCCCGTTGCCGGGCAAACCGCGCGCACGAGCGACGAGCCCGACGCGCATGGATGGAAGCCGACTCAAGATACTCCGCCGGTTCCCTTCATGAACTGAACACGTTCGTATGCCGCCGGGTCCTCGCTCACGTCCTGGCTCATCTTCCCCCTGAACTCGTCGAGCGAGGAGTATCCGTGCCGGCTCATCCAGTCCGCCAACTCACTGAGCATGCTCTCGATGTGTCCCACGCCGTTCATGTAGAGCGTGGAGCAGACCTGCACCGCGGTCGCGCCGGCCAGGAGCTGCTTGACCACGCCCACGCCGTCGTGCACGCCGGTGGTCGCCGCAATGTCGCACTCCACCTGGCCCGACAGGATCGAGACCCACCGGAGCGGCTTGGCGATCTCCTCCGGGCTGCTGATATAGGACCCGGGCACGAGCTTGAGACCATCGATATCGAAGTCGAAACGATAGAACCTGTTGAACAGCACGAGCGCGTCAAGAGCCGTCGCCGACAGCTCCACGGCCGTCCTCGACAGGCTCGAGAATGCGGAACCGATCTTGAGCGCGAGCGGCAGCGACGATGCGCCCTTCACCGCTTCAACGACGTCGAAGTACACCTGCTCGTTCTCCCGCCCGTCGCGCCTGGGGTCGGAGGGCAGGACGTATACATTGAGCTCCAGCCCGTCCGCGCCTGCCAGCTCCACCTTGTGCGCGAACTCGGTCCACCCACCGGCCGATACGCAGTGCACGCTCGCGATGACGGGGATGTCCACCGCGTCCTTGGCGCCCTTGATGAGATCGACGTACGCCTCCGTGGCGTGGTGACGTCCGTACTCCCGGATGTACTGCTCGGCCTCCGGGTGCCAGTTCGACGAGCTGCTCGCTGCCCTGATGCTCGCGACCTCAGCAGTGATCTGCTCCTCGAAGATGGACTTGAGCACCACCGCCCCTGCCCCCGCCGCCGCACACTCCTTTACCTTCTCCACAGTGGCCGTCAGGCCGGAGCTACCGGCGATGATCGGGTTCTTGAGGTCGAGCCCCATGTACTTGGTCGTCAGGTCCGCCATGAGTTTCTCCTGTTCGGGTCAGGTCCGTGCGGTACCGCCGGGCGACGTCTCGCCACCCGCTGTCGCCTCTACCACGCGTTCCTGTGCACCCGCTCCTCGTCGTACTGCGTCCGCGGCTCCTTCTCCTCCGCCGGGTGCCCTATCGAGAGCACGGCGATCGGCACGACGGGCTCGGGAACGCCGAGTATCTCCCGCACCGGGCCGACCCGCTCCGGGTTCGGATGGCACCCGAGCCAGACGCCGCCCAGGCCCAACATCGAGACCGCTATCAGCAGATTCTCCAGGGCCGCGATGGAATCCTGATCCCAGTACTTCTCCGATATCCCGGGATCTCCGCATACGACGACGGCGAGGGGCGCTTCCTTCAGCATCCCCCAGGACGTCGTGGTTGCGCCCAGACGGTCCAGCTTCTCCCGATCGGTTACCGCTACGAAGTGCCAGGGCTTTCGGTTCATCCCCGAGGGCGCCGACATCGCGGCCTCCAGGATTGCCCTGATGTGCTCGTCGGACACGGGCTCGTCGGTGTACTTTCTGATGCTCCTTCTCGCCAGAATCGCGTCAATCATGTCCTTGGTCCCTGCCGGGTTGCTGGTTCTCGGGAGTCCGCCGCCGCGGCCAGCCCGTTTCTCCCGTCTGGCTGCTCATCCTCGAAGACCTGGAACTTAGCGTCGCCCCACAACCGCTCCAACTGGTAGTAGTCGCGCGTCGCCACGTCGAACACGTGCACGACCACATCGACGCAGTCCAGGAGTATCCAGCTCTTCCCCGTGGTACCCTCGATGTGCCAGGGTTTCTCTCCCACTTCGGTCAGGCCGTCCTTGATGGCGCCGGCTATCGCTGCAACCTGGATCCCACTGGTCCCGTGACATATGACAAAGAAGTCACACGTCGAGGTCAGCCCCCTCAGGTCCATTGAGATCACGTTCTCGGCCTTCTTGGTCAGTGCGAGCTCCGCGGTCAGCACCGCGAGCTCCTGTGATGTCATGGCCAAACGCTATCCTCCGAACTTCACTATCTGAATGCGTGGGGAGGCATCGGCCTCCTCCTCGCTGAGAACTCTCTTCACCGTGGCGTGCCGGCGGTCCGCCTTCCGGATCTTCACGTCGAACAACCACACGGCCAGGAACGACACGACGAGAAACGACATCGCGAGCACGATCGGCAGAGCCGACTCCTCGGACCCGCCTGAGACAGCGCTCCCAACCACGAAACCCAGGATCGTCATGAGCACCGGCAGCAAGTAGAGCGCGAACGCCGCCACCAGAACCCTGCCCGGACTTATCTCGATCTCGACGGCGTCACCCGGGCTCGCGTCCGCCTCGTTCCTGGCGAGAAGCAGAATCTCCTTGCCGTCGCCCGAAGCCATGCAGAGACCGCACTTCTCACACGCCCCGGACGCATGCATAGCGACGACCGCGGCATCGTCGTTCACCGAAACGACGCGACCGACCTCTGTCACGACAGCCCTCCTCTGAACCCGCCTGCTGCAGGGGCGTGAGAACCCGCCGGCCCCGCACGCCGCTCCAAGTCCGAACGACCATTATCGCCTGATAAGCCCCAGTTTCTCAAGAGCGAAGAGCGCAATCAGCCCCGTGGCCAGCCCAGTGGCGGCCGACACGAGGAGCGAGACGGGCAGAAGCCTCATCGCCGGTCCGGGACCGGTGTAGAACCCGGAGAGAACACCGAGCTGCGCCAGATTGTGCAGGACGGCGCCCACGACGCTCACGCCAACCACAGAGAGCGGCGGGAAGGCGAATCTCGCGGCGAGCCCCATCCCGACCACGCCCGCTACTCCCCCGGCCATCGCCAGGCCGAAGCCCGGGCCCAGGAACGTCCCGACCACGAGCGATGCAACGATGACACGCAGGACCGTGATGGCGAACGCGTCGGCGAAACCCAGGGTAACAAGCGCGATCAGGGTCGCCACGTTCGCGAGCCCGATCCGCAGAAACGGGAACGGCGACGGCAGCGCGCTCTCTACCGCGTAGAGCGCCAGCGCGACCCCGAGGAGCATCCCCAGCCTGGCCACCCGCCCCGCGGACGTGTGGCCGGTCGTACCGCGCTCCGCCGCGCGACCGGAAGCCCTGTTGCTCACCGCGTTGCCCATACGCTACCTCGTCACCGCGTCGGTCGGTGTCGGCCCGTCGCCCACGATGGTCACGACCACCCTGTTGGGAACGCACACGACGGCGCGCCCCGGCGCTCGCACAGCGCCCATCTTCACGCAGAGCTCGTGCGGGCACGGGGAGCTCAGCACCCTGGCCTCGCCGGCCGCGACCTCGACCACGGTAGTACCAAGCGGCCCCGCGACCTCGACCGTGACGTCGGAGCCGAGCGGCACAAGGCGCTCGAACCCGCCGTCACCGGTTATCCTGACCGCGGCCCCGCTCCCTCGCCCATCTCCTGTGAGAAGAAGCACGAGCGCCGCGCCCACGAGCACGTACAGGACGAGCCTGTCGGCGAAGGTCAGGAGTGTGCGGTTACCGGCCATCAGTCTTCGCACCACAGGAAGTCCGCGGGCCGTCCGCAGCCGCTGCAGCACCCACCGTCGATACCAACGACCTCCGCCCGGTAGCCGGTCCGCCTGACCAGCAGGTGACCGTCGTCCGGGCAGTACGTGTTCTCATCGTCCTCGATCTGCACGTTCCCCAGGTAAACGTACTGAAGCCGCTCCTGGGCGATCTCCTTCGCCCGCACGAGAGTCGACACCGGCGTCGGCGGGATGCTCATCTTGTGTGTCGGGAAATACCGCGAGAAGTGGAGCGGAATCGCCGGGTTGACGTCGGCCACGAAGGCCACGAGTTCCCGCAGCTCCTCGTCCGAATCGTTCAAACCGGGGATCACCAGATTGGTCACCTCGACGAAGCACGCCTCGGCGGCCAGCCGAATGGTCCTCTTCACGGCCGCGGCCCCCTCAATGTGGCAGTAGTCGCGGTAGAACGACTCCCTCATTGATTTGAGGTCTATGTTCATCGCGTCGACGAGCGGGAGAAGCTCCCTCAGGGGCGCCTCGTTCAGGATGCCGTTCGTCACCAGGATGTTCTTGAGACCACTCTCCCTCACGAGCGCGCCGGCCTGCAGCAGGTACTCGAACCAGACGAGCGGCTCGGTGTAGGTGTAGGCGACACCGAAAGAGCGCGACTCCAAGGCAAGCTTCACGAGCTCGGCGGGCGGCAGCGGTGTCGTCTGAGCCCTCATCTGGGAGATGGACCAGTTCTGGCAGAAGTCGCAGCGGAGGTTGCACGCGTTGCACGCGATCGAGAGGACGGACAGCCCCGGGCACACGTGGTAGAGCGGCTTCTTCTCGATGGGGTCCATCGCGACGGACACGGTCTGCCCGAAGGTATCGGCCCTCAAGATCCCGCCCCGGTTGGCCCTCCCGAGGCAGACGCCGTGACCGCCCTCCGGAATGACGCACGCCTGCGGGCAGAGCTCGCAGGCGACGCGGCCGTCAGAAAGCCCTCTCCAGTACTTCGCGTCGGTCATCCCTCGTGCTCCCCTCCTCCGCCCCCGCTCTTCCCCTCAATGGCGCTGTCGAAGAAGCGCCGCGTGGGATAAGCGAAATCGATGTCGCGGGCGGCCGCGAACTGGTCGAGCACGTCTTCCCATATCGCCTGCGTGGAGCCCCGGCGCTCACGCGGCCGGCACAGGTACCGGATGGTCAAGAGCACACCGCTATCCTTGACCGATGTGTAGACCGTCGGTGTGAACATCTTATAGAAGATCATGAACTTCCTGTTCGTTTCCCTGACTCTCTCTGCCGCCTTCTCACTCAGGTTCTCGGCGCGCTCCCTCCCGATGTTCAACAGGATGTCCTTGGCCTTGCGCCAGTCGCTCTCGAATGTGACGAGCACTGGTATCTCGTTCCAGATGTACTCGAAGCCCGCCCCGTAGTTCGCGAGCGGCGTTGTCATGAGCAGGCCGTTGGGCACGTGCAGAACGCGCCCGGTGCTCTGGTCCGCGTCTACCCAACCCCCCACCTCAAGCAGCGAAAACTGGAAGACCCGAATATCGATGACATCGCCGATGAGTTTGCCGATCTCGACCCGGTCTCCCACGGAGAAGGGTCTCCGCCACACGATGAAGACCCAGCCAGCGATGTTCGCCAGCGTGTCCTTGAGGGCGATCGCGATACCCGCCGAGACGATCCCGGCGAAGGTCAGGAACGTCTCGATGCCGGTCAGCCAGATGCGGCCGATGGCCAGGAGCCCAATGAGTACACTGACGTGAGTCGAGACCTTGCGCCAGTTGTACCGGCTCCGGATGTCATCGGTTCTCCGTCTGACTATGCGGAGCAGCAGAGCCCGGACCACCCACAGAAACAGGATCACACCGATACTGCTCACCAGGTTCAGCGAGACGTTCGTGTTCATGCTCGTGCCGGAGGACAGCCACTCTGCCAGCTGATTCATGATCTACCTCATACCGAAAAGCCCAGTGCTCGTGCGCGGCGCTGCATACAGACAACATAGGCCGAGAGCACCCCGACGCCAGCGGTCATCCGCGCACCGCGTCCCCGGACCCAAACCGGGCGCTACTGCTCGACGAATCTCTCCCTTAGCCCCGACGAAACGAGCACGCGTCCGACAGAATCCCCGTTACCGGTGACCACGACCGCTGCAGCACCGGGCGTCCGCTCGATGAGCGCCAGCCCCTCATCGGGCCCAAGCACAAAGACGGCCGTCGCGAGCGCGTCCGCGTCGACCGCACGTTCGGTCGCCACGGTGACGCTCATGACGCCGCGCGCTGGATACCCGGTAGCCGGGTCCAGTATGTGATGGTAACGGACGCTGTCAACGAGTGAGTAGCGCTGGTAGTCACCGGAGGTCGCGATGCCGCCACCATCCAGGAGAACCACTCCCAGCAACCCATCCTGCCTCGGGTGCTTGATGCCCACACGCCAGACGTCCGCATCGGGCGGCGTGCCGACGAAACCCACGTCTCCACCTGCGTCGACGACGCCGGTCTCTATACCCATCGCCTCCAGCACCGCAACCGCGCGGTCGACCGCGTAGCCCTTCGCGACCCCGTCGAGGTCGAGCGCGATGCCCTCCTGCACCGTCATCGTGCGCGAGGCGGTATCGACCTGGACCGCAGACCAATCCACGAACCGGAGAGCCGCGGCTATGTCGGACTCTCCAGGGATCGAGAAGTCCTCGTCGTTCAGCGCCCACAGGTCCACGAGCGGAGTCACCGTGATGTCGAAGGCGCCTGCGGACGCCCGCGCGACCATTAGGGACCGCGAGACGATTTGGGCCACCTCCCCGCTGACCGGCTCACCGACGAACCCCTCCATCCGCGCGTTCAGCCTCGAGACCTCGCTGTCGTAAGCATGGCGCGTGGTCAGAGCCTCGATGCGCGCTATCTCATCAAACGCGGCATCGATCGCGGCGCGTCCCGCCAGAGCATCCGGCGTCAGCACCGTGACGGACACGATGGTACCCATCATGAAACGGTGATCGACATGCCGGTCGGAGTCACTGCGCCTGCGAGCCGCAAACGTAACGATGAGCGCCACAACAACGAGGAACGCCGCCACTTCGAGGGCGAGCCGCTTCCTGCCGATTGCCACTGTCGTCAGCTCCCGATTGCGACGAGTGCGGATCCTGCGATGATGATGCCAAGGATGAGGTGCAGCCTGATGGCCGCGGACGCGGCGTCGACCAGTTCGTCGGGACGTCCGTGGTGGTTCCAGCAGTCGGCCACCACCGTGCGGATGAGCCCGAACGCAAGGACTGCGACCAGCGTGAGCGGGATGAGCGCGGCCGTGAACACGGCCGCGAAGAGCAAGCCGAACGTCAGGAGCGCCAAGACGAGCACCATTCCGCGTCCCGCCGCGGCCGTACCCATGACAACGACGAGATTCCTCTTGCCGGTGTCGCGGTCAGACTTGAAGTCGACTATCTGGTTGACCCAGAGAACCAGCACGACGGCGAACGATATGGGCAGGGACGCCATCACGACGCGCCACGAAACCATTCCCGCCTGCACGTAGTAGGACCCGACCACGGGAAGAACACCGAACGCGAGACCGACGGCTATCTCCCCCAATCCCCGGTAGGCCAGCTTGACCGGAGGTGCCGTGTAGAAGTGTGCCAGAGCGATACCGATAAGCCCCACGACCAGGACGAGATTGCCGGGCTGGACGAAGTTCAGGTGAAGACCCAGTGCCGCGCCCAGCGCGAGACACACGATCGAGCTCTTGAGGAAGAACCCAGCCGTCAGCGCGCCGCTCGTGATGAGCCCGGAGCCCCCGGACAGCACGCCCGGGTTGGGGTTCGCGGGGTCGGCGCCGGACACGTGGTCGTAGTAGCCGTTCCCGAGGTTCGCGCCCATGTGAAGGAGGACAACGGCGACGATCATCTCAACAAGGTGGGCAACGCTGAAGGTCCATCCGGCCGGCCTCAGCCAGAACGGGAGCGTGGCGCCGATCAGGACCGGCATCACCGACACGGTGAGGAACGGCGCTCGCGCCGCCCTCATGAAAAGCAGTAGCTTGTTGCTTGGAATCGCGGTGCTCATCAGTCTTTAGTCCCTTTGGTGTCCGAGAGCTCCGACCATGCCTATCGACTTCGTGGGGCACGCACTCAGGCAGAGACCGCAGCCGATGCACTTCACGCGGTCGATCTCGTGCCGCTCCCCCGACTCGCCGGATATGGCCTTGACGGGGCAGACCTCCACGCACTTGCCCAAGCCCTCGCATTTGGAGCCGATGACCGCCTTGGGGCGTGCCTTGATGTCATCGATGATAGCGCCGGTCGGGCAGACCGCGGCGCAGATGCCGCAATTGGTGCACTTCGCGTAGTCGATGACCGCGAGGTTATCCTCCATGTGGATGGCACCGCTCGGGCACTTCTTGACGCACAGCTGGCACGCGATGCAGGCGACAGCACACACGGCCTTGGCCTTCTTGCCCTTGTCGTGGGAAGAACACCGGATGTGGACCTTCATGTCCTTAGACACGAGCTCAATGATGTTGACGGGACAAGCCTCGACGCACTTGCCGCAGCCCGTGCACTTCTTGACGTCGATGTGGACACGGCCCTCGTCGTCCAGTTCCACGGCGTCGAACGGACAGACCGCCTTGCACGTGCCGAGCGACAGACAACCGAAGATGCACGCTTTCGTGCCTCCGCCGACCAGGATCGCGGCGCGGCAATCGTGGATGCCCTCGTATTCCAGACGCTGTTCGGTATTCGTCAAGCCTCCGGCGCAGTGCACGACGGCGACCTCGGGGACGTGCTCCCCGGCATTGCTGCCCAGTATCTCGGCGACCTGCTCGGCGACGCTGCTCCCCCCGGGCGGGCAGGCCGGCGCGACGCCCGCCTTGACGGCGGCCTCCGCGTAGCCCTGGCATCCCGGGTAGCCGCAAGCGCCGCAGTTCGCGCCGGGCAGAACGTCCATGAGCCTCTCGACTCTGGGGTCGCGATGGACCGCAAAGATCTTTGAGGCAATGGCCAGTATCACCCCGAACAGGGCGGCCATGGCCGATAGAACTATGATCGATCTCGCGACTACCGACTCCATCGAAACCTTTCCCAAGCCGCCATCGCCGGGCGGCCGTCCCTTCTCAAGCTAGCCTATCTTGAGCCCCGAGAAACCGAGGAACGCTATCGCCATGAGCCCAGCCACGATGAACGTGATCGGGATACCGCGCATTGATTCCGGCACGTCGATGAGATCCAGCCGCTCGCGGATCGCCGCCATCAGTATGAGCGCCAGCGTGAACCCGAGTCCGGCCGCGAAACCGTGCACGATCGTATAGATGAAGCTCGCATTGCGCGAGAGCCCCGTGGTCATGAAGCTGTCGACGTTGACGACCGCGACGCCCAGCACCGCGCAGTTAGTCGTGATGAGCGGCAGGTAGATACCGAGCGATTTGTGCAGGGTCGGCGACGTCTTCTCGATCACCATCTCGACGAACTGGACCAACGCCGCGATTACCAGGATGAATGCGATGGTGCGGAGATATGTGATCTCCAGCGGCACAAGCACGTAGTTGTAAATGAACCACGTCACGAGCGAGGCCATCGTCATCACGAAGATGACGGCCATACCCATGCCGAGCGCGGAGTCCGAGTCCTTCGAGACGCCGACAAACGGGCAGAGCCCGAGGAACCGCGCCAGCACGAAGTTCGAAACGAAGATGGCTCCTATGATAATGGCGAGAAGCTGACCCAGATCCATCAGCGCCCTCCTCTCGCGTTCGAGCCTGCGGCGGCAGCCGCCTCGGCCTTGCGCTTCTTCTTCGCGTCCAGGATGTTGAAGTAACCCATCAGAAGTCCGATCGTAATGAACGCACCCGGCGCCAGGATCATAATGAGAACCGGCTGGAAGCCTGGACCGAAGACCATGTAGCCGAAGAACTTGCCGTCGCCGAGAATCTCGCGGATGGCGCCGATCAGAACGATGGCGAACGTGAAGCCCAGGCCCATGCCTAAGCCGTCCATGATCGAGAGCCAGAGCCCGTTCTTCGACGCGAACGCCTCGGCGCGCCCGAGGATGATGCAGTTAACAACGATGAGCGGGATGAATATGCCGAGAGACTTCGAGAGCTCGGGCAGGTAGGCGCCCATGACCAGCTCGACGATGGTCACGAAGCTCGCGATGACCACGACGAAGCACGGAATGCGCACCTTGGCCGGGATGACTTTTCCGAGGAGCGAGATGACGATGTTGGAACCCAGGAGAACGAACGTCGCGGCCGCGCCCATGCCGAGCGCGTTCTCAACGGACGTCGACACGGCCAGCGCCGGGCACAACCCCAGAGCCAGCCGAAAGACCGGGTTCTCCCTGTAGAAACCCTTTGTCAACTCCCGGAGGGCACTCATCGCTCGCCTCCCGCTTCGTCCGCCCGCGCCACGGCCGGACCCCCGGCGCCTCTTGGCGTCGCGTCATGCGCGGCGCCGAACGTCCCCTCGACACCAACGATGGACAGCAACATCGTGAGGCCGCTCTTCACTGACCCCGTGACCGCATCCGAACTTATGGTCGCGCCCGTTATCGCAAGGATGCCGTCCTCGCCCGGGTTCTTCACGACACGCAGATCGTTGACGCGCAGGTATTTGTACTGCTCCTGGAACCAGGGGCTGGTGCCGGCCTCGTCGACGGCACTCCCCATGATGACCGCCCACAGTGTGTTCCTGGACGAGACCTCCTGGACCTTGGCGCCCAGACCAGGCGTCTCCTTCTGGTCGACGATCTTGATGCCCGAGATCGATCCGTCGGGAACGACTCCGACGATCGTTTCTATTGTGCTCGAGTAGCCCTTGCCGTAGGCCGTGAACGTATATCCGCGGACGACGTCACTGGCCTCGCTCGCGTACGCCGTGTGGTAGACGAACTCCCGCCCGTCCAGCATCGAGTCAGTCACCGCCTCCACAAAGCACTCTCCTCCCTCACTTGGGAGGACCTCGATGCGCGCGTTCTCCGTCTCCATGCGCTTGTACTCCGCTGTGATCTCGTGGGTCGCATTGTAGACCGCGGAGAGCCCGAAGCTCGCCGCCGCCGCTATCGCCGTCAGTGTGACCACAAGGCGAATGTAGCTACCCACTTTTCTTCACCTCCCCGAACTTCTTCGGGCGCGTGTGCCGGTCGATGAGAGGCGTCGCGACGTTCATCAGCAGAATCGAGTAGCTGACCCCCTCGGGGTAGCCACCGATGAGCCGGATGACACTGGTCAACACGCCGCATCCCACGCCGAAGATGATCATCCCCCTCGGCGACACGGGCGACGTCACCATGTCGGTCGCCATGTAGAAGGCGCCGAGGATGAGTCCGCCCGCAAGGAAGTGGAAGAGCGCGTTCCCCGTGAAGAGCCCGGACGGTCCGCCGAAGACCCACATCAGGATGACGACCGTCAATATGTAGGTGCTGGGGATGCGCCACTCGATGTAGTGCTTGTACATCAGATACGCAGCGCCGATCAGGAGCAGTATCGCGGAGGTCTCCCCAATGCAGCCGCCGACGGCACCCGTGAAGAGGTTCGCGATAGACTCGGACGAGCCTAAGTCCGCCAGGACCTCGCGCGCCTGGACGATCTGGTGCGTCGTCGAGTTCGGGTCCCCGATGATCTCGGTCACCTTCCTCATGACAGCGAGAGGCGTCGCTTGCGTGACGACGTCGACACCCTTGAGAGTGAGACCCGAGAGCGTTCCCCCGTGGCTCGGCAGCCAGGCCGTCGTCATCTGGACCGGCCACGAAGCCAGCAGGAAGGCGCGCCCGAGAAGCGCGGGGTTCAGCGGGTTGTATCCCACGCCGCCGAAGACCTGCTTGCCTATCGCTATCGCAAACACCGAACCGACGACGGGCATCCACCACGGCACGCCCGGCGGGATGTTGAACGCAAGCAGGATGCCCGTGACCAGGGCACTGCCATCGCCCATCGTAACCGGCACTCCCCTCAACCTCTGGATGACACCCTCGGTGACGAGCGCCGCGAGACACGAGAGCAGAATGAGGAGGAGCGCCCGCAGTCCGTAGAAGTAGACCGAGCCAACGACTGCCGGAACCAGGGCGATGACGACGCCGAACATCACCTTCTGGATGGAGGTGTTCTGGCGCACATGCGGGGACGCGGATACTATGAAGTGGTCCGACATCAGCTCGCCTTCTCCTTCTCACTCCGTTCGGCGGCCTTCTTCCTGAGTTCGGCCGCCAGGTACTTCCCATACTTGAACTGGTGCACCAACCGTCGTCTGGAGGGACAGACGTAGGCGCACGATCCGCACTCAATGCAGTCGTTCAGGCCGATCTCGACCGCCTTGTCGATGGCCTCGACCATCACGTACTTCTCGATGGTGGTCGGCAGGAGTTTCATCGGACAGGAGTGAACGCAATGCCCGCACCTTATGCACGGGTCGGGAGGCCTGGTGTCTATCTCACCCGGACCGAGGAAGAGCACGCCGGACATCCCCTTGATGACGGGAACGTCGAGCGTGAACTGCGCCATGCCCATCATCGGGCCGCCCGAGATGACCTTGGAAACGTCGTCCGAGAGGCCACCAGCCTGCTCGACGAGGCTTGCGACCATCGTTCCTATCCTGGGACGGAAGTTCGACGGGCTCCCGACCGGGTTGCCGGTCACCGTCACGACTCGCCGCACCAGAGGGGTACCCTCATGGCACGCTTCGTACACCGCCAGCGCCGTACCCACGTTCTGCACGACCACTCCGACGTCCATGGGAAGCCCGCCCGCGGGCACCTTCCGTCTGAGAATCGAGTCTATCAGCTGCTTCTCCGCGCCCTGCGGGTATTTGACCTGAAGCGCGACAACTCGGATCCCGGAGTCTGCGGGTATGGCCGCCTTCATGGCCTGGACGGCGTCCAGCTTGTTCGACTCGATGCCTACGAAGCCCCGCTCGCAGCCAAGAGCCCTCATTATGAGATGGAAGCCCCGCATGACATCGGCCGGCCGCTCCAGCATCAGCCGGTGGTCGGCCGTCAGCCAGGGCTCACACTCGGCGCCGTTTAGGATGACCGTGTCTATGGGCTTGGAGTCCGGAGGCGAGAGCTTCACGTGAGTGGGGAATGCCGCTCCGCCGAGGCCGACGATGCCGGCATCGCGGATGATGTCGATGAGTTCCCTGGACCCGAGCGAGTCGACGTTGTCCCGTGGGACGACCGACTCGTCCCACGAGTCTTCACCGTCGCCCTCGATGACTATCGCCTGGTGCTCGCCACCCAGTGGGTGCGGGAACCTGCCTACGGCCGTCACCCTGCCCGAGATGGATGCGTGGACGGGAACGGAGACGAAACCGGCCGCCTCGCCGATCACGGTGCCGACCTTGACCTCGTCCCCCACCTTCACAACGACCGTCGCCGGAGCACCAAGCGACTGCCTGAGAGGGATGACGACACGGTCGGGCAGCGGCGGCTCGACGATCTCGTTTCTGTTCGTGAGTTGCTTGGAGTCCGACGGGTGGACGCCGCCGGAGAACGTCTTGAGTCCCAGGTTGCGACTCCTGACTCTATGTCGTAGGATCCCGCGCCGCGAACGACGCGGGACCAGTGGATGGATCAGTGAAACTGCTAGAGAAGCTCCAACGTACTCTGAACCGTCATCCCAGCCGACAGCGTCCCCGATGCACCGGCGCCTGCCGTGGTCGAACCCTCGCCTTCAAACTCCATCGTGGTGTCGCTCTTGCTGAAGATGACCAGCCCGTCCTCCATCGAGAAGAGAACAATGCCCTTGCCCGTGCCCGAGCCCGACATCAACCAGGCCTCGCCCTGCTGCTCGACCCTGCCCTCGAACTCGAACGTCGAGACCGTGGCGACCTCAACACAGGATATACCGTACTTCTCCTTGAAACCTGCTACCGTGTAGGTAGTCTCGCCGACGAAGTCCCTGTCGGTCGAACTTGTGATATCTGGAATGTCCAGATCGTCCTTCCACGTGTAGCCGATGGTGACGGGCTCCTCCGGGAGCACCGGGAACATGCTGTGGATTATGAGAGCCATCTGGCCGACGCCCTCCTCGAAGTACGCCTCGCCGGCCATGCCGGAGAAAGACACCACCTCCCCATTCGGCTTGAGCAAGACGTCGAGCGTCTTTCCGCGGAGTGCCGCAGCGCTCTCCTGGACGATGACCTGATCCCCAAACGAAATGCTGGAAGCGGCGTGGTCGAAGCGCATGGCAAGGTTGACCTCGTCCGTACCGGCATTCGAGAACGAACACGTCGTCCTGAACTCCGTCTGAGTGTTGGCAACACGGTCGTAGCCCTGCATCGCGACAGCCATCTCGCCTGCTGACTTCAGTTTGTACTTGAGCGTCTGGCCGTCCTCGAACGTACGCGAGAGCTGAACCGGATCATCGATGGTAATGTCCCTGCCACCCGTACCCCCACCTCCACAACCGGACGCAACCAGCCAGATACCCACCGCCGCGACGAGCGCGCGCGCTGCTACCTTCCGAAGTTCCATCGTCTGAGCCTCCCTGCTGACGCACGACTTGCGCGGGTCGCGACCGCGCAATGACAACGACCCATATAACCTTGAGCGGGGATTATAGCACGCACCCGAAGGGTCGCGCACCGGTTTTTCAGGGTGGGACCACACCTCCGGCATGGGTGCCGGAGGAGGCCATGGCGCGGCCGCTAGAGCCCGAGTTCGGCCCTGAGCTCCTCAGACGGGGGCGCCTTCTTGATCCACCTGGCCACCTCGCCGCCCTCATGCTGGAGGACTATCGTGGGCACGTCGGCGACGGCGCTCATCGCCGCCTCAACGAGACCGTCCTCGGTGTCCAGGTTGATGGCCTCGATCGGGACCGAGTCGGCCGCTCCCCACTTGTCGAGGAAGAAGACAACCTTCTCCTTCGCGTTCTTACAGGCCTCACAATCTTCCTTCACGAAGAAAACGAGCTTCATTCGATGCCGCCTCTTAATTGGTCGTTCAGTTCGCCCTTCTTGCCCTTGTTCGACCCAGCTACCTTCGAGGGCTACTCGGATTCGGTGGTGATGCTCTCGATACCGTCTATCTGGTTAGCACTACAGTAGGGGCAGGTGTCGACGAGCCCCCTGGTGACCTTCATGCAGACGTTGCAGGTCGTGAACTCAGGTGAGAAGGCGATCTGCGCGTTGCGCGTGTGAGTGAAGGTCTTCTTCACGAAGCTGGCGATCGCCTGGGCCGAAGGCCTCGTGTCGGCTATCCACACGTGCGACAGCGCACCCGCTTCGATCATGTCGTGGAACATACCTTCCTTCTTCACGCGCTCGATCGGACTGATCGGATGCGCGACGTTGAGGAAGGTCGAGTTCGTGTAGTACACCTCTCCCATGTCCAGGTTGCCCTTGACGACCTTCTCCGCATCATCGGGGAAGTGCTCGAGGTCGAGCCTTGCCAGCCGGTACGCAGCGGACTCGGCGGGCGTCTGCTCGAGGACGAACCGCATCCCCACTTCCTTCGACGCCCTGTCGCACACGAGCTTGAGATGCGCGATAACCTTGAGCCCCAGTCTGAACGCTTCGTCCGACTCGTGAAGCTCGTGCCCCGTGTGGCTCTGCACGAGTTCGTTGAGACCAAGGAGGCCGATCAGGTACGTCACGCGATGCATCCTCAGGTACCGCTGACCGTCCGGCGCCATCGTCAGCAGCGCCAGCGGGCCGTCTTCGCCCATTTCCAGCAGCTTCTCGATCAGCTCCCTCTTCTGCTCGTGCGCGTGAACGGCGAGCGCCATGAAGTCGTCGAGCTTCCCGAAAAGCTTGTCGTCGTCTCCCGCGGCGTAGTACGCGGCCCGCGGCAGGTTGAGCGTGACGTTCTGAAGCGCGGAGTAGCGCATCTTCCACGGCTCCTTCGCGTCGTCCAGGTCCGACTGCTCGAGCTTGAAGGACAGGCGGCAGCACTCCGAGATCTTTGCCGTCTCGCCGCGGTCGAACACGAAATACGTGTTGCCCTTGTCAGCCGCAACGTCGCTTATGTGGAGCAGGAACTCCTCGTGGCCGGGCGTCCTGAAGAACTCATCGGTGATGTGGACGAGGGGTTTCGGGAAGAAGAACGGCCGCCCAGTGCCGTCTCCCTCCTTGTAGACGTCGAACAGCGCCATCGCGAAGCGCTGGGCGTCCTCTCGGTAGTCATCGTAGGTGCGCCCGGTCGGCTTCCCCTCCGGGCCGATCGCCATCACGCCCCTGAAGTGCTTCGGCGTCTCCCAGTAGATGTTGATGTCGCTGAAGATGGCCTGCCCCCCGCGCGCCACGCTCTGCTGCGAGTACTCGAAGATGAGCATCTCGGCCAGCTGATGCACTCTGCGATCGGAGAGCCCCTCGAGGTACGGCGCGAAGAAGAGGTTGACCGCATCCCATCCGATTGCCCCTGCGAAATGCCCCTGGAGCGCCGCGGAGAACTTCACCATGTGGGCGAGCAGTATCTCCGGGTGCTTAGCGGGCTTCGCGATGGAAAGCGCGTTCGGAAGAGAGAGCCCGAACTTCTTCACATACTCGAGCGACTGACCCGAGCAGTACGGCCGGTCGATGAAGCCGAGGTCGTGCAGGTGGATGTCGCCGCGCGCGTGCGCGTCGGAGATGTCCTGACTGAAGATCTCGAGGAGTGCGTACTGCTTCTTGATCGACTCCGCGAGAGTCATGTTCGTCGCTTCGGGGTTGTGCGGAATGTTCGCGTTCTCTTTGTTCGGCGTGAGGATGATCCGCTCGGCGTCGTACAGAGGAACACCGAGTCGCGTGTGCTTGCGCCGCGCCGACTCGAGTCCGTGCTCGACTAGTTTCGCGTCGACCATCTCGCGAACGAGCGGAGCGGTGATGACCCTGATCTTGCTGAGGACGATCTGATCTTCCACCTCGCGACTGATCTTCTCGGCTGTCGTGACGTCGAGCTGCGCTTCCCTGATGAGAGTCTCAATGATCCGCTCGCGATCCCACACGATCATGTCATCGCTCGACGTCCGAACGAACACCGCGATGTCGGTCGCGTCGAACGACTTGACGCGACGCTTCTTCTCGAGCCCGGCGAGGTCGACGACGGGCTCCTTGCGTCGCGCCTGGTGCCGGCGGTCTCTATAGAGAATGAAGGCCTTGGCAGTTCTGGCGTGCCCGCGCTCGACCAGGATCTTCTCGATGGCGTCCTGTATCTCCTCTACTTCTGGGAGGTTATCCTCTCTCTCGGAGTAGAGGTACAGCAGAACCTCGTCCGTGAGCCGCTCGGCTATCTCCCGGTCCTTGCCTCCCACTTCCTCGGCGGCCTTGAAGATGGCCGTCGTGATCTTCTTGCGGTCGAACTGAACGATCTTGCCGCTTCTCTTCCTGACCAGACGGAAGAGCTTGCTCGCGAGCCGGCGGTGAAGACCGAGGATCTGGTCCTCATCCATGAACAGCTTCAGACGTCCTGCGTGTCCGGGCGTCTCCTTCTCATCGTCGACCATGATCGCCTTGTCGAGGTTGATCTCGATCGACGTGCTCGCGTCGTCCACTTCGATGTCCGTCTGCCTCTCGCGGAGAATGCTCTCGAGAGTGCTGTCGGACGTAACCGATTCTTCGCCGACCACCGAAGTGTCGACGACCTTCTCGTCGTGTGCGTTAGACATAGGTGCTGGACCGATCCTCTCAATAAGAAGAGTCAGGAAGCTGCAGACCCCGAGAGCGATAACGTCCGCCGCCGAGGTTCGAATTGCGTCGTGTCGTTAGTAGTTGGTTAGAAATGATGCCACGGAAGGTCCCACCACCCCACATCACATCCGCGAACTGTCCTCCACCAATGGCTTGGGCAGATTATCAACCACCGCCAAGTCGTGTCAAGCGGGAACAATCATGAACGAGGATTTTTATCAGAGAGGCGCCGTCAACCGGTTCTGGTTTCGGGGTCGGCGTCCCCGATCCTCATCGGATCGGAGTCGTCGCCGACCGGTGCCCTGACGAGATCGGGCAGACGGTCAACCTCGACCCCGGCCTCGGAGAGCATGTCCGACGCGAGGTCGTCGGGGTATGAGTCATCGGTCACCACCCTGACGATCCCGGCGTTGATGATCATCTTCGCGCAGACGGAGCACGGATGAAGCGTCGTGTATATGGTTGAACCCCGGATGCCGGTCCCGTAGTTGGCGGACTGGATGATAGCGTTCTGCTCCGCGTGGATGCCGCGGCACAGCTCATGCCGCTCCCCCGTGGGCACCCCGAGCTTCTCTCGAATGCAACCAGTCTCGTCGCAGTGCGGCAGGCCGGCCGGAGGTCCGTTGTAGCCCGTGGCCAGCAGGTGGCGGTCGCGCACCAGGACGGCCCCCACATGCCGCCTCAGACATGTGGAGCGCTCCGCAACCAGCCGGGTGATGCTCATGAAGTACTCATCCCACGAAGGTCTCTTGTCCATTTGGCAAATCCTGTGCGAATATGCGCCAGAAGCGGCGTGCGCACCGTTGTCGCGGTCGCCGCGCCCGCCGCTAGGCCGGGCGGTCCTCTCCGACTACCAGCGGGAAAGCCTTGCAGAGTTCACAGACCTCGGCCTCCACTTTACTGAGAATCTGTTCATTCTCGATGTCGGAGAGCGCCCTGTCGATGAGCGCCACGATCTTCTCAATCTCGTCCTTCCCCATGCCGCGCGTGGTGAGAGCCGGCGTCCCGACCCTGATACCGCTCGCAATGAACGGCTTCTGCGGGTCGAAGGGAATCGTGTTCTTGTTGACGGTGATCCCGGCCTTCTCGAGGCCGCCCTCAGCCGCCTTGCCGGTAACGCCCTTCTCCCTCAGGTCAACGAGCATCAGATGGGTATCCGTCCCGTCCGACACCAGCCGGAGCCCCTGGCGCTTGAACGCGTCCGCCATGTACTGCGCGTTCTCAAGGATCCTCTTCTGGTACGCCTTGAAATCCGGACCAAGCGCTTCCTTGAAGCAGACGGCCTTGCCCGCGATGACGTGCATGAGAGGCCCGCCCTGAATCCCCGGGAACACCATCTTGTCCACGGCCGCGGCCACCTTGTCCTTCATGAGTATCATACCGCCCCTGGGTCCGCGCAGCGTCTTGTGCGTCGTGGTGGTGACGACGTCCGCGTGCGGAACGGGGCTCGGGTGCAGGCCCGCGGCGATCAGTCCGGCGATGTGCGCCATGTCTACCATGAGATACGCGCCGACCGAGTCGGCTATCTCGCGGAACCTCGCGAAGTCGAGCGTCCTCGGGTAGGCGGACGCGCCGGTGACGATAAGCTTGGGTTTGTGCTCGAGCGCGAGACTCGCAAGCGCGTCGTAGTCGATGACTTCGGTCTTCTCATCGACGCCGTAGTGGATGACGTCGTAGAACATGCCGGAGAAACTGATGGGGTGCCCGTGAGTCAGGTGACCGCCATGCGAGAGCTCCAGTCCGAAGTAGGTGTCGCCGACATCCAACAGCGCGAAGTAGACGGCCATGTTCGCCTGGCTGCCCGAGTGCGGCTGGACGTTCGCGTGCTCCGCGCCGAAGAGCTCCTTCGCTCGGTAGATGGCCAGCCGCTCTGCCACGTTGACATGTTCGCAGCCGCCGTAGTAGCGGCCGTTGCCCTCCCAGTTGATCGTGCCGTCCTTGCGCCTTCTGAAGGGGTAGCCTTCCGCATACTTGTTGGTCATGACCGACCCCACCGCCTCCCGCACCGCCTCACTCGTGAAGTTCTCTGAAGCGATCAGCTCCAGCTTGTCGGTCTCTCGATGCGTCTCCTGCTGGATAGCGTCGAAGATCTCCGGATCCACCGTTCTCAGATCTGCCATGACTACTCCTCCTCGGCCTTCATCATCTTCTCAACTCTGGCGACGTGTCTGCCGCCCTCGAACTCGGCGTCCAACCAGGCATCGACGATCTCGAGCGCAGCATCGATACTCATGAACCGCGCTGGAAGTGCGAGCACGTTGGCGTCGTTGTGTTGGCGCGAGAGCCGCGCTACCTCCGGAAGCCAGGCCAGGGCCGCGCGGACTCCCCTCACCTTGTTTGCCGTCATCACCATGCCCTGCCCGGACCCACACACGAACACGCCCTTCTCGACCTCGTCACTCGCTACCGCGCGAGCCGCGGGAGCGACGTAGTCGGGGTAGTCGGTCGACTCCGTGCTGTTCGTTCCGAAGTCGACTACCTCGTGTCCGGCGGCCGTCAGATGCCGCTTCACAGCTTCCTTCAACTCGTAGCCCGCGTGGTCCGATGCCACGGAGATCTTCATCGCTCCCCCTCCCCCGCGAGTTTCATGATCGCGGGCAGAGCTCTCTTGAGGTAGCCCTCCATCATCTCGAATACGGATTCGTAACTCTCTATCGGGGCTCCGATCGGATCCGGCACGTCGACGTCGCTGCCGTCCGCGAACTCCGAAAGGAGAAACGTGCGACCGGCAGATTCGGGGTCGACGGAAGCAACGTACTCGCCGTGCGCGCGGGTCATAGCAAAAACGAGGTTCGACCGACCCAGAAGCATCCTCGTCAGGGGACTCGACATGTGCGAACCGATGTCGACGCCGTGTTCGAGGCACACCGACCGGGCGCTCTCCGTCACCGGCACGCCCACGAGGCCTGCCGTCCCGGCGGACTCCACCAGCACGTCGCCGCGGCGCGGCTCCGGGATCAGGGATCTCAGAATCCCCTCCGCCATCGCGCTCCGACAGGTATTGCCGGTGCAAACGAGCAGCACTGAGAACGACATCGTCACCTCTTGGATTAGCACGCAGACTGGTAGTGTACTGGCTGGTGGAGAGACCAGTCAAGAATCAACCGGCGAGAACCTTCTCGATCTCCGCGGCGGGCACCGTACCCTCCCGGATGACGGAGAGCGAATCCCCGGTAAGATCGACGATGGTCGACGCGGCGGTGGCCGTGGCCGGGTACCAGCGAACCGCGACCTCGATCCAGTCGCGTAGCGGCGCTACGGCCTCGTCGATTCTCCGGGGCGGATCGGCGCCCTCGATGTTGGCGCTAGGAGCGACGATCGGAACCCCCAGCTGCGAGAGCAGCTCGAGGACGACCTCGTTGCGCTCGACACGGACGGCGACTGTTCCCGTGCCCGCGGTCACCTGGGTGGGAAGCCGGTCGGATGCGCGGAGCACGTAGCTCAGCCCCTTGCTGCCCAGCCTCCACTCGAGGTCCTTCACGGTCGCGGGAATCTCAGAGACGAACTGCTTCATCATCCCGAGCGAATCCACAAGAACAACGAGCGGCTTGGAGGCGTCCCGCTTCTTCGCGGAGAAGACGCGGCGCACGGCATCCGGGTTCGTCGCGTCAGCCGAGAGCGCATAGTAGGTGGTCGTCGGCAGGATGACCAGCGACCCGTCCTTGAGGGCGCGCACGGCGGGAGCCAGAAGCTCTCGCATGCTCTCGTCGCTTCGCGCGGTGAGGTCTATCTCCCTCATCGTGTCACTCCCCCGCTCCTCTCAAGCGCCCGGTGCCCGATGTCATGACGGTGATGCGCCCCGGCAAACGTGATGGCGCTCACACCGTCGTAGGCGCGCACGAGCGCCGCGGGCAGATCGCTCGCGGTACCGGTGACGCCGATAACGCGGCCCCCCGAGGTGACGACGTCGCCGTCCCGCTCGGCCGTGCCGGCGTGGAACACCACCACGTCATCGAGCGCGCCCGCCGAGGAGAGCCCGCTGATGACCTTCCCCTTCTCGTACGAACCGGGATAGCCGCCGGAGACCATCACCACGCACGCGGCCGAACCCGCGCTCGTTCCGACGGCGGACGGGTCCAGCTCACCGCGGGCAGTAGCGACCATCACCTCAACAATGTCAGCATCGAGAAGCGGCAGCGTCACCTGCGCCTCGGGGTCTCCGAAGCGGCAGTTGAACTCTATGACCTTCGGACCGTCCTCCGTGACCATGAGACCGGCGTAGAGGACGCCGCGATAGACAGTGCCGTCCGTCTCACGAAGTGCCCGGACGGTCGCGTCGATGATGTCGTTCTTGATGGTGCCGAGCATGGCCGGGGTCACGACCGGAGCCGGCGCGTAGGCGCCCATGCCTCCGGTGTTGGGCCCCTCGTCGCCGTCGAACGCGCGCTTGTGATCCTGCGACGGGGCCAAGAGCGCGCTGCTCTCACCGTCCACGAAGGCCAGGATCGAGGCCTCCTCTCCCTTCAGGCACTCTTCTATCAGGACACGCTCCCCGGATGAGCCGAAGCGCCCTCGCACCAGCATGTCGTCTATCGCCGCCTCGGCCTCCACCGCGCTTCCTGCAATGACGACTCCCTTGCCGGCGGCGAGCCCGTCGGCCTTGATGACAACGGGGTAGCCCAACTCCTCCGCGCGCGAGATGGCATCCTCACGCGTGTCCGCGAGGTACGCGGCGGCCGTCGGTATGCCGCCCTTCTGCATGAGCTTCTTGGCGAACCACTTGCTGCCCTCGATGCGGGCCCCGGCCGCGGACGGTCCGAAGACGGGAAGCCCGGCATCGGCCAGCCGATCCGCCAGCCCCATCGTCAGGGGAAGCTCGGGCCCCACGACCGTCAGGTCGACGCGCTCGTCGGAGGCAAGCCGCACGAGCCCCTCGATGTCATCGGCCGCGACGGCGATGTTCCGAGCCAGTGTCGCCGTTCCAGCGTTTCCGGGTGCGGCGAGTATCTCCCCCGCCAAGGGACTCTGCGCGACCTTCCACACGAGCGCGTGCTCGCGCCCTCCACTTCCCACCACGAGGATCTTCATCCCTGTCATCTCCATTTCGCAAGCGGCCGCCCCACGGCGGGAGCGGCCCCCTCGAACGCGGGAAAGCGCCGCGTCGTTGCGTCTGTGCGTTCAGTCTACGTGGTGAACACCTATCACAGCGTCGTGCGAGCGGCAAGCCCAAAAGGAACCGCCCCGGGCGCGCATGCGTAGGCACTACAAGCGGCGAGGCACCTCTCACAAGCGGCGAGGCACCTCTCACAAGCGGCGAGGCCGCCCTCTCGGGCGGCCTCACAACCCAGCCGCAAGTATCCGCTTAGTCTCTTCTCTGTCCTGCGCCAGCCGCAGCGCGCTGCGCGAATGAGTCCCACTGCCCCAGACCGGCCGGTCCGCACTCTTCCGACACACCTCACACACTCGATGTCCTGCCGCCGGGCGTGAGACCCGCTACTCCCCCAGGCTCCGCTTTCTGATGCGCTGCTCGACCGCCTGCCAGGATTCGTCAGCCGCCAGAACAATCTGCGGCCGCTCGATGGCCAGGTCGAAGCTCTCCGGTCTGAGCGTGTCAGGAGCGTTGACCGCGTACTGCGCAATCTCGCGCTCGAGCCCGCCGCTCTCCACGAGCGACTTGCTGCGAGGCGAGACGACGGGGCTCCCGTCATCGTCAGGATGCTCGGCGAACGTTCCGGGGTCTGACCCCCCGACAACGTTCAGGACCGGCTGCAAACCGACCCCGAGCCCCATACCGAACAGAATAATCGCGGCAACAATGGGGACGAGTCTGGGGGTGAGATTCTCGAAACGCGGGATGAAGGCGAACCGACGGCCCCGGTCGCGCAGCCTGGCCCTGAGACCCGCCTCGAAGCGAGTCCAATAGAATGGCTCAGGCTCGACGTAGCCGTCGTCCTCGAGAAGCATCATGGTCCGCTCGTACGCGGCGAGCTCGGACGCGCAAGCGTCACAAGTCGCGAGGTGCTCATGCACCGCCAACTGCTCGCCCGCCTCGAGCTCCTTCTCCATGAACTCCGCGAGTCGTTTCTGTACCTCATCGCAACGCATGTTTATCTCAGGTCTCCCAGCAGTTTTCGCATCTTCCTGATCGCGTGGAAGTAGTTGGCCTTCGATGTCCCCTCGGAGCAACCCACCGCTCCCGCGATCTCCTTGTGACTCAATCCCTCGTAGAACTTCAGTATGAAAACGGCCCTCTGCTTGTCCGGCAGCGTCTCCACCGCCTGCCTCACTCTGTCAACGATCTCCGAGCCCATCGCCGCGCGTGCGGGGTCAGACCGGGGATTCTTGTCGGGCCGAATCATGTCCCCCAGCGGGACCATCTGTCTGAACCTGTCCCGCTTGAGCTTGTTGAGCGCAATGTTGACCGTAATCCTGTACATCCAGGTGTACAGGCTCGAGCGCCCTTCGAAGCGAGCAATATGCCGGTAGATTTTGATGAAGGCTTCCTGCGCGGCGTCCTCAGCGCTCTCATCGTCGCGCAGAATGCGCCAGGAGACCCGGTAGAGTCTCTCCCTGTAGGTCCCGACGAGCTCCTCGAAGGCCTGTTCATCCCCGGCCTTCAGACGCTCTACGAGCTGGACCGCATCTTCCCGGGTCTGCCCGCTTCTCCCGCTCACATTATCCGACACGGTCGCCCATCACTTGGTTTAGTCTCGAAATTCGGCCTCTCAGCGCGGTTTTCGGGATTACTGGGGCCCGCGAAGCTCCCGCCCAAACTATGACACGGGCACCAGACTGTCAATGGTCACTTCCGGGATGGTCGTCTCTCTCCCCTCTTAGGACAAGAGGAGGCCGGACTGGGTTGCACCCCGTCCGGCCTCTCTTCATGTCGTGCTTCGCGCTGTGAGCGCGCCGTCCCTGACGGCCCGTCGCGTCGTTTGCGCTGCCGCTACCTGGCCCTGTATATGTGCTTGATCTCACCCCACGTCTTCTGCTGGACGTTCTGGCCCATGCCCGTCACGGGCTCGCACCAGTTCCAGAGGTCCACCAGCTCCATCGGGCCCTCACGGACGGCCATGCAGCCGTTGACGTCGTCGAGCGCGAGGTTCCTGTTCGGAAGCACGTCGCACTCGTAGACACCGGTCGTACCTGCATCGGCGCAGAAGTACTTGTACTCCAGGAACTTGTATGTGCCGGTCGGGAACACAACCTGTGCGCTGAAGATGTCGTCACCGGATGTGACGTCACCGCCCGTGCCGTCGTCGAGAAGCTCGACACCGGTGCTCCAATCGAGCGGCAGCTCGGTTCCGCGGACGAAGAGCCCGGCTGCGCACGCGGGCGACTTGTGGACCTGGAAGAGCACACCCACGTCACACGTGATGTTGTCGACCGGAGAGACGTCCTCCCACCAAACGTTCGCGAGCTGGCTGGCGGCGTTTGGATCGAGCGT
>JAUVLG010000129.1 GCA_030595835.1 Candidatus Eiseniibacteriota bacterium | reverse complement strand
AGCAGCGAAACGAACCCCACCGCGGTCGTGACGGAGGTCATGACGACGGGCTTCCACATGCCGCGTATCATCTCGGACGCGCCATCGCGGGCGCCGAGCCCGGGGTACTTCCTCTGGTAGAGCCCGAGGTGTCCGTAGATGTGGATCCCATCGGCGACACCTATCGCGATGAGCATCACCGGGATCATGGTCGAGACAGCGTAGATGGGAATACCCAGCCACGCCATCAGACCGAACGTCCAGAGCGTGCTCAGGACCACGACGAGCATTGTGAAGAGCGTGCTCTTGGGACTCCGCAAGACCAGCAGCAGAACCGCTACGATCACGAGAAGCACGATGGGAACCATGCGCTTCATGTCCTTGGGCGCCAGATAGGCCATCGTTCCCTCGA
This sequence comes from Candidatus Eiseniibacteriota bacterium, assembly GCA_030595835.1. Lineage (GTDB taxonomy): Bacteria > Joyebacterota > Joyebacteria > Joyebacterales > Joyebacteraceae > JALGZG01. Next base: position 4,547 of record JAUVLG010000129.1, on the reverse strand, counting down.
CGATGGGTCTGCCCGCAACGTGGAGCTTCTCCGGCCCCTCATAGGCGGCAGTGAGGTCCAGTATCTCTCGGTAGAACTCCTGGGAGAAAGCCTCGTCACCAAGCTGGGTGATGACCAGCGTGACCGTCTCGTCTTCCGACACGAGCCTCCCGTGAACCATGTCGTTGGCCCTGACACTCGTGCGGAGCGCGTCGAGTTTGGCCTCGCTCTCCGGTACCCTCGAGTAGAACGCGCGCACGTCCAGCCCGTCCTCGGAGCCGGTGATGTTGTCGGCAGTGTAGAGCGACGTGACATCCCCTCTGTTTATCCGGTCGTGTTTCTGGAGCTCCTTCGTCAGGGCCTTGATCTTCGACAAAGTGCCGTGGTTGTAGATCCCGTCGGGGTGCTCGATGGCGACGATGATCCCGTCCTTGATATCGAACCACTCCTCCGCCTCGTCACTGTAGACGAACGCCGGGTGGTCCTTCGGCATGTACTCGTCCAGATCGGTCTCCATCCGCGTGTTGCGGGCGGCGCCGATCAGGAACGCCGCCGAAACGGCAAGGACGGCCACGAACACGAGCCACGGACGACGTGTCAGGACAATCAGAAATCTGTGCATCGTCACCCCTTTGTGAAACATGATTCACATCATTGAGAAAAAAAGGAAACCGGCCCAACGCTCGTACTCAATCGCGAGCCACGGCCCTGCGGAAGAGATCCCAGACACGCGCTACGTGCGCGGTGATGTCGAAGCGCTCGCCCTCGCTGTGACGCAGCAAGGCCGCCGGCTGGATCATGCCCGCGAACAGGAGCGCGGCAGTGGCCGGATCGACGTCCGAACGGACCTGACCCGATTCCTGTCCATCCCTAATGACTGCCTCGACCCTGGCAACGTAGCCCATGAAGATCTTCTCCCTCTTCGAGCGCCGAGCGGCTCGCCCACCCGGCACATTCATGGACGCCATAATGTGCGGCGCCGCTCCCCCGCTCTCTATCAGCTTCGCGTGCCGGGTCAGCAGCAGCTCGAGCGCCATCAGTGGATTCTCCGCCTCGCTCCGCACAGCGTCGACGAGACGGTAGACCCTGTCCCGGAAGAGATCCAGAGCGGCATCGAGCACATCCTCCCTGCCCTCGAAGTGACGGTAGACAGCCGACGGAACCAATCCGACCCGCTCCGCGAGATCGGCGATGTTGAACCCCTCGCTGCCTCTCTCGGCCAGGACATCCAGCGCGGCGCTCGCTATCTGCTCCCGCCGTGCCTCTGTGTTCATCCTCTGTGTCATTATGGTTACTCCTCAAGTGAATCTATATTCACATCATAACCGCACCCCTGTGCGGTGTCAAGAAGAAATACACGCCCCTGAGGTAACGCCCCTGGAGTGGGCCGCGTCAGCCGAAGTAGTGCTCCATCCTGTCGAAAGCCTTGCCGATCTCCTCTTCGGTCACGCAGAAGGAGAGCCGGAGGTGGCCCTCTCCGGTCGGCCCGAAGGCGGATCCGGGCGTGGTGGAGACCCGAGCCTCGCGCAGGAGCTTCTTGCAGAACGCTGCCGAATCCCGTCCTTCGTCCAGGAGGATTCGGGGGAACATCAGGTAGGAGCCGCTCGGCTTCACGTACTGGAACACGCCGGGCAGTTGATCCAGTCGTTCACACATCAAATCCCGCATCAGTCGATAGTGCTCCCTGAAACCGGCGACGCACTCCTGCGAACCCGTGAGAGCGGCAAGGGCCGCGTACTGTGACACCACGGGCGCACAGATCGCAAAGGGGATGTGCGCCTTCGTGATCTGCTCGATCAGCGTCTCATCCGCGTGAAGGTAGCCGATCCTCCACCCGGTCATCGCGTAGGTCTTGGTGAACGTATAGCAGCTGATGACGCGTCCGCGCATCTCAGGGATCGACCCGATACTGAAGTGCTCATGTCCATCGAACGTGAAGTACTCGTACGCCTCATCCGTGATGACCGCGAGGTTGTGCTCGAGGGCGACTCCCGCCAACTCTCGGAGCTGCTCCTCGGAGAACGTGGTCCCGGTGGGATTGCTCGGCGAACAGTAGAGAATCGCCCGTGTTCTCGGGGTGATCGCCGCCCGGATGGCATCGATGTCCAGGACAAACCCGTCCTCTTCGATCGTCGGGGCGAAGACGGGCTTCCCTGACGCGATGACGACCTGACGAACATGTGTGGAGTACGTCGGAGAGGGCAGGATGACCTCGTCGCCGGGGTCTATCAGAGCCATCACGGCGGCGGACAGCCCCTCGATCGCACCTACCGTGACCAGTATCTCAGAGGGATCGGCGTCGATCGCGTTGTCCCTCTTGAGCTTCCTGCAGATCTCCTGCCGCAGCTCGGGCAGCCCTGCGTTCCCGGAGTAGCCCCCGCAGAGACCCCCGCGGATCGCCTCGATGGCGCCCGCATTGATGTGCTCGGGCGTGCCGGAGGTCGGCTTCGCCCAGGACAGGAACGCCACGTCCTCCACTTCCCTCGACAACCTCGTCATCTCGTGGATCGCGGACTTCCCTATCTTCGCCACTCTGTCGGACACGATCACGTGGTTCGCCATGCTCGCTCCTCGCCGTTGGTCAAGCGGATCACTCCCCGGTGAATTCCTGTGACATCATACAAGAGCAAGGCTGCCCTGAGGTCAAGAGTAGCCTTGAAAGAGAGAGGGCCCGCTCATGTGAGCGGGCGGATATCGGCCTGAGTCACCGTCGAGCAATCCTCCTCCCCCGAGAACAACGGAGTCTTGCTGCAGCACGGCGGTCCTGCTATAATGTAAGTTTTAGTCACTCAATTCTCCGGTCACTACCCGACTGACACAGCACGTTTGCCGGAAGGGAGACCCACCATGCGCCACTCGCTACTACTGGTGCTCGCTCTGGTCACTGCGGCGCTCTCCATTTCCGCTCACGCCACCACCTGGCACGTTCCTTCCGAATGCCCCACGATCCAAGCGGGCGTGGATTCCGCAGCTGTCGGCGACACCGTCCGCGTCGCCTGCGGCACCTACTACGAGCACGACATCGTCATGAAGTCCGGGGTCCACCTCACCAGTGAAGGAGGCGGAGCCGACTGCGTCACCATCAACGCACAGCGGATGGGAAGGGTCCTCTACTGTCTGGAAGTGGACGACGCGGCCAGCATCGTGGGTTTCACCATAACCGGCGGTCTCGTCGCCGGGGCTACAGCGCAGGACAGCACCGGGGGCGGGATTTACTGCGAGGACTCGTCTCCCACGCTGGCGAACTGCGCATTCCTGGATAACAGCGCCGCTCTGGTAGGCGGCGGGCTGTTCTGCGGTGTAGAGGCAATTACCGCGTTCACGAATCGCACGCGCTGGCATGACCCTGACCCGCCGTCCGTGGTCCGCAGCGGCCCGACAGTCACGGACTGTACGTTTTCAGGGAACAGCTCGCAAGGAGGCGGCGGTGCGTTCTGCTATCAGGGCTCTCCGACGCTGACCCGTTGCACGTTCTCAGGCAACACCGCCGATCGCGGAGGCGGGCTGTACTGCGCGGGCGACGCCACGAGCCTCCTGGACTGCACCTTCTTCGGCAATCAGGCCGACGTTTCGGCTGGCGGGATCTATTTCAGCGCCTGGTCGTCCGCGACAGTCACTGACTGTGAGTTCCTGCACAACACGTCCGCTCGACACGCCGGGGCAGTGCGGAGCGAGCAGTACTCGTCTCCGACGTTCACCGGCGTTACTTTCACAAGGAACGTATCCGTGTGGACCGGCGGCGCGGTGCTCTGCGAGGACGGCTCTCCCTCCTTTGACCACGTGGAGTTCCGGACCAACACGGCTGGCGGTGCAGGGGGTGGCATGAGATGCAGCCTGTCCGCGTCGGTTGCACTCGCAAATGTGACGTTCTACGACAATGTTGGAGCACAGGGCAGTGGGCTCTACTGCGGCGATTCATCGTCGGCGACGCTCACCAACTGCATCATTGCGTTCGGAGGGGACACCTCGAGCGCGGTCATGTGCGGCAGCTCAGGCAGCGCCGCCCTCTCTGCCTGCGACGTCTACGGGAATGGTGGTGGGGACTGGGTGGGCTGCATCGCCGAGCAGGGCACAATCAACGGCAACTTCAGTGCCGATCCGCTTTTCTGCCGCGCTGAGCTTGGCGATCTCACCCTCTACGAGGGCTCGCCGTGCTTGCCGGGGAATCACCCTGACGGCGGCGACTGGGGGCTCATCGGCGCCTGGGGCCTCGGCTGCTCGGCCACAGGGATGGCCGAGAACGCTCAGCAGACGAGCTGGGGCGCGATAAAGGCGATGTTCCGGTAGCCTGTCAGGAAGTAGATGAGAAGGGAAGGGCCCCCGCATATGAGCGGGCCCTTACCGTGATATGGCGGGGCATAGTAGACGAGTTTAGAACACCTGGCTTCGCGGAAGACCTGAGTCTGGGCGTGAGTTCCGTGGCGCGGGGAGCCCAACCCCGATCCCCGATGAGGATGAGCGCAGACTATCAGAGCGGATGTACGTACGGGCGATGCCCGTGCTCACCGCCATGCTTCCGGAGCCACCGTTTCGCCCGACGAACACGCGAGTCCCCTCGCGCGGAACCC
>JAUVLG010000160.1 GCA_030595835.1 Candidatus Eiseniibacteriota bacterium | reverse complement strand
GGGTTCGGCGTCCCTGACCCGCGTGCCGGGGCGTGTTCGCCGAACCGTTCTTGACGCTAATCCTCTCTGCGTGCTAACATTTCTCGGATTTGGCAGTTCCAGCTTGCGCGGGCGCCCGCCGACGCCCGCGCAATTCGAGTTCCGAGGCTCAAGCGTCGGACCGCCGTGCTACGTACCGCCGGTGTTCCAGCAACTCTTTGGAGGCGCCAGTGCCCGAAAGGCACGGTACCGTACAGGTCTACACTGGAGACGGGAAGGGTAAGACCACCGCGGCGCTGGGGCTCGCCATGCGAGCGGTCGGACACGGCCTCTCGGTCTACATGCTGCAGTTCATGAAGGGCAGTTCAAACTACGGCGAGCTGGCGTCAGCCGAGAAGCTCCCGGGCTTCACCATTGAGCAATCCGGTCGCGACGAGTTCGTAGACAGGAAGAACCCGGAGCAGGTCGACATCGACTTCGCAGCCCGGGGTCTCGAGAAGGCGAGAGCCGCCGTCATGAGCGGCGAATACGACATCGTCATTCTTGACGAGGCCAACGTGGCTCTGGACTTCGGGCTGATAGATCTGGAAGAAATTCTCTCTCTCATCGGGAGCCGACCCGCGCACGTCGAGCTCATCTTGACCGGCCGCTCCGCTCACCCGGATGTCGTGCGGGCCGCGGACCTTGTCAGCGAGGTGCTGAACATCAGGCATTACTACGACACTGGAGTCGAGGCACGAGAGGGCATCGAGTTCTAGCGTGCGTTGATCTTCAGCCGGAGCAGCGAGCGGGTGCCTTTGGTGTTCGTCGGGCGCCCTGCGCCAGCCATCGTGGGGGAGTAGTGAGGAGCGTAAGCGTCCCGGATCTGGTCGAGAGAGTGAAGAAGGGTGACGCGCTCGCGCTTGCGCGGGCCATCTCATGGATTGAGAACGAAGACGAGCGTGGCCTCGAGCTCCTCGATGCCGTCTATCCGGACGCAGGCAAGTCCTATCGAATCGGGATCTCCGGACCGCCGGGGGCAGGGAAGAGCACTCTGGTCGACGGTCTGACCGAGCGGCTTCTGGATGGGGGCAGCACCGTCGGGATCATCGCGATCGACCCGACCAGCCCCTTCACCGGCGGGGCCCTTCTGGGCGACCGCATTCGGATGCAGCGGCTCGGAACCAGGGAGGGCGTGTTCATCCGCAGCATGGCAACGCGCGGCGGACTGGGCGGGCTCTCGCGCTCGGCGCCGAGTGTCGCGGTGGCCATGGACGCCGCGGGATTCGACTACGTCATCTTTGAGACCGTCGGCGTCGGGCAGTCGGAGTTGGACGTCGCCGAGGCCGCGGACACCACGGTCATCGTGCTTGTCCCTGAGTCCGGTGACAGCATCCAGGCGATGAAGGCGGGACTCATGGAGATCGGTGAGATCTTCGTTGTCAACAAGGCCGATCGGGACGGCGCCGATATGACGGTGGCGGAGATCAGCTCGATGCTCGTGCTCAAGGACCCTTCGCTCGGGTGGACACCCCCGGTGCTCAGGTCGGTCGCGACGACCGGCGAGGGGCTAGCCCCAATCGCCACCACGATCGACGAGCACAGGGCGTTCCTGACTGAACACAAGCTCCTTCAGGAGCGCAGGCGCGACCACTTCAAGTCGCAGGTCCGTGGCATCATAGTCGACTCGCTGGAGCGGGAGCTCTACAAGCGGCTTGGCGGCGAGCCCGGGCTCGATTCGATGATCGGAGATGTAACCGGGGGGCACAAGTCCCCCTATCAGGTTGCCAGGGAAGTGATAAACAGGATGGATGGAAGGACGTCAAGTCAGAACTGACAGACCACACGTTGTGGAAGGGAGCAGACTGCATGGACTTCGCACTTACCCAGGACCAGAAGATGGTCCGCGACATGGTGCGTGAATTCGCGGAGAAGGAACTCGAGCCCATCGCGGCCGAGATCGACGAGAGCCGCGAGTTCCCGACGAGCACTCTCAAGAAGATGGCCGGGCTCGGCCTCATGGGCGTCGTCATACCGGAGAAGTACGGTGGAGCGGGCCTGGACTTCACGACCCTCGCCATCATCTGCGAGGAGATCTCTCGCGTGTGCGCCTCGCACGGCGTCATCACCGCGGTCAACAACTCCCTGTGCGCCTATCCCATCTACCACTTCGGAACCGAGGAGCAGCGCAAGAAGTACCTGCCCGACCTCTGCTCGGGAAAGAAGTTCGGCGCCATCGGCATCACGGAGGCGAACGCGGGTTCCGACCCCGCGGGGATGGAGACGACGGCCGTCGACAAGGGCGACCACTACGTGCTGAACGGAACCAAGGCGTGGATCACGAACGGGACCGATGCCCGGACGTTCGTGATCTTTGCGTACACCGACCCCGAGCTGCGCCACAAGGGCATGAGCGCGTTCATCATCGATAAGGACTTCGAGGGTTTCAGCGTCGGCAAGCACGAGAACCTCATGGGCATTCGCGCGACCGGCAACTGCGAGCTCATCATGGACGAGTGCATCGTTCCGAAGGAGAACCTCCTTGGTGAGGAGGGCGGCGGTTTCAAGGTCGTCATGCACACGCTCGACGTCTCGCGCATCGACATCGGAGCCCAGGGTGTCGGCATCTCGCAGGGCGCTCTGGACGCGTCCGTCAAGTACGCCCAGGAGCGCGTCCAGTTCGGGAAGCCCATCGCAGAGTTCGAGATGATCCAGGACATGATCGCCCAGATGTCGGCGCAGACCGATGCGGCCAGGCTGCTCGTCTATCGGGCCGGGTCGATGAAGGACGCGGGCGCGAAGAGGTTCACGCGCGAGGCGGCGATCGCGAAGTACTTCGCCGCCGAGACCGTGGTCGCGGTCACGCGCATGGCCGTTCAGATCCACGGTGGAAACGGCTACTCCAAGGAGTATCCGGTCGAGCGGATGTACCGCGACGCCAAGATCATCGAAATCTACGAGGGCACGAGCGAGATCCAGAAGATAGTCATCGCCCGCAACGCGCTGAGGTAGGCCGCGGCGAGGCACGAGATTACGGACGGGCGCCAGCCGGAAGGTGTGGTGTGAGGCGGCGCCCCGAGTGGGTCG
>JAUVLG010000127.1 GCA_030595835.1 Candidatus Eiseniibacteriota bacterium | reverse complement strand
CACCCTGTGGAGCTCCCGCATTACGGCAGCACGATCCTCGATCATCGGAAGAACATTGAACAGCAGGACCACGTCCACCGTGTCGTTCGGGATCCCAGTCGCGAGGCCGGAGCAAATCGTCTCCACGTTGCTGAGCCCTCGCTTCTGGACCCCACGCCTGACGGTCTCGACGGCCAGCCGATGGATGTCGAGAGCGTACACCTTCCCCTTCTGACCCACTCTATCCGCAGCGGGCAAGGTACAGAAACCAAGCCCGCAACCGAAGTCCAGAACGACGTCACCAGCCTCGACGCCAGCGCGTTCCACCTCACCCTTCTTGTCGCGAAAGCACCCGCGCACTCTCATGATCGCTGCCATGGCGCGGAACGCGATGCTCGACATCGGTCTATCATGCCCCGTAGGACGCATGCGGTATCGGTCCCTTCTCCAGCGTGAGCCACCTAACGGACATGCATCAGCCGCGAGCGCTAAGGCTGGCGCGGCGGGTGCGTCGCGGGCGAAAGCCCGCGGTGCAGTCGGCGTGACGGCCAAGCTCGGCGGCTGCATACGCCAGTTAGGCAGCACGCCCTATTGCGATTGCCCCAGGATCCAGCTGCCATCGCTGTCGTAGTACGGCGAGCCGGACCGACCAGCCGCATTCCACACGGCGTCCAACAGCGGCCGGATGATCTGGCTCGGATCCGCACCGGCGTCCTCGACGAGTTCCGGTGGGATGAGCAGATCTGAGCGATCGAACATCATGCTGAATTCCTCGGAGTCGTCCCAGCACTTGTCCATAGTCAACCCACCGACGCCCAGGAGAGAGAGCATGAGGACTAGCGGTGGCTGAGCTCCAATCCTCCGCTCCACGTCGAGATAGAGACGAAGGGCATTCACCAGACCTCGCTCGAACGCGTCGCTGAGAATAATCCTGTGCTCGGCCTTTGCACCCACCAGACGGGAGTCGAGTGACTCGATGGTCCCGTCACGGAAGACCTGAAGATATCCGTGGTGCATACCCGTCGAACTGTGCCTGTGCGACAGAATGCCGTCGAGGTTGTGCCGAAACACCTCCGTGCGAGAGGTGAAAAGCGGAAGCAGGTCACGGTCGGATTCCGACAGCACCGAAAGGTCGACCTGGCTCGGAGAGCCAAAAGCCGACAACGGCGCCAGATGCAGCACACAGAGCGGCGGGGTGTCCAGCCTTACGGGTACATCGCCCGACAGAATCCGCGCCAGTCTATCTGCCCTGAAGGAGCGGAGTCTGTCCGATAGACCGTCCGTGACGGCAAAGGCTGCACGGAGCTCATGCACGTCAAGCTGGTACTTACCGTTGGAGTTCCTTGCATAGAATCTCTGGCTGCCACGGAAGCTCACCATGTGCGGCGACATGAAGCTTGGCGGAATGAACTGCAAGACAACTGGTCCGACACCATCGATGGATATCGAGCGCGAGGCAACGCCATGAATCCTTGGATCAATGCTGTCGCGGATCATATTCTCGAGTCGGAGTATCGCATCGTCGGTGTTGGCATCTCCAAGACCCACAATCTCCTGAGGAATGCCAGCGTCCTCGCGGAAGCCGAACAGCAAGTGGCCTCCAGAGGCGTTGGCAAAGGACGACACGTCAGCGAGGTACTCCTTCCTGTCACCCTGCCCGTCACCGGGGAGTGTGAGCTTGTAGTCGAGCGTCCGTGCCTCACCGACGCCTCCCTCGATCAGCTGCATCAAGTCAGCCTCGGATATGCGATCGAAGGCGTCCCATCCAGGTAGTATCACTCGTGCGCTCTCCCTCGTTTCAGAAGTCTGCCCGCAACCACTTGTTGAGGATCCGTGGCGTGCTGTCTAACGGACCGCGTATCAGCCGCGAGCATTAAGGCTGGCGCGGCGGGTGCGTCGCGGGCGTCAGCCCGCGGTGCAGTCGGCGTGACAGCCAAGCTCGTCGGCTGCATACGCTAGTTAGAGGGCGAGCAGCCTAGCGTTCCTCTGTATCATGCCCGATGTCGTCGAGCTCGGGGTTCTCGCCTGCGACCTCAAAACTGTGAAGCAGGCCTGCTTTGCCGAGTGCGAACCAGAGATCAGAAAGCGACTCAAAGGCGGAGAGTATCTCGTCTGCTATCTCTCGCATTTGACTTGGGAGTAGAGTCTCGACTTGCTGCCGAAGACCCTTTCCGCGCCTAGCTGTGAACTTCAGCCTCCCTGCGCACGTCGTGGGTTCCCCCTCTAGAGTCTCGGATTGCTCGCACCACATCGAGTGCATGAACGAGTTGCGGCGATCTTCGGCGAGTGTGGCTTGCCGAAGTGTCGCTTTGGTCTGTTCAAGTAACTCGGGTTCGTCAGTAGACAGCCTGACCAGGGAGTCAATCACATCCAAGCGACGTCTGAATGGCATGGCCGACACAATGACTCGTCCAGCGTCGTCGTTTGGACCCACCAACCAGGAAACGAGATTGCCTGTCATGAACTCCAATGTTGCGAACCTCGCGGTTATCCTACCCAACTCAACGAGGGATGCGTCTCGTAGTTCCAATGGGATGTCCTTCGGCATGTTGCTCGCCCTCTAACGGACCGCGTATCAGCCGCGAGCGTTAAGGCTGGCGCGGCGGGTGCGTCGCGGGCGTCCGCCCGCGGTGCAGTCGGCGTGACAGCCAAGCTCGTCGGCTGCATACGCTAGTTAGATGACTCGCCGGTCAACTCCTCGAAGTCCTCCATGCTCACGTACTCGATCTCGATGTAGGTACCACGAGAGAGAGCCTCGCCAGTCAGAGCGATTACTGCGTCGGGAACGGCCGCCGCGACCTCAGATACGACCTCAGCATGCTCAGCCGGAGTGAGCAACCAGTGCACGTGCCAGACACCGTTGGGCGAAACGAGGACCCTCTCGGGGTCTGGCAAGACTAGGCGCTCACACGCTAGCCCGACCAAGAACCTCCCGGCTGCGGTTGCCAGAAACGGCGGCCGCGACACAGAGTAGTAATGATGAAACATCCCCTTGTGACCGTTGACGGTGTAGATGAAGCGGATGCCCGATGAGGTGTCGCGCACCGGGTGCCTACCTGCTTCCATCGCCTGAAGATCGGGATACACGGATGCCAGAGCCTCGGCCCTCAGGCTATCGAGTTCCGCACTGCATTCGACCACATGAGGATCCGTGAACAGAACGGCAGCGAAGGCGTGGTGATCATCGCGATCAAGTGTCGCCAGGGTATCAGACCACGCCTCGTCCTGATCGGCCGCCTCCGCGGCAACGCCGGGGACGCTGAGTCCACAAACCAAGACCAAGATTGTGACGAATCGCATAGAACCACCTTCCCAAGGCGAGTCATCTAACGGACCGCGTATCAGCCGCGAGCGTTAAGGCTGGCGCGGCGGATGCTTCGGGCGCGACAGCGCCCGGTGCAGTCGGCGTGACAGCCAAGCTCGTCGGCTGCATACGCTAGTCGTATGCTGTTCACAGGCCTTCCGGACTCGATCGGTGTGTGGAGAGTCCTTTGGCCACTGCGGTGTTCGGCCTACTATCTCCAGAGGTCGAAGGAGGGCGTATACGCGCTAGTGTGGAGCTGTGGAAGCAGCTGCCACGAGCCTAACATTGCCCCCCTTCACCTCTGTGGGTGGCTCCGATTTAGAGGATTGGTGGGACCGGATCACTGGTCGCCCCGTATCAAGCGCGACACTGGCTGAACCCTAACCCGGAACCCGCGGAGGTCGAAGGAACTCGACCGAAGTCAATGTCCTTCTCCCACCTCTCTAGAAAGGAGCACCGCGTATGGCTCTCATCGTCGGAATCGACCTCGGACGAAAGAGCGCACACGACGTCGTCATCCTCAAACGCGAGACAGGACTCGTGATCGGACGAAGCTTCCGCTTCACTTCCTCGCCCGAGGGCTTCCACAAGCTCTTCCGGAAGATCGAGGCTGTGCGGAACCAGGACGAACCCGTAGACTTCGTCATCGACTCACCGGGAAGAGCATGGATCCCTGTCGCCGCCGTCCTCAAGGCCACAGGCTGCCGCGTCTACCGTCCCTCGGCTTATCGCGTGAAGAAGGTCCGAGAGGCCGGCCATCGCAAGAACAAGACCAACCGCATCGACGCCTTGACCCTCGCCCGGTGCCTCAGGAACTACCCTAAGGATACCGCCCAGGTCTTTCTCCCTCAAGGTGATCACGCACGACTCGACCAGATCGTCAGACAGCGCGATCGCGTCGTCGACTCACTCGCCAGACGCAAACAGCGCATACAGGATCTCTGTGAAGCCGTCAATCCCGGCCTTACGAAGCTCCCAGACGGCTTCCTCCTCAACGAGGCCGGTCGTGCCTTCCTGCGTGCCTACATCGATCCCAGATCCGCCCTCAGACTCGGCAAGAAACGACTCGGACAGTTCCTCCAGAAACGCTATCGACTCGAACTCGAGTCCGACACACTCGACAAGCTCTTCCTGGCCTGCGAGAAAGCCGTGGAGCTCTACCGTGTCGTCCGAGATGCTGACTCCATGCCCTTCGACGAACGGATCCTCCAGGACGAGTTGAACTGGGAACTCGACCAGCTCGAACGAGAGGAGCAACGTCGCCATCTGCTCGAGCTGCAGATCAAGAAGCTCAACAGGAAGATCGATCCTACGGACTCACTCATCTCACTCCCGGGTATCCGACACATCCTCGCTGCGGGCATCCGTACCTGTGTCGGCGACATCGACCGCTTCGAAACCCTCAACAAACACAAGGGCTTCGCCGGCTTCTATCCTTCCGTCAAGAAGACCGGTGACCACGCATCCTCACCTATGCCCATGTCAAAGATGAGCTGCAACCGCTACAAACGATGCCTCTATCTCGCGGCCGAGAACGCCTACAAGTGGGATCTCGAAATGGCCGCCTTCTATCACAAGAGGAGACGTGCCGGACACACACATACCCAGGCCGTCTGTGCCGTCGCAAACGCCAAGCTCCTGCCCAGGATCCATCACCTCATGAAGGAGCTCAAGCAAGCGGAGTCCACCAAGACCACCCGACCGCACTACGTCTTCCGCGATCTGTCGGGCAACCCCATCAGCAAGATCGAGGCAAAAGCCATGATCACAGCCACATGGGGCGGCGTCGACTACTCCAAGAAAGGACTGGCAACGGCTTAGAGAATGTTAGGTGGCGCACTGATTCGAACGCCACACGCTAGGGCTACCTAAAGGGCTCGCCAAGCGTAAATGTCAAGGCCATCGACATGTCCCACATGTACTGTGATGCGTCGTCCGTCCGCGCATCAGGACGGTCCATCACTCCGGCCGGATCCTCGA
>JAUVLG010000188.1 GCA_030595835.1 Candidatus Eiseniibacteriota bacterium | reverse complement strand
GACGCGATCATCGCGGAACTGTAGAAGAGCGGGCTGAGCGCGGGGCCGCCCGAGCGGTCTCCGCGCTCTCCTCGGCTCGGGAGCGAATCATGGGAATGACATTCGCGCAGAAGGTGCTGGCCAGGGCCGCCGGACTCGACTCGGTCGTGCCGGGACAGATCGTCGCGGTCAAGCCAGACCACCTGCTGACGCACGATAACACGGCGGCGATCATCGGGAAGATCGGCGACGAGCTCGAAAAGTACGGTGTGGTCAGAAAGGGCATGCCCATCATCGTGCTCGATCACGTCACGCCCGCGGCGAACGAGAAGACGGCGACGGGGCACGCGAACATCAGGAAGTTCGTGGCTGCTCACGGGCTGCCAAACTTCTACGACGTCGGCACGGGTGTGTGCCATCAGGTCGTCGTTGAGAAGGGCCACGCTCTGCCGGGCAAGATACTGGTGGGAAGCGATTCGCACACCTGTTCGTACGGGGCGGTCAACGCATTCTCGACCGGCATCGATCGGACGGAGGCGGCCGCGCTGCTACTGGTGGGGGAGACCTGGTTTCGCGTGCCGCCGACCATCAGAATAACGCTCAAGGGCAAGTTCCAGCCTGGCGTGTCCGCGAAGGACCTGATACTCACCATCATCGGCGACATCTCGGCAGGCGGCGCCACGTACCAGGCGGTCGAGTTTCACGGCGACATCGGAGCTCTTACAATAGAGGATCGGTTCGTCGTCGCGAACATGGGCATCGAGATGGGCGGGAAGATCGCTGTCTTCCCGTTCGATGCGACGACGGAGGAGTACTTGACCTCGATAGGCGCCGACCGCTCGTCCTACGAGCCGGTCTGGGCCGACTCCGACGCCGAGTACATCCGCGAGCTGAGGTACGACCTGGGGGAGATCGTTCCGGTCGTCGCGCTGCCGCACAAGGTCGACAACGTGACACCCGTGAGCGAGGTCGAGGGGATGGAGATCAACCAGGCCCTGCTGGGCACGTGCACGAACGGCAGGCTCTCCGACCTGCGCGCGGCCGCGGCCATCCTGGACGGCAAGACAGTCAGCCCGAAGGTGCGGTTGCTCGTCCTGCCCGCGTCGCGCGAGGTGCTCGAGGCCGCGCTGGCCGATGGGACCATCGCGAAGCTGGTCAGGGCCGGCGGCGTACTGCTTCCGACCGGCTGTGGCCCATGCCTGGGCGCGCACCAGGGCGTGCTCGCGCCCGGTGAGAGATGTCTCTCGACCGCCAACCGGAACTTCAAGGGGCGCATGGGTTGCAAGGACGCGGAGACCGTCCTGGCCAGCCCGGAGACCGTGGCGGCGTCCGCGATCAGTGGAGTTATCACCGACCCGAGGAAGGCCGCGTAACAGCGACCAGTGCCGTATGCCTGCGGCAGGCGTTGCCTGACCGAGGCCGATGCGGTCAAGGAGGTGTCAGTTGAAGGTCTGGAAGTACGGTGACGACATCAACACCGACATGCTCTTCCCGGGGAAGTACACGTACACGTGCGCGACCGCGGAAGAGGTCAAGCCGCACCTGCTCGAGGATCTCGACTCCGAGTTCGCGGGCGGGGTGTCGGCCGGTGACCTGTTGATGGCCGGAACGAACTTCGGGTGCGGCAGCTCGCGCGAGCAGCCGGTGCTCGGCCTGAAGGCCGTCGGCATCTCGGCCGTGATAGCGAAGAGCTTCGCGAGGATTTTCTACCGCGCGGCCATCAACCAGGGCCTCGTGCTCATCGAGGCGCCGGATGCCGTCGATGCGTTCAAGGACGCCGACGAGGTGGTGCTGGACGTGGAAGGCGGGAGCATAACCGTCGGAGGTAAGGCGTTCGCGTTCCCGCCGCTGCCGCCGGAGATCCTGGCGATACGCGACGCGGGAGGGTTGTTGAACTACGCCCGGGCGAAGCTCGAGGCCGGAACGAAGTAGCCGCGGCGCACACGGCGCCCGACCGGGTGGCCGGCGCGCTCCCGGCAGGGGACTTAGGAGGCTGGCGCGCTCCCGGTGCAGCCGATTTCACACAAGACGCGAGGACACGACATGCCGACGAGAGAAGAAGTGCGGGGAATTCTCCCCGAGCTGGAGCTGATCAAGGACGAGGCGCTCCGCGAGAAGACGGTCGATGTTTGGATCGACGCGATGGAGACGGGCGGCTGGGAAGTCAAGGACATGCCCGACATCCCGTTCACCCTCCTCATAGAGGACACAGATCTGAGCCTGCTGGATCACACGAGAGTCGTCACGCAGACGGCCATCGCGATCGCCGACACGATGTCAGGTTTCTACCGCGACCGGATGCCCATCAATCGCGACTACCTCATCTCGGGTGGT
>JAUVLG010000230.1 GCA_030595835.1 Candidatus Eiseniibacteriota bacterium | reverse complement strand
CGCAGGTAGGCCCGTCCGAAGAAGGGAGGAGGGCCGAAGGCTTCCAGGGAGTCGGATCAGCTCATAGTACTCAGAGGACGGGAGAGCCGTCCACACGGGGAAGGGGCTGACGGTGGTCCGCAGTCCGCACAGGTAACATGGGCCGGACGCGTAAGGCCGGAGGAGCCATGCAGACCTCCCTGCGGGGGATAGCGAACAAGGCGAGGAGAGAGCGGCATTATCGCTTCGAGAACCTCTACGGGATGCTGAACGAGGTGAACCTGAGGTCCTGCTGGCCGCTGATCAAGAAGCGGGCAGCGTGCGGAGTCGACGGCGTGTCGGCTCTGGACTATGAGAAGGACCTTGCGGGGAACATAGAGCGTCTCGTGGACGGACTGAAGCGGAAGTACTACCACGCGAAGTTGGTGCGTCGGCGTTGGATACCGAAGGGCGGCGGGAAAGAGCGGCCGCTGGGGATACCGGCGGTTCAGGATAAGCTCCTGCAGCTGTGCGCGTCCCGGATCCTCGGAGCGATCTACGAGCAGGACTTCCTACCGTGCAGCTACGGTTACCGCCCAGGAGTGGGCGCCCGTGATGCGGTAAGGGATCTGACTCGGGAGCTGCAGTTGGGGGTCTACGGCTATGTGGTAGAAGCCGACATCAAGGGGTTCTTCGACAACATAGACCGCGACTGGATGCAGCGGATGCTCGAGGAACGGGTGAACGACAGGCCGTTCCTTCGGTTGATCAGGAAGTGGTTGAAAGCGGGAGTGCTGGAGCAGGACGGGGCAGTGGTGCATCCTGTGACAGGATGTCCACAAGGCGGGATCGTGTCGCCCGTCCTGGCGAACATCTATCTTCACTACGTTCTGGACCTGTGGTTCGAGCGAGTGGTGAAGCCGCGGAGCAGAGGGCGGGCGTATCTCTGCCGCTATGCGGACGACTTCGTCTGCGCGTTCCAGTACAAGGCCGATGCTGAGGCGTTCTACAGGGTGCTTGGCAAGCGGCTGTCCCGGTTCGGTCTGGAACTGTCGGGGGAGAAGACTCGTATTCTGCGGTTCAGCCGTCATGCGCGGCGGGACTCGGGGCGCTTCGACTTCCTTGGGTTCGAGTACCGATGGGGTGTGGCGCGATCGGGTAAGGCGTGTGTGCAACGTCGGACATCGCGGCGTAAGCTTCGCGCTTCCCTGGTGCGCTTCGCCGAGTGGTGCAGAACACGGCGGAACTGGCGACTCGACCGGTTGTTTGGTGAACTGAACGCGAAGCTTCGGGGGTACTACAACTACTATGGAGTGATCGGGAACTACGGGAGTCTGCGGGAGTTCTATACGCAGGCGCTCCGGATCCTGTACAAATGGTTGAACCGCCGGAGTGAGCGTCGGAGCTACAACTGGTCCGGGTTCCATGAGCTGGTTCGGTACTTCTCGGTGGCACGGCCCCGGATCACGGAACGCCGGAACACGCAACTGATGCTGCCGGGCCTCAGCTGATTGCGGAAGCGAGGACCACTGAAGAGCCCGGTGCGGGAAAACCGCACG
>JAUVLG010000112.1 GCA_030595835.1 Candidatus Eiseniibacteriota bacterium | reverse complement strand
CCTGGTGGTCCTGTCGGTGGGCATGACGGCCAGCGCCCAGACCGATCCCATCGCCGAGATGCTCAAGCTCACGAAGAGCCCCGACGGGTTCCTTCAGGAGGCGCACCCCAAGTTCAAGCCGGTCGATACGCTGACCGAGGGGGTGTTCCTCGCGGGCACCGTTCAGGGTCCGAAGGACATACCGGACACGGTCACACAGGCGAGTGCGGCGGCGGCAAGGGCCGTACGGCTGATGAACCAGGGCGAGTACACGCTCGACCCGGTCGTGGCGTTCGTTCACGAGGAGGCCTGTGACGGCTGCGGGCTGTGTGTCCCGGCCTGCCCGGTAGAGGCGATAACCATCTCCGACGGGGTGGCGAAGATCAGCGAATCTTCGTGCAGCGGCTGCGGCGTATGCATCTCCGCCTGCCCGACCGAGGCCCTCGACCTCAAGGGATACACCAACGCACAGCTCCTTGAGGAAGTGAGGGCAGTTCTGAGCGAAGGCGACGGCACAACGGTACTGGTCTTCGCCGACGACATGACGGTCTATCGGTTGGC
The DNA here is from genome assembly GCA_030595835.1 of Candidatus Eiseniibacteriota bacterium. Taxonomy (GTDB): domain Bacteria; phylum Joyebacterota; class Joyebacteria; order Joyebacterales; family Joyebacteraceae; genus JALGZG01. Next base: position 5,948 of record JAUVLG010000112.1, on the reverse strand, counting down.
GGACAACGTAGGGACGGCGAGAATGGCCTACGCCCCCAACTCGAGGATCATCAGGGTCCCGAGCGGTGGCCGGGTGCCCCCCAGGCTCATCCTCGAGGCGTTCTCGCTCGGCGCTGGAGCCGTTCTTGTGGGCGACAGCGAGGAGAAGTCGTCGCCCTACGTCGGCAGCGCCGCGGCTATGAAAGCGAACACCGCCGCGGTCAAGAGTGCTCTCGAGGACGAGGGTATCGACCCGGAGCGAGTGCTCGGGCTTGAGTTCGTCACTGTGATGATGGCCGGTTTCGTCGGCCGCGTGAACGACCTGTGCGCCCTGTCCGGCAAGCTGGGCCCGGTGCCGGAGGACAAGAGGAAGGCTCTGACGGAGCACGTTAACGATAGACTCTTCAGTAATAAGCGATAGGTGGCCACATGGCTCAAACGATAGTTATCACACCGAAGAACGAGACATTTCTGAAGAGGATAGTCGCGCTGAGCGCGGAGGCGATCACCGTCTGCGATCAGTGCGGCACCTGCTCGGGAAGCTGTCCGATGATCCACGAGATGGACGTCACACCGTCGCAGCTCATGAGAATGGTGCAACTGGGACAGAGCGAGGCGCTCGATACGAAGACGATGTGGGTGTGCGCCTCATGCTTCGCCTGCACGGTACGCTGTCCCCGGGGCCTCGACGTATCGAAGGTCGCCGAGGCACTGCGGCAGGTGACGCTCCGCAGATCGGTCGACCGTCTCGACATCAGGAACATACCGAGCGATGAGCTGGCAGAGCTTCCGCAGATCGCCCTGGTCAGCGCATTCAGAAAGCTCACCGGATAGGAGAGAACAGAGTGACGTCTGAACAGACAAGCACAACACACGCCGCCCTGGATGCCGGGAGCCCGAAGAGAACGCGGCTGCCTTACTACCCGGGCTGCACGCTCAAGACTACGGGAAAAGGCTTGGAGGACTCCGCCCTGGCGGTCGCCGAGACCTTAGGGATGGAGCTGGTCGAGTTGCCCCGGTGGAACTGCTGCGGCGTGGTCACGTCCCTTACGGACGATGACCTGATGCGGCACATAGCACCCATCAGGAACATGGTGCGCGTCCAGGAGATGAGCGATGCCGGCCTCGTGGACGACAAGCGGGTGGTTACTCTCTGCTCGATGTGTTTCAACGCGCTAAAGTGGTCCAACGCGCGCATCGGCGGGAACGCGGAGGACCTCAAGTCCATCAACGACTTCATGTACCTCGAGGAAGACTACCGGGGAGACTCGGAGGTCGTGCACTTCCTAGAGATACTCAAGGAGCTCGATCCGGAGGCGATCGCAAGACAGGTGAAGGTGCCTCTCGGGAATCTCAACGTGGCGCCCTACTACGGATGCACACTGCTCCGGCCGAAGAGCATCGGCATCGATGATCCGGAGAATCCGACGATCCAGCGGAAGTTCCTTGAGACCATGGGGGCCACGGTCATCGATAATTCGTACAAGACGGTGTGCTGTGGCAGCTACCAGACGGTTCCGGACAAGTACGCCGTTGCCGAGCTCACCCACGATATCCTGAGCCACGCGAGGTCGGCGGGCGCGGAGGCGGTGACGACGTTCTGTCCCCTCTGCGCGTTCAACCTGGACAACAGGCAGAGGGAGGTCCTTGAGAAGCACCCCGATTTCGAGCCGATGCCGGTGTTCTACTTCACGCAACTCATGGCAGTCGCGTTCGGCCTGAATGCGGAGTGCTGCCGGTTCGACCTCAACCACACCGATCCGAGGCCGCTTCTCCGCGGCAAGAAACTCATGAAGGAGGACGCGTGAGCGAGTCCAAGACCATGATGGAGAGGATCTCGGAGTCGACGAGATCCCTGACGACCGGTGTCGATAGCCGAGACGTCGAGCACTGGGTAACGATCTACATCATGGGGCGCGGGTATGAGGTGCCCGCCGACCTCACGATAATGACGGCCATGGAGTTCGCCGGGTACAAGCTCATCAGATCCTGCGGGTGCCGGCAGGGATTCTGCGGCGCGTGCGCCACGGTCTTCCGCAGGGAGGGTCAGTACAAGCTGGAGTCGGCCCTTGCATGCCAAACGAGAGTGGAAGATGGGATGTATCTGGTGCAGATTCCCTTCTCCCCCGCCGAGGCCGCCTACTACGACATCGAGTCCGAGAGCTACGACTACTCGGTCTTCAGTAAGCACTACCCCGAGGTAGCGCGCTGCGTCTCCTGCAACACCTGCACGAAAGCGTGTCCGCAGGACCTCGAGGTGATGGACTACATACAGTCGGCCATCAAGGGCGATTTCGAGAGCCTCGCCGAGCAATCGTTCGATTGCATCCAGTGCGGGCTCTGCGCGTTGCGCTGCCCGGCCGAGATCGTCCACTACAACGTGGGACACCTTGGCAGAAGGATGTTCGGCCGCTACGGCAGCCCCGAACCCGAACACCTCAAGACGCGCCTCGCAGAGATGGAGCGGGGCGAGTTTTCGAGCGCGCTCGACGCTCTGGTCGGCGCGTCCACGAAGAAGCTCAAGGAGCTCTACGCAGCCAGGGTGAGAGAATCCGACGAATAGGGAGGCGAGATGTCTGAGGTCAAGTACATCGGCGGCTACCCGGAGCACATGCGGCAGTCGATCGAGATAGTCAATCGCTCGCGGGCGAAAAGGAAGGACGCGGTCCCCGCCGCGATGTCCGCGGAGCAGCGTCAGGAGACGCTGCAGGTTCACCCGGACTACGCGCCAGGGGGCAAGAGAGAGCTCAAGATCGGGCCGAACAAGGGCGATCCCGTGCCCGTTCCGGTGGCCGACCTGCTCGAGTCCTATCCGCTCATCGACAAGACTGACGTCGACCTGAGCGTCGCCGACCACGAGGTTGATGTGATGATCATCGGTGGGGGGCTTGCTGGCACCGCGGCCGCGCTTCTGGCACAGGATCGCGGCGTGGAGCGCGAGAAAATACTACTGATCAACAAACTGAGGCACGGTGACTGCAACTCCATCATGGCCGAGGGCGGAACACAGGCGGCGGACCGTCCGATAGACCCGCCGGACAGGCATTTTCTTGACACGATCGGCGGCGGTCACTACGCGAACAAGCCGGATGTCGTCAGAGCCCTGGTCGAGGACGCCCCCTTGGTCATGCACTGGCTCGAAGAGCTCGGAGTCGTCTTCGACAAGCGCGACAACGGGGACTACGTCGAGAACTGGGGCGGTGGCACTTCCGCGCGAAGAATGCACTCGTGCCGCGACTACACGGGCCTTGAGGAGTTCAGGGTACTGAGAGACGAGTTCCGGGCCAGGCGCATTCCCTCCATCGAACACTCACCGGCGATAGAGCTCACGACGGATGCGAGCGGACGCGTGACCGGCGCCGTGCTCTACAACCTCGAGACCGGGGCATACCATGTGGTAAGCGCGAAGGCCACGGTTCTCGCGACCGGCGGCTTCGGGCGCCTGCACATCAGGGGCTTCCCCACAACGAACCACTACGGGGCCACGGCCGACGGTCTGGTTCTCGCCTACCGGGCGGGCGCGAAACTGCGCGATGCCGACACGGTACAGTACCACCCGACCGGCGCCGCCTACCCGGTGCAGATCGTCGGCTTCCTGCTCACCGAGAAGCTGAGGAGCGCGGGCGCACAGCCGATCAACAAGGACGGCGAGGCTTTCGTCTTCCCACTCGAGCCCAGGGACGTAGAGGCTTCGGCGATCATCCGCGAATGCTACGTGAGAGAGAACGGCATCACCACGCCGTCCGGACTGCGCGGCGTCTGGCTGGACACGCCGTTGATCGATGCCATTCACGGCGAGGGCTACATAGAGCGCGCGTTCCCGGCAATGAAGCGGATGTACGCCAGGTTCGACATAGACATAACGGTGGACCCCGTCCTCATCTTCCCGACTCTGCACTATCAGAACGGTGGAGTAGAAACGGACCCCGACGGCGCCACCAACATCGAGGGGCTCTGGGTGGCCGGAGAGGTATCGGGAGGCGTTCACGGTAAGAACCGGCTGATGGGCAATTCGACGCTGGGCACGATGGTGTTCGGCAGGCGCGCCGGAATGGCCGCGGCCGAATACGTCCGGTCCGCCACCGGTGGTCAGCGGACCTTCCAGCACGTGGAGAGCTTCGTGAATGCGCTGGAAGGGGCCGGTGTGGCGCCTGAGCGCAGGGCACCCATGCTCCTCCCCGAGTACAGGGGGAAAGCCGCTCTGGCAAGAATGATCGACGTGTGGTAGTCGCGGAGCGATGTGGCGGCATCAAACGCCCGCCACTGACATCTGTCGTGTGTGCGAGAAAGGGCGGCCTCCGGCCGCCCTTTCTCTATGTGCCCCATGGGAGCGCCTCCAGGAGGGTCACGATGGAGCCATGTACCGTCTCGTAGCGACGCACGTGTAACTTGACTCCTGGCCCATTTGATGCTAAAGTAAGAGCAGACTTACTTTGTGAGGGAAATCATGCTTTCTGCGCGCAGTGCCGACTACCTTGAGACCATCTACCTTCTCTCTCTGAGAAACGACACCGTGGGTGTGTCGCAAGTAGCGGCAGAACGCGATGTTACGGTCCCCACGACGCGGTCGGCGATAGGCAGGCTAAGGAAGGACGGCTATGTCAGGCAGGAACGCTACGGCAAGATCCTACTGACCGAACTCGGCCGGAGTCGTGCAGAATCCGTCTACAGAACGCACAGCGTGATCTTTCGGTTTCTTCATGACGTTCTCGGCGTCGATGCCGAGACGGCCGACACCGAGGCGTGCAAGATGGAACACGGACTGTCTGAGAGGACACGCGCACGGCTCGTTGAATTCCTGGACGAGCAATCCGCACCGGATGGAACGAGCGAAGCCGGAGGAGCAGCGCCGGCATCCGGGCAGTGACATGGACAAGGAGCCGATGTTGCGGCTTGGGAGAGGGTAAGCGATGGAGAAGGTCTTACTGGGAGTGATACTCGTCGTCGCGGTCTCGGTCCTCGTCAGGATTCTGTGGAGGTCCATGGCCCGCGCGAACGACCCGTCGAAGCCCCCTTCGTGCAGCGCGTGCCCTTTCGACAACAAGTGCGAGATGCAGAACCAGCCGCACGTAGGCGAGCACGGGAGCATAGCTGATGACAGCTGACCCGAGAGTGTCACTCGCAACCCTGAATCCCGGCCAAGCTGCGGTGGTGGTCGACGTCCAGGGCGAAGGCGCATTCCGAAGAAGACTCCTCGACATGGGCTTCATCAAGGGAACCCTGGTCCGGGTCATCAAGCACGCGCCGCTACGCAACCCCGTGGAGTATTGCATCGGCGGAACACACGTGACACTGAGACTACAGGAAGCCAAGCAGATCATCGTTGAGCAGGTCACTCCCCCACCCTACTGCCGCACGCATGACGACAGAGGACGCAACAGACGTCTGGGCAGGGGGCGCGGGCGCGGAGGAACATGGCTGAGAAGAAATCGCTGACAATAGCCCTCGCGGGCAACCCGAACTCCGGGAAGACCTCCATATTCAACAGCATGACGGGCGCCCGGCAGCACGTGGGAAACTGGCCGGGTGTCACAGTCGAGAAGAAGGTCGGCTACATCTCGCATCGCGGTTACGAGATCGAGATCGTCGATCTTCCCGGCACGTACAGCCTCACTGCGTATTCCGTTGAAGAACGCGTCGTCCGCAGCTACATCGTCGAAGAGAAGCCCGACGTCGTCATCCACGTGGTCGACTCGGGCAACCTCGCGCGGAATCTCTATCTGACAATTCAGCTCATGGAGCTGGACGTCGACCTCGTCGTCGACCTCAACATGTGGGACGAGTTCCTCGACACAGGGGCGGAGCTCGACCTTGAGAAGATACATCGCCTCCTGGGAGCACCGGTCGTCCCGACCGTCGGGCACAGAGGCGAGGGCATCGAGGCCCTCCTCGATGCGGCCATAGATCTGGTGGAGGACAGGGAGGAGCACCACCGCCACGTTCCCATCTCCTACGGTCCCCACGTCGAT